>JALZCZ010000356.1 GCA_030862825.1 Actinomycetota bacterium | reverse complement strand
GTGGTGGGCTCGGCTGCGGAGGCCGTGGCGGACATCCCGACGGGTGCGACGTTGTCGGTGGGTGGGTTCGGGTTGTGCGGGATCCCGTCGGTGCTGATCGATGCCGTGCTGGAGTCCGGGGTCTCGGATCTGGAGGCAGTGTCGAACAACTGCGGTGTCGACGAGTGGGGTCTGGGCCGGCTGCTGATGGCGAAGCGGCTGCGGCGGATGATCTCGTCGTACGTGGGTGAGAACAAGGAGTTCGCGCGTCAGTACCTCTCCGGGGAGCTGGAGGTGGAGCTGACGCCGCAGGGCACGCTGGCCGAGCGGATGCGGGCCGGTGGGTCGGGGATCCCGGCGTTCTACACCGCGACCGGTGGTGGCACCCAGGTGGCCGAGGGCGGGCTGCCGTGGAAGTACGACGAGGCGGGCAACGTGGTCGTCTCCTCGCCGCCGAAGGACACCCGCACGTTCGAGACCGCGGACGGGCCGAAGGAGTTCGTGCTCGAGGAGGCGATCATCGCGGACTTCGGGCTGGTGCGGGCCTGGCGGGGCGACCGGCACGGCAACCTCGTCTACCGCGACTCCGCGCGCAACTTCAACCCGCTGGCCGCGATGTGCGGGCGGGTCACCATCGCCGAGGTCGAGCACCTCGTCGAGCCCGGCGAGATCGACCCCAACCACGTGCACACCCCTGGTGTGTTCGTGCAGCGCGTGGTGGCGCTGACGCCGGAGCAGACCGCGGACAAGCGGATCGAGAAGCGCACGGTGCGACCCCGAGAGGAGGCCTGACATGGCCTGGACGCGGGAGCAGATGGCCGCCCGGGCGGCGAGTGAGCTGACGGACGGCTCGTATGTGAACCTCGGGATCGGGCTGCCGACCATGGTGCCCAACTACGTCGCCGACGACGTGGAGCTGGTGCTGCAGTCCGAGAACGGCATCCTCGGTGTCGGGGCCTACCCGCTGGAGGGTGAGGAGGACCCCGACCTGATCAACGCCGGCAAGGAGACCGTCACCCTGCGGCGCGGCGCCAGCTTCTTCGACTCCGCCACCTCGTTCGGGATGATCCGGGGCGGCAAGATCGACGCCGCGATCCTGGGCGCCATGCAGGTCTCCAAGGACGGCGACATCGCCAACTGGATGATCCCCGGCAAGATGGTCAAGGGGATGGGCGGCGCGATGGACCTGGTGCACGGCGCGAAGCGGGTGATCGTGCTGATGGAGCACGTGGCCCGCGACGGGACCTACAAGATCGTCAACCAGTGCTCGCTGCCCTACACCGGCCGCGGCGTCGTCCAGCGGATCATCACCGACCTCGCCGTCATCGACGTCACCCCTGCCGGGCTCACGCTCGTCGAGCTCGCCCCCGACGTCACCGAGGACGAGGTGCGCGAGAAGACCGAACCCGAGCTGGTCTGAGCTCAGCCTTTGGGCGGGAGCGCGGTGGCCGTCGCCACACCGCGGCTCACCCAGCGCTCGAGCTGACGCTTCGTGCGCACGCCCTCAGGGGCGACTCGCAGCCACGTCTTCGACGCGCGCCCGGCCATCACCATCGGCTCGACGTGCTCATCGCGCAGCAGCGCCTCGAAGCCGACGCCGTCGGTGCGCACGAGCAGCCCGCCGTCGTGGCTGGCACACACCGCCATGTTGCCTCCGAGCAGGAACCCCAGCCCGCCGAACATCTTCTTCTCCTCGGCGCTCCCGTGCGCGCTCACCAGCTCGCGGATCCGGTCGGCCAGGTCCTCGTCGTACGCCATGGCAACAGTGTGACCGCGGTCGCCGACAACCGCCGCCCTCTGCTGCCAGAGTCTGGGCATGAGCACCCGAGCACAGACGGTCATGCTGGCCGTCCTCACCGCGTCGGCGGTGTACGTCGGCGCCTGGGCGGCGCCGTTCCCGCGGTCGTTCTACGACAGCTTCCCCGGCCTCAACCGGACCTGGGTCGCCGGTGACGGCCCCTACAACGAGCACCTCGTGCGCGACGTCGGCGCCTTCTACCTGGCACTGGCCGTGGTCGGGGTGCTGGCGCTGATCTGGCGAGAGCGTCATGTCACGCTCGTGGTCGCCGCGGCGTGGACGACGTTCAGCGGGCCGCACCTCGGCTACCACGCGGCGCATGCCGGTGAGCTGGATGCTTTCGACGCGGTGGCCCAGGTGGCCACGCTGACCGGCACGCTGTTGCTCGCGCTGCTGCTGCTCGCAGGTGCCGCTCGTCGGACGGAGGAACCACGATGAGGATCGCTGTCGCCGGTGCCACCGGCGTGGTCGGCCGGAAGGTCGTGCAGGTCGCGCGCGACCGTGGCCACGAGGTCGTCGAGCTGGCGCGTTCCCTCGGCGTCGACCTCACCACGGGTGCGGGGCTGGCCGATCGGCTCGCGGGCACCGACGCGGTCATCGACACCAGCAACCACACCGCCCAGAAGCGGGCTGCGGCCGAGGCCTTCTTCGGCTCGGTCACCCGGAACCTGCTGGCAGCCGAACAGCAGGCCGGCGTCGCCCACCACATCGCGCTCTCGATCGTCGGCATCGACGACGTACCGCTCGGCTACTACCAGGGCAAGCGCCTGCAGGAGCGGCTGATTGCCGAGGGCGAGGTGCCCTGGAGCATCCTGCGGGCCACGCAGTTCCATGAGTTCGCCGTACAGGTGCTGCAGTTCGTCCGGATCGGCCGGATCTCGCTGGTGCCACGAATGCTGAGCCAGCCGGTCGCGGCGGTGGAGGTCGCCGAGCGACTGGTCGACCTCGCCGAGGCGGGGCCCTCGGGCCGCGTGCCCGACCTGGCCGGACCCGAGCCGCACCAGATGGTCGACCTGGCCCGTCGGGTGGCGAGGAACCACCGTAGCGGTCGTCGGGTGGTGCCGGTCTGGCTGCCGGGGGCCGGCAAGGGGATTCGGTCGGGTGCGCTGCTGCCGTCGACCGACGGGCCACGTGGTCGGCAGACCTTCGACGAGTGGCTGGCCAGCGCTCGCCGATGAGTCTGACCGTCGGCCCGCGTCGATACCGGCATACGGTCATCACAGGAGGACTCCATGGGCAAGGTCATCGCAAGCATCACCACGTCGTTGGACGGCTACATCACCGGTCCGGACGACGGGCCGGGCAACGGTCTCGGCACGGGCGGTGAGCGGCTGCACTACTGGGTCTTCGGCGGACCCTGGACCTACGAGAGCGCCCGCGACGCCGGGGAGATGTCGGGCGAGGACAAGGCGCACTACGACGACCTCGTGACCAACATGGGCGCGGGCATCGTCGGCCGCGGCATGTACGACGCTGCCGGTGCCTGGGGTGGTCAGAACCCGTTTCCCGGCACCCTGATCGTGCTCACGCACCGCATCGAGGACCAGCCGGACCCCGAGACCGGCTTCCACTTCGTCAACGGGCTCGACCACGCGCTGGCCTGCGCCCGCGAGGTGGCCGGCGACCGCGACATCGGCGTCAGCGGCGGCGCCGACGTGATCCGGCAGGCCCTCGCCGCCGGAGTGGTCGACGAGCTGGCGCTCTCGACCGCACCCGTCGTGCTCGGCGGCGGCAAGCGGCTGTTCGAGGGCTTCGACCAGGACCTGGATCTCGAGATCCTCTCGGTCCGCCCGTCGGCGTACGCGATCCACGCGAGGTACGCCGTGGGCTCCCGTACCTGACGTCGGCGAATCACTCCGTCGCGAGACCCGCTGCCGGAGCGATCCGGACGGCCCGACACCCCGGCGAGCAGCCCCGCGACGCCGGCGAGGAGAACCACCAGCGCCAGCTGACCAAGGGGGAAGACGACCGGTGCGCGGTCGATCACCGGCTGGATCGACGCCTGCGCGCCCACCCACGCGAAGGCGACCCCCGGCGTCGTGCCGATCAGCGTGGCCACCACGGACAACAGCACCGCCTGGATCGCCAAGGTGACCTGCAGCTGACGGCGGGTCAGGCCGAGCGCCCTGAGCGCGGCATGCTCGCGAGTGCGCTCGAGCACCGAGAGACCGAGCGTGTTGGCGATGCCGACGAGCGCGATGATCACCGCGATACCGAGCAGCGCCACCACGGCGCCGGTGAGGACGTCGAGCTGGAGGTCGACCCAGGCCCGGTCGGAGAGGCCGTTCTCGACCTCGGCCTCGACCCGGCCGGCCGGGACCCGGACCGGTCGGCGTCAGCCCACGGGATGACGCCCCTCGGCCCCGAGTAGGGTGCCGAGCATGACCAAGTGGGAGTACCTCACCGCGCCGATCCTCACGCACGCGGCCAAGCAGATCCTCGACAACTTCGGCGCCGACGGCTGGGAGCTGGTGCAGATCGCGCCCGGCATGAACCCGGAGAACCTGGTCGGCTACTTCAAGCGCCCGCTCGAGTCATGAGCACCCCGGAGGAGCGTCTCGCCGAGCTCGGGCTCTCGGTACCCGAGGTGGCGAAGCCGGTCGCGGTCTACGTGCCGGCCACGCGCAGCGGCAACCTCGTCTTCACCTCCGGTCAGGTGCCGCTGCGTTCGGGAGAGCTGATGCTCACCGGCAAGGTGGGCGCCGAGGTGTCGGTGGAGGAGGCCTACGAATGCGCCAAGCAGTGCGCCCTCAACGCGATCGCGGCGGTCCGGGCCGAGGTGGGTGACCTCTCGGCCGTGAAGCGGGTCGTCAAGGTCGTGGCCTTCGTGGCGTCGACGCCCGACTTCACCGGCCAGCCGGTGGTGGCCAACGGCGCATCGGAGCTGCTTGGCAAGGTGTTCGGCGACGCGGGTGTCCACGCGCGCTCGGCGGTCGGCGTCACCGTGCTGCCGCTCGACGCGCCGGTCGAGGTCGAGATCGTCGTCGAAGTCTGAGGCGATGAGGATTCCGCTGCCGCCGGTCCCGCTCCCGGACCGTCTGGTCGACCTCGCGAGGGAGTACGACGCCGGCACCCTCGACCCGGCCGAGCCGCGCGACGCCGCGACCGTGGTGCTGCTGCGGCCGGGCGCCTCCGGGCCCGAGGTCTACCTGCTGCGTCGGCACGTGTCGATGG
>JALZCZ010000347.1 GCA_030862825.1 Actinomycetota bacterium | reverse complement strand
CTCGGTGTCGCGCCGGCGCGACTTGCGGCCAGCAACGTCAGCGGGGTGCCTCTGGTCCGCGTCCATGCCGCCAACAGGTCCGGCCCCGTGTGGGTGCTCGTCGAGTGGACGGGCCGGTGCATCGCCGTGGTCGCCCTGGCGCTCCTACTGCCTCTCCTGTCGCTGCTCGCCGTCGCGATCCGACGAGGTTCGCCCGGGCCGGCCATCTATCGCCAGCCCCGCGTCGGGCAGGACGGTCGGATGTTCACCATGTTCAAGCTGCGGACGATGACCGACGGGCCGCTCGTCGACACACCCCTCGAGAACGACTGCGACGAGGTCCTGTTCAAGATGCGGAGCGATCCGCGGATCACACCCCTGGGTCGCTGGCTCAGGAGGTACTCCCTCGATGAGCTGCCCCAGCTCGCCAACGTGGTGCTCGGGCAGATGCGCCTGGTCGGACCCCGCCCGGCGTTGCCTGCCGAGGTGTCGGCGTACGACGAGGACGCGCGTCGGCGGCTCGCCGTGCGACCCGGCATCACGGGGCTGTGGCAGGTGTCCGGACGATCGGACCTGACGTGGGAGGAGACCGTTCGGCTCGATCTCCACTACGTCGACAACTGGACTCCGTGGCTGGACCTTCTCATCCTCGGGCGGACGGTCGGAGCCGTTCTTCGCCACCGTGGGGCCTATTGACCCATGTCCCGGTCCGAGGGGCGCCAGCCTGCATTGTGGGCGAGTCCCACGGCCGCGAGCTGGGAGGTCACTCCGAGCTTCGCCAGGATCGACTTCACCTGGGTTCGCACCGTGGCCTCGGACACGACGCTCTGGCGAGCAATATCGCGGACGGGGCACCCCTCCCTCAGCTTCGCGAGCACCTCCCGCTCTCGTGGGGTCAGGCTGTCCAGACGGCGTCGCTGGTCCTCGACCTCCTGGCGGTGCTGTTCCCACTGCCGGAGAAGCGCCTCTCGCTCCTCTGCGGTGACAACCGGTAGACCCTGGTGGATGCGGCGCACGACGGAAAGGATCTCGTTGAGGGGCTGGGTCTTCGCCATTGCCTTGCGGGCGCCGTGACGCAGGCACTCTCCCCACCGGGACCGGTCGCCCGAAGCGGTCACGACGACGACGTTGGCCCCGGACAGGGCCAGCGGATGGATCAGGCGGACACCGTCACCGAACGTGCCCAGGTCCAGGTCGAGCAGCACGACGCGCGGGTGCAGCCGCACCGCCGTGGAGAGCATCTGCCCGGTTGATCCCGTGTACGACGGGAGCTGCAGCCGCCGAGCGTCGTAGCCCTCCAGGGACAGGGCGAGCTCGAGGGACTCGGCGAACAGCACATGGTCCTCGATGATGAGCACCCGCGAGTTGGGGCGCACCGGACGCACGGAGCCCGTTGAGCTCATGATCGTGTCTCCGCGGCTGCCGGCAGTGAGACCACGAACGATGTTCCGGCCTGGTCAGTCTCCAGGCGCAGGGTGTTGCCCTCGGACGTCATCAGCCGAGAGGCGAGGTGCAGCCCGATGCCTTGCCCTCGGGAGTTCGGACCACGGCCTCCCCACTCGAACATCGTGGAGCGAATCTCGGGCGGGACGCCGGGCCCGTCGTCGCGGACCGCGATCTCGACCATGTCTCCGCGGCGCTGCACCTGGATGCTGGTGTGCGAGCCAGGAGCGTGTCTCGCGGAGTTGTCGAGCAGGATGTTGAGCACTTCGGCCACGGTGTCCGAGTCGCCCACGGCCCGCTGGCCGCTGGGCTCCCAGTCGACGAAGTGGTGGAGCGCCTGCTGCGAGGTGACAAGTGGCCTGATGACCTCATCGAGGTCGACCACCCGAGGGGCGGCGTCACTCGTGGATGCCGTCGACTCCTCGCCGGGGACCGTGTTTCGGAGGGTGGCCGGGTTGGTCAGGACCCGGGCGAGTCGACACGACTCGGACTCCACCATCTTCGCGAGCTTCTGACGCTTGGACGGCGGCACGTCGCCAGACCCGTGGATGAGGGTGGACGCCACCGCGATGCTGGCGATGGAGTTGGTGATCTCGTGTAAGCGAGCACGACTGTCGCGCTCGTCCGCTTCCATCGCGGCCACCTGGTCCGTGAGAGTCGCGAGCGAGCGCCGGTTCTCCTGGATGGCAGCCCGCAGACCGGCGCCGGCGGCGTTCACCATGAGCACGGCTCCGAGCACGCCGGTCACCACCGCGACGGAGCCGACGGCCGCGCTGTCGTTCTCGAGACTGGCGAGGCGATTCGCGACCAGGGCGAGCGTGCCCAGGCCGAGTCGGAGGGCACACCAACGGGGGATCTCGTCGATGCGGTACGCCGTGAGACCGATCGCGAACCCCACCACGGCCAACAGGACCATGGCCACGACCGCCGGCGGACTGGTCATGGTCAGCTCGGGACCCAAGGTGTTCGCAGCCAGGTTGACGCCGGCGACCAGCAGACCGAGCAGCAGGCCCGAGCTCAGGGGATCGACCGGAAGTCGGACGCGGGAAGCCATCCGGACCGCGACCAGGATGAGTACCGCGACCGGCAGGTCGATGACCAGCACCCATCCGGGACGGCGGAAGAACTGGTCGGGTTCCCCGGCCCTCAGCCCCGCCAGCATCACTCCCTGGACGGCGTACAGGGTCAGGCACATCGTCAGCCACGCCACCACGCTCGAGCCGGTCAGGCGGTACTGCACGTACAAGACGATCGAGGCGCCGAGAATGATCGGGAGGACCACGAGCTGGGTCGTGGTGGCCACACCGCTGACGGTGCGCAGATCTTGTGCCAACAGCAGGGTGCCGACAAGGGGGGTCAGGATGGCCGCGGCGACGAGGGCGCTCGCTTGGAAGCTCCAGACCGACCGTGGGTAGCGCAGGCCGGCCAACGGGACCGTTCTGGCGCGCTCAGCCCGCCGTTGGTCTTCCGGCCGGGGGCCACCCGCGTATAGCGGCGGATGACCACGCGATGGTCTGCTGGTCATCTTTCGAAACTAGGAGCGCGCCCACCGATTGCCATGGGGACCGGGGACGAATACCCCAAATTGATGAGTCGCCCGGCCCCGGCTCACCAGCCGCGTATCCCGGAGCGGCCGGCCGACATGGGGTTCGGTCCAGCGTCGCGCCCGGCCCGGGGATGGATAGGTACAGGCAGCGACTGTGCTGTCGATCCGGGTGGGGAGCGGCTGGTGAGCGTGGGCCCCCCGGCCCTGAAGCAACTATTGCTCCGGTTGCGGCCGGAGGCATCCCCAAATTCAGGGCATAACGGCCGCTGAACACTTGCCGGATGCGTCGCGCGGCAAGATTGCGGAGCGCTGACTATTCGCGGGGAGGGCCGATGTCATGCGTCGATACATCGTCGGACTCGGCGCGAAGTGAACGCCACCGGGGCCTCAGTCGCCATCGCAGTCGCATCCGATCGTTCCCTGGTCGCCGAGGCCGTTGGCGCCGCGCTGGCCGACACCGACCTCGTCGTCGTTCGGATCCCGTGGCCCGATGATCCTCGGGCACGTCCAACGGGTTGGCCACCTGGCACCCCGCCGCCGGAACAGGCACTCATGCTGTGCGACCTCGAAGAAGATGCGGTCGAGGCCGCACGCTATGTGGTCAGCAGGTACCCGACCCGGTGGTTGCTGCTGACCGAGGCGGATCGTGGCCCACTGTGGGGAGCGATGTTCGAGGTCGGCGTCGCCCGCATCCTGCAGAGCAGTACGACCATGGCCGACCTGCTGCGAGTCATCACCCAGCTCCGAAAGGGTGCAGGGTGGAACTGTGGGACCGAGCGGGAGGAGCTGGTGGAGGCGTGGCATCGAGCTCAGGCAGAGCGCGCTGCCGCTCGAGCCCGGATGAGCTCGCTGACCCGGCGCGAGCTCGAGGTGCTGCGGCAGCTCCACCTCGGCCACTCGGTGCGCCAGATCGCGGAGCACAACCGGGTGGCCCCGTCCACCGTGCGTAGCCAGGTGCACTCGGTGCTGCGAAAGCTCGGGGTCAACTCGCAGCTGGCCGCGGCCGCGCACTACGAGAAGTGGGGCGAAGCGCCGTGACTCGGTCTCAGCGCACCGTTTGCTCGAGGTGCGCCTCAGGGTGGTCGGCCAGCCAGGCGGACACCCGGTCGGCTCGTACGGCGCTCCAGAGCCGTCGCCCCATCGGCAGGTCGAGGTGCACGACGCTCTGTGGGCCTTCCCAGCCGAGGCCGGCGACAGGGACCGTCAGGAACGCCAGGTCCGAGCCGCCCAGGTCTCGCAGCGACCACGCCAGTCTCGCCATATCCTTGGTCGACCATTCGTCGTTCACGCTGAGGTTGTTCGTCATCACCTTCAGCAGCTCGTAGATCTCCCAAGGCCCGGCCTCGGAGATGCGGCGAAGGGTGTCGACCATCAACACCCGCAGGAAGTTCTGGTGTCGTCGTGCGCGGTCCAGATCGCCGGCGGGTAGCCCGTAGCGCTGGCCCAGGTAGTCGACCGCGGCCTGGCCGTCGAGCTCGTGCACGCCGGCCGTCCACGTAACACCACGTGCCGAGTCGTAGACGGTCTCCGGCACGGTGATGGTGACCCCGCCCAGCTCGTCGGTGAGTCGACGGATGCCCTCCCAGTCGATGACGGCGAGATGGTCGACGCGTACCTGGGTCAGCCTCTCCACCGTGGCCACTGCCAGTGCGGCGCCGCCGTAGGAGTAGGCGGCATTGATCTTGTCGTAGCCGTGTCCCGGGACCTCCACCCAGGAGTCGCGCGGGAGGGAGATGACCGTGGCGCCCTTGCGGTCGGCGTCGATGTGCAGCAGCAGCATCGCGTCGGATCGTTGGGCGCCGGGGACCCAGGCGGCAGCGCCGGCGCGGTCTCCCGTGGTCGCGATCTCGGACCGCCGGTCGGTGCCCAGCAGGAGGATGTTGACGGCCTCCGCTCCGGGTCCGGAGGTGGGTTTCGCCGGTCGCTGGTGTCCCGGTACATCGCCGAAGACCCCCTCGATCCGGTCGATCGGTGCGACGATCTGGCGCCCGAGGTAGTAAGCCGTGCCCGTGGCTGCGAGGGCCACGACGCAGAAGGCGATCAGCAGCAGCCGGAGACGGCGACGCCTGCGAGGCTTTCTCGGGTCGGCCATCCCTGGACCATTGGTCACGCGCGCCCGTACTCCGAAGGGTGGTGCGCGCATATCCCCAAGACTGGGGAATTCGCCGCGTCGGGGCAGATCGCGTCGGGGCGGCACGGTGTGCTGTCCCGACCGTGCGCCGGCACGTTGAAGAGCCGCTGGGGTCGCACGCAGCAGCCGCCGAGGAGGTCCGCGTGAGTCCGATGTCGCCGACGGTCCGCCGGAGTGTGTGGATGGTCGGCGCACTCGTGGCCATGGCGGGGCTGCTCGTCTGGCTCATCGGCTCCGGCAACGACGGCGGGACAAGAAAGATCGCCGCGCCCGATGACACTGCTGCGGTGGCACTGAGTCCGGGCTCGGCTCCGTCGTCCGGCCCGGCGGAAGCTCCGGTGCCGGGCTCGCTGGAGGTCGTGCCCGTGGAGGAAGTGACCACGGAGCCGGCGGTGCCGCTGACGGCGACGGCCGACTTCGGAACCGGGATGAAGCTGCGCATCATGCGGATCGAGAGTGTGCAAGGTGTCGCGAGGGGGCCGGGGGAGGTCGCGGGTCCGGCCGTGCGGCTCACGTTGAGGATGTCGAACGGTTCGGACTCCGCGGTCTCCCTCGAAAGCGCTGTCGTCGATGTCTCCACCGGCGCCGATCGCACCCCCGCGCCCAGCCTCACCGGCCCGGGTGGACGGCGGTTCGAGGGAGACGTGTCGCCCGGCGGCTCGATGACGGCTGTCTACGTATTCGCCGTACCCGAGCACGAGCGTGAGCGCCTCCACGTCGCCGTGAGCTACCTGGCCGCGGCGCCCGTCGTGGTCTTCGCCGGTGCCGCCGAATGAACTGCCGGCCCGACATCCCCAATGTAGGTGGTGTTCGCGGAGAGCGCGCGTCCGCCCGGGCCCGCATCCATAGCGTCATTGCGGGGCCGGCGCGCGCCGGCTCGGCCAAACATGCTCGGAGTGGGTGGAGGGAACGACGTTGACACGTCCACGCTGGTTCGGTCGATCGAGGACAACCGCGATGCTGGCGGCGCTGGCAGTAGTCGCCGCGACGGGCGCCGTGCTGGGCAGCCATGCTCCCGCAGTGTCCGACTCCTCTCCCCAGAATCCCAACGACCCTGAGACGCCGGCGACCGTGTCGGCCGATGCCCTGCCGACCGTGCAGATCGACGGCGTCGTCTGGGCACAGGCCATGATCGGCAATCGCGTCTACGTCGGCGGCAGCTTCAGCACCGCCCGCCCGGCGGGGTCTCCAGCCGGATCCAACACGGTCGCGCGCGCCAACATGCTGGCCTACGACGTCGTGACCGGAGCTCTGGTGAACTCGTTCGCGCCGACCTTCAACGGCCAGATCCGCGCGATCGCAGTGTCACCGGACAAGAGCCGCCTCTACGTCGGCGGCGACTTCACGACCGTCAACGGCATCTCACATCGCCGGATCGCAGCGTTCAACGCGGCCACGGGCGCCCTGATCGCCGCCTTCAACCCGCCCGTCAACTCCGGCGTCGCCGCCCTGGCCGCGACGAACACCACCGTCTACGCGGGCGGTGACTTCCAGGGCGTCGGCAGCCAGGACCGCCAAGGGCTCGCCGCGTTCAACGCGTCCAACGGTGCCCTGCTGAACTGGGCCCCGGCGGCGACGGGGGGCACCGTCTGGGCGATGACGATGAACCCGAGTGCCACCAAGATCGCCGTGGGCGGCTCGTTCACCGCGCTCAACGGTTCGTCCAACCCCGGCTACGGGCTGGGCATGGTCGACGCGGCCACGGGTGCCAGCCTGCCCTTCGCCATCAACAGCATCGTCCGCAACGGCACGTCGGACGGCGCCATCACCACCCTCACCTCGGACGACGACTACGTCTACGGCGGTGGCTACACGTTCGGCCGGGTCGGAGGTACCTGGGAGGGGATCTTCGCCGCGTCGTGGAACGACGGCGCCGTGCACTGGGCCAACGACTGTCACGGCGACTCGTACTCGATCCACGCCGAGGGTGACGTCATCTACTCCGCCAGTCACACCCACTACTGCGAGAACATCGACGGCGTCCGGCAGGGAGACGGCGGCGTCGGTTCCTACCCCTACTTCCGGGGCTTGGCGATGGGCCGCGAACGCACCGGAACCGTCACCTGGGAGCCGGACCAGCGCCGCTACTACAACTTCGCGGGCAACCCGAGGTCGTCGGTGCTGACCTGGTACCCCAATCTCAACGCGGGCACCTACACGGGTCAGTTCCAGGGGCCCTGGAGCGTGACCGGCAACGCCAACTACGTGTCCATGGCGGGTGAGTTCACCCGCGTCAACGGCCAGAACCAGCAGGGCATAGTGCGCTTCGCCAAGCCGTCGATCGCCCCCAACGACGAGGGGCCCACGCTGTTCAACACGACGTACCCGCTCAACGTCAGCTCGACCGAGGCGGGCAAGGTCCGGATCAGCTGGGCCACCAACGAGGACATCGACAACGACTACCTGACCTACCGCTTGTACCGCGACAACCAGAACGCAGCCGGCCTGATCCACACCCGCAGCGTGCGGGCCCACTGGTGGAACCACTTCGGGATGGGGTTCACCGACACTGGGGTCACACCCGGGGTGCATCGATATCGCGTGGCGGTGACCGACCCGTTCGGGAACATCGCCAACTCACCGTGGACCAACGTCACCGTCGCCTCGTCCGGCTCGGACAGTGCGTACGTCGAGGCGGTCGAGGCGAGTGAGCCGACCCACTGGTGGCGCCTCGACGATGGGAGCGGGACCACGCTACGTGACTCGGCGGGCTTCCGGCCGATGACCACCACGGCTACGGGAGTCACCCTGGGAGTGCCCGGAGGCATCAGCAACGACCCCGGCACCGCGGCCCGCTTCGACGGGCTCAGCACCACACGGGCCTCCACCACGACGATCGACTACCCGCCGGACGTCGTCACGCTCGAGGCATGGTTCAAGACCACCTCGCTCACCGGCGGCAAGATCATGGGTCGGGGAAACCGCAACGCCAGCGACTCGACCAAGATGGACCGGCATCTCTACCTCACGAACTCCGGTCGGGTCGTGTTCGGGGTGAAGCCGGACCAGAACCGTCAGGTCGTCACCAGCCCCGGCAGTTACAACAACGGCGCCTGGCACCACACAGTCGCCAGCCTGTCGCCGTCCGGCATGAAGCTGTACGTCGACGGCACCCTCGTGGCTCAACGCGCCGATGTGACCACGGCAGAGCATCTGGCGCGCGGCTACTGGCGCATCGGTGGGGACTCGCTCAGCAACTGGCCCTCCGCACCCCTCAGCACCGTCTATAACGGCGACATCGACGAGGTGGCCGTCTACAAGCGCGCGCTGACTGCAGCGGAGATCGCGGGCCACTACGCAGCCGGCACCGACACTCCGACGCCGAACGTCGCGCCGGACGCGGGCTTCACGTGGACCACGAGCGGGCTGACCGCTCAGTTCACCTCGACGTCGACCGACTCCGACGGCACCGTGACCGGTCACGCCTGGGACTTCGCCGGTCAGGGCACGGCCAGCACGCCCAACGCGACGCACACCTTCGCGGCTGCAGGCACCTATCCGGTGACCCTGGCCGTGACCGACGACGACGGGGCGACCAGTTCGCGGACCGAGCAGGTCACCGTGACGGCGCCTCCGCCCAACACCCCGCCGGTCGCGGACTTCACGTTCACGACGGCCGGACTGACCGCCCAGATGAACTCGAGGTCCAGCGATCCCGACGGCACCATCACGCAGCACTCGTGGGACTTCGGCGACGGTGGGACGGCAACCGCGCCGACCACGTCCCACACCTATGCCGCGGCCGGCACCTACGACGTCTCGCTGACCGTCACCGACGACGACGGAGCGACCACGACCGTCACGAAACAGGTGCAGGTGCAGGATCCGCCGCCCGGACCTCAGCCGTTCGCGCTGGACGCGTTTGCCCGGACGGTGACCGGCGGGTGGGGGGATGCCGACCTCGGTGGTGCCTGGACGCGTAGCGGCAGCGCGACCAACTTCTCGGTCGCCAACGGTCAGGGCCGGATCCGCATGTCGAGCCCGGGTGCCGGGCCGGCGACGCTGCTGGCTGGGGTCTCGTCGTCGGACACCGACGTGAGGATCCGGGTGGGGGCGGACAAGGCGGCGACCGGAGGTGGCATCTACCTCACGGTGGAACCCAGGTTGCTGGCGAGCGGCGACCGCTACTACGTCGACGTGCGGATGGTGGCCGGCGGGTCGGTCACGGTGACCCTCGGCCGGATCGTGAACGGCACGGAGACCAACCTGGCGTCGACGACGGTCCCGGGACTCACGGTGGCTGCGGGGGATCTGGTGCAGGTTCGCGCCCAGGCCTTCGGCACCTCGCCGACCACCCTGCGGGCCAAGGTCTGGGCCACGGGATCCGGGGAGCCGGCCACCTGGACGAGGTCGGTCAGCGACAGCACCGCCGTCCTCCAGGCGCCTGGGCGACTTGGTCTGGGGACGTACCTGTCGGGCTCGGCCACCAACGCCCCCGTGCTCGGCTTGTTCGACGAGCTGTCGGCGTCGCCGACGCAGTAGGCACACACACGAGCCGGGCGGAGGGCCCGGCGACCATGGGTAATCGAGACGAGGATGGGGTCACGGTGACATTTGCAGAGTATTTCGTACTGCTGCAGAGGCGCTGGCGCATATGGACGGCCGGCCTGATGCTCGGGCTGCTGGCCGCGTTCGGTGTGAGTGCCACCATGGAGACGGAGTACACCGCGACGGCGACGTCGTTCGTCACCGTTGCCGAGCCGGTCGACAGTGGTGGACAGGGGGAGATCTTCCAGGGATCGCAGTTCGCGGTTCAGCGGGTGAAGTCCTACGCACCGCTGGTGGAGAGCCCCGACGTCCTGGAGCCGGTGATCGAAGAGCTGGGCCTGGACCTGACCAGCCGCCAGCTCGCGCGCAAGGTCTCGGTGGCCAGTGCCCCCGAGACCGTCCTGATGGACGTGTCGGTCGCCGACCCCGACCCGAACCTGGCTGCTGCGCTGGCTGACGCCGTCTCGGTGCAGCTCGGGTTGGTCATCGAGGATCTCGAGACGGCGCGCGATGGTAGCCAGTCCAACGTGAAGGTGTCTCTTGCGCGCCCCGCGAATGTCCCACTGCAGCCTTCCTCACCACGCATCCTCCTCAACCTGGCCCTGGGTGCTGCCGCGGGGTTGGCGGCGGGCCTGGTGGCCGCTGTGCTGCGGCAACATCTGGACACCCGGGTCAAGACGCCGGACGACGTCCGTTCGCTCACCGACATGTCCCCGCTGGGCGCGACGCTGCACGAACGTGGAGCCGCGCGCCGACCACTGGTCGCGCTCGACTGGAGGTCGGCGTCGGCGGAACGCTACCGAACGGTGCGCACCGCGTTGAAGTTCGCAACGGTGGACACCGACCTACGACACTTCACCGTGACCTCGTCGGTGGCGGAAGAGGGCAAGACGTCCGTCGCCTGCAACCTGGCCATCAGCTGGGCGCAGAGCGGCGCGTCGGTGTGCCTGGTCGAGGCCGACCTCAGGCGGCCGGGAGTCTCACGGTTCCTGGGGATCGACGGAAGTCTCGGGCTCTCGGACGTGGTGGTGGGCGACAGCCGGCTGGATGACGTGCTGGTCAGCTGGAACCACGGCATGCTCACCGTCCTACCGGCGGGGTCGCTCCCCCCGGACCCTGCGGCGCTACTCGGCTCCGCAGCGATGGCGTCGCTCATTGCCACGCTGCGGGATCGCTTCGACGTCGTCATCTACGACTCACCCCCGTTGCTCTCGGTGACCGACGGCGTCGTCCTGGGCCACCAGACGGACGGAGTCGTGCTGATCATCCGAGCCTTCTCCACCCGACCAGAGCACGTGTCCACCACCGTCGAGCGGCTGCGCAGTGCCAGGGTCGTTCTCCTCGGCACGGTGCTCACCCGGGAACGGGTCCGCCGACGGCAACGGGTGCACGACTACAAGCCCGACCTGAGCCGGGACCGGGTGGAGCTGCCGCAGCGGCCGGCGGCCAACGGCGACGACTCCGAGCGGCCTGCCGGAGCCCTGGTCCCCGGTGCCCCGGCTCAGACGAACGGCGTCGCGTTCGAGCGCGGTCCCGATCGACACCGGCGCTGGCTGCGACCGATGGGGCGTGTCGACCTCTAGTCGAACCAGGCGCCGAGGTGGCGCGTGCCCGGCAGACGCCCGAGCAGGAGGGCGAGCTGGCGCGGGAGCCGCCCGGCGACCTCACCGGTGCGGGTGGTCACGTGGTGGGTGGCACGGAGCGAGGAGGTGACCGCCGGTACGCCGACCAGGTCCGCATGCCGCGGCTCCTCGCCGGTCGCTGCGTGGAAGGCGCGGACCGAGGTGAACACCTCGGGGTCGCCCGATCCCCGCGACCACACCACCGCCCAGGTGGGCGAGGATCTGTCGCGTCGCTGGTAGACGTTGCCGGACGCGTGGATCCGCATCTCCTCGGCGCTGAACCGCTCCGAGAAGTCCTCCACGCAGAGCAGGCAGTTGCCCGCCCTGGACGCGGACAGGATGTTGTTGTGCACCTGCACCGGACCGTTGATCCAAGTCATCGTGGGATCGGGACGCGGTTGCCGCGGGTCGTGACCTGGCGTGCTGAGGTCCGAGGGGTCCCTGTCGTCCTGCACGATGTTCACGGGGCGGCCGTTCCCGACGATCGTGTTGTTCCACACGGAGACGTCACTCGTGTCGTTGATCTTGATCCCGTCGTCCGCATTTCCGGCGATCACCGTGTCGGCCACCACGGCGCGCGCCGAGATCTCGAGGGACAAGCCGTGGTGCAGGTTGTCCCGCATCGTGGAGCTAAGGACGGTCACGGCGTACGACGACTCGTCGAGCCACAGGCCGGTGCCCGCGTTGTGGCTGAACTCGCTGTTGCGCACCAGGACGCCGCGGGTGCGGCCGACCTTGATCCCGCCGGCCACGGGCGAGAAGTTGAACCGCTCGGTGTTGTTGCGCCGGACTCGGAGCCCGATCGCTCGGAGGCCGTCCGCGTAGGTGGCCGAGGCGCCGAGCATGCCGTTGCGCGTCAGCTTGAGGTTCGTCAGCGTGACGTCGCTCTTCATCACGTGCAGGCCGGTGGTCGCGTTGCGATCGATCCGCATGTCCGACAGCGACACGTCCGGCGCCTCGACGGTGACGGCCCCCATGTGCGGGACCGAGGGCGCGAACCGGCGTACGCCGAGGCCGCTCACCGAGCTTCCGGCGCCTCGGATCGAGACCGCCTTGGCGATGTCGCTGGCCCGGACCGACTTCCCCCGCGGGTCCGAGCCGAGGTAGAGGCGGTCGCCGGCCTCGTCGACGAAGAACGTGCCCGGCCGCACGTCCCTACGGGTGGCCACCTGCCTCTGGGCGCGTCCGCCGATCCATACCTGGTCCGGGTGCGCAGCCATGGGATGGCGCCGGTTGACGAACTCCCAGCCTTCCTCTTCGTTGTCCGGCTGCCCCCAGCTGTACGTGGGACTGCTGTCGAACTCGGCGCGCCAGCCGGTGTGGACGTAGAGGCCGCCCTCGCCTCGCCAGCTCGTGACCCGACGGGAGCCCTCCAGCCAGACGCGAGCGCCCGGCGCGCTGCGGATGCTGAGGCGCTTGCCCTCGGGAATCTCGATCTCCTCGTGATAGGAGCCGCGGTGCACGACGATCCGGTCGCCGGAGCGGGCGCGGCGGATCGCTGCCCCGAGCGTGCGCAGCGGCGAGCTCGGCGTCCCGCTCGCCGAGTCACGGCCGTTCGTGGCGACATGGAACGTCGTCGGCTGGGCGGTCGCCGCGGTGGACGAGGTGCTCGTGGCCGTCGCGGACGGGCCGGATGTCGCCACGAAGGGGCAGAGGACCACTGCCATTGCCAGAAGCAGGGCGCGCGTGCGCGCGCGACCATCCGTCAACCCCGACATACGTCTCCCTCGCGACCGAGACGCCACCGTCCCATTGTGCGGGGCCTCCGTCAATGGGCGGGCACCGCCTCACCTGCGACCGGGGAGTCGCTTGATCGGGAACCGCGCTGACTGCGAGGAGCCGTCGATGACCTCCAGGCGACCGGCCCGGTTCAACGTGTGCAGCCGGCGACCCGACCACCCGTCGCCGGCCGCGAGGCGTGCGACCAACCGCTGTTCATAGCCCGCCGGGTCGAGGTGCACGATCTCGGTCAGCGTCACCGCGGAGCCGTAGCCACCGGCCCCGTCCTGCGCCGGCCGGAAGAGGCGGCCGGCACGCTGCACCACCCGCCCGGCAGGACGGGCGCTCGAGATGTCCAGAACGACGGGGTTGTGCTCGTGCGGTGTCCACGGACCACGCAGCGAGTCGGCGTACCAGAGGTGAAGGGCGTCCGAGCACGATCCGCCGGCGCGCACGGTGGCCGACAGCCACCATCGTCCTTCGTGCCGGAAGGGGGTGACGTCGCTCGCGTCGAGGTCGCGCAGCAGCACCGAGTCCAGGGTCCAGCTGGTCGGGAACCCCGTCGCCCGGTAGAGCTCGACGGTGCCGGCCCCGGAGGTCTCGGGGATCATCCACCGTTCGCCGTCGTCCTCGAGCACGAACGGGTAGGAGAGATGCACGTCGTGGGTGAGGGCGCAGACCGGGGTTCCCAGCGGTCCCCGCTCGTCGAACTCGACCACCGAGATGACTCCGCGACCGACCCGGTGGTCGAAGTCCTCGACGAAGAGGTAGGTCCGGCCGTCCACCTCGAGGGGGAAGGGGTCGGCATAGAAGTGGTGGCCGTCATCGGGCAGGTCGTTCCAGCCGGAGGCGGGGTGTCGCATGGAGTCGACCAACCCCTCGCCGTCGACGAACCGCCAGCCGACCCGCCAGTGAGGTGTGCGGTAGACCGCCCGGTAGGCGCGCATGGCGGGTGTCCTCGCGAGCATGCGGACCGCCCGCCAGGCGGGCGGTGGTCCGTCCCGCTCGCCCTGTTCGGTCTGCTCGACGAGACTCTCGGGCAGGCGCAGCGGGGTGCCCCGAACGGCCGCGACGACAAGGGTGACGCAGCCGGCCAGTACGTCGTCCAGGGCCGCTGCGGTGATGCCCGGCCGCTCGCTGCCCGGACGTCCGCTGGTGATCACGTTTCCCGCCGCGTCGACGACCTCGACGACCGGGAAACGTCCGGACGACAGGGCGGCTGCTGCGGCGGGCTCGCCCACGCTCCCATCGAACCTGACCGACCAGCCGCGGGTGCTCTCGTCCGGGGAACCGGTCAGGTCCAGCCAGATCATCCGGCCGGCCTCGGGACGCACCACCGCGAGTCCTTCCAGCTGGCGGGGGTCTGCGCGCGCGGAGCCGGCGGGAGGGAGCCGATGGAGCCGACGCTCCAGGCCGAGGAGGCGCTCCGGCGCGGGAGGAGGTGACAGGGGAGACCCGGACCACGTGGCGCCGACGCTGGTGCCTCGCAGCCGCGAGAGCGCGCGGGCCAGCTCGACCTGCCAGCCGCGCAGCCCGGAACGCGACAGGCGCAGCTCCACGTGCGTCGACGGCGCCTCCCGCGTCACCGACTGTGCCGTCGGGCCTGTCAGCGGCTCGCTCATCTGCTGGGACCGAAGGCGGCGGAGGTCAGGTGGCCCGCGAGCTGTTCCGCGGTCGGGACGATCAGGCGGCGAACGGTTGCGTGAGGGGCTTGGGGGTCCCCGTGGGCGTCCGGTACGTCGTGTGTGTGCACCGAGATGCGCCGCCACGGCCGAGTGATGACCGCGACCCGCTCGATCGCGGGAACGTCGGTGAGGCCGCGGCTGTGGTTCATCTGTGCCGTCAGGCTGCGCAGGCGCTGGTCGGTGGTGTGGCCCTCGACTCCGCGGCACGCTGCGGCGGCGAGCTGAGCCGCCTCGCGCAACGTGAACGTCCGATCGACGGACTGGGCGCGGCCGCGCCTGACGACTGCTGAGCGCAGACCTCGGTCGGCTGCGAGGATGAGGTCGGCACGCTCGATCAGCTCATCGGTCAGCGGTGTGGACCGATGCAGCTCGAGCACTCTCGACACGATCCCGTTCGCCTTGGTGAGCCGGGCGATGTCCCGACATGCGGGTTCCCCGGCCGCGGCGTTCACTCCGCTGCTGCGGACGACCACGTCGCCCCCGAGGTGGTGGGAGAAGAGAGCGCGCTCCAGGCTGACCGTGATCAGGGGTGAGCGGCAGGTGTTGGCCGCGCAGACGGTGAGAATGCTGAACGTCATGGCGTCTCCTGGCGGCAAGGACGTTGGACGGTCAGCGCGACGAACAGGAAGGTGATGTAGGTGGCCGACGCATCGAACATTCCGCTCTCCAAGAAGCTTCGGCCCACCAGCAGGACGAGGAGGGCAACCGACAGCGACCGCATCGGCGGAGCCGAGGCCATGACCCGACCAGCGGTGGCCAGCACCAGGATGGCCAGCAGTGCCGTCCCCAGCACCCCCGACTGGACGTATGCGGAGACCCAGGTGCTGTCGAGGATCTGGGCGTTGCGGTACATCGCGGAGACCGGGATCTGCTTGACCGCGAGACCGACGCCGAGCACCTGCGCGGGGAGCGTGTCGGCATAGTGGAGCGCGGCGCTCCACGCCACGGTCCGTGAGTTGAGCGTCAGCACGCTGGCGGTGTCGCCCCGCGTCACATACGCAGTCAGGAGCGGGGTGAAGAGCAGGACGAAGAGCAGGATCGGGACGGCCAGGACGCTGGAGCAGAACAGGGGAACGGGGATCCGGGGAGCCATCAGCACCAGGACGATGACGGCCAGCGCCAACGCCGCCAGACCGGTCCGCGTGCCCGTGAGCCAGATGACACCGAGAGCGGGCAGGATCAGGGCCACGTCGCGCCAGGTCGCCAACCGGTGGACGCACCGCCACATGATGCAGACCAGAGGCACGCTGATCAGCAGGGCGATCTCGTTGGCGTTGAGCGGCGGCACGCCGCCATAGAGTCTTCCGGTGGCGGCGAGTGAGCCCACCCCGGTGAGCGATGCGAAGGCGGCGAGCAGCAGCATCGCCGACGTGAGGGCGCTCAGGATCGCCGCTGCAGGGTAGGCGCGGACCAGGAGCACGGCGGTGGCGGTGATGATACAGACTCGACCGCCGAGCACCATGGTCGCGAAGCCGTTGCCGTGCAGGATGCCGCCCACCGTCGTGACGGCGAGGTAGAGGGCCATCCAGGGGATGGGTCCCAATGGGAGCCGGGACCAGGGCGTCCCCTGCCGTGGGGCCGTGCCGGCCAGGGCCAGGGCGACGAGACTGAGCATGGCCTTGCTCAGCACGACGACGTCGAGGTCGCCCGAGTAGTACGTGCCCTTGCGCCAGGCGACGGAGGAGATCAGGAGGAGCAGACACACGAGCAGCGCCCGAGCCGGCGGGCGGCCGAGCGGCGAGACGGTGGACAGGTCGGAGCGCTGGCGGGCCACCACGGGCGCGACGGTGGCGGTCATCTCAGGGCCTGCCGGGACACGGGCGCCGGGGGTCGCTCGACCGCCTGCGGGACACGGGGTGGCTCCTCACGGCGCGGTGCCAGCAGCCGTTGTCGACAGATGATGCCCGCGGCGAAGGAGCCGCCCGACAGCAGCCACGGAGCTGCGGACGCCGGCATCCCGAGCCAGAACAGCGCGCCCGCGGTGCCGCCCAGCCCGATCAGTGCGTCCACCACGCGGAGGCCGAAGACCTTGGCCTGGTCGCCACGGACAGCGGCGAGGCTGCCGTAGGGGAGTACGACGGCACAGGAGGCCGCGTAGACGCCCCAGCCCAGCACGGCGAGGCTGGCGAGCTCGAAGCGGCCATCGGTGAGGACGGGTCCGAGGAGTGGCATCGCCACGGTCGCGATCGCGCCGATCGAGCAGCAACCGACCAGCAGGGCAGCCGCTCCGAGGTCGGCCTGACGCAGGAGGTGAGACATCGGCTCGTCCCGGCCAGCGGCGTACGAGGAGAAGAGGTAGGCGCCGAGCCCTTGCACGAGGAGCATTGCCGGGGCCACGAACAGCCGCGCTGCCTCCAGCTGACCGACCGCCACCTGGCCCGCCGTGATCAGCACCAGCCAGCGCATCAGGTTCAAGGTCGTCGGCCGGACGAACTGCTGGACGGCACGCCACGAGCCGAACGAGACGACGGCGCTGACATCTCCCCACTGTCGGGCGGGGAGTACCCGCTCGGAGATGGGCAGTGACCTCCACGCCACGACGCACGCGACGACCTGCCCGAGCAACAGAGCCGCGACGAAGTGGTCGAGCACCAGTCCCGTGCCGCTGATGGCCAGCAGGAACCCCACGCTCGCCACGAAGGCGATCGAGTCGACGACGACCAGTCGCCAGTACCTCTGACAGGCCATCAGGTTGCGTCGGAGCAGATCCGCGGCCATGAAAGCGGCGGTGGCCCCAGCGAAGAGTGCCGCGGTCGAGGGTCGGAGCGACCCGAGGGTCGACCCGAGCACGAACGCGACCGTCGCCGCGCCACCCACGGTTGCCAACCCCAGCCAGGCCAGGGCGGACCTGACGTCGGGGGCATGACGATCCAGGACCGTCAGGGAGTCGCCGACCAGTCCGCTGGAGATCGCGGTCGCGATCACGATCGAGCCGAAGAGCAACGCGAAGGCGCCGAGCCCCTCGGCGCCGAGCGCCCTGGCGGCCAGCAGCTGCAGGACGAAGCTGCCGAACGCGAGGGTCACCTGGGCCGCCACGGCCCCCAGGACCCTCCCCTGCACCGCGGGCGCCGGGCGCGGCACGTCAGGCTCGCGCAGGTTGTCGGAGAAGCCCGCTCGCGGTGCCGCGCGTGGACTCTCCGCTGTCCAGCTGCTTGCACAGCTGCTCGTAGCCTGCTGCCACCTCCAGCCAGTCGTAGCGGTTGGCGGCGCGGGTCCGGAAGTGCACGCCACGCCCCACCGCCTCCTCGGGCAGGACCTCGGCCGCGAACAGCAACGGCGCGATGTCGCCCAGGGAGGAGAAGTAGCGGCCGAACTCACCCAGGACCTCGCGGTTGAAGTCGACGTCGAAGGCGATGACATCGGCCCCGGCGCCCATGGCTCGCAGCAGGGAAGGGTTGGTTCCGCCGACGGAGTGCCCATGGAGGTAGGTGAGGCAGTTGGCGTAGAGCTGGTCGAGCAGGTCCTGGTCCCAGACGCCGCCGAGCATCCGGATCCGCGGGTCGGACCCCGCCGCCTGCCGCACGCGTGCGGTGTAGGCGTCCGCGTACGGCGCGGAGCCGACCACGAGCAGCGGCAGCTCGGCCCGCGAGTTCCGGTAGCCGGCGACGATCTCCTCGACGTGGTTCTCCTGCTCGAAGCGTGCCACGACCAAGTGGAAGCTCTTGGGTGACACCCCGAGCTCCGGCAGCCGGTCGCTGCTCGGCGACGTCTGGATCGGCGCACCATAGGTGAGCAGCTCGGTGGCCGCCCCGAACTCCTCCATGTAGTAGTCCGCGATGCCCTGCGCGTCGGCGATGAGGGCATCCGCCCAGTGCACGACGTACGACTCCGCCCAGCGGTAGTAGCTGCGGCCGGCGCCGCCCCACTTCGCTCGCCGCCACTCCAGGCCGTCGACGTGCACGGCCACGGGCGTCCGGGTCAGCCGGAGCAGAGGCAGGAAGGGCGCGTTGGCAGCGTTGAAGACGATGGCCACGTCGTGCCGCGGATGCGTCAGCAGGTGCAGCGCGGACAGGGCCGTGTGGCTCAGGGTCTCGACCGCTTTCCCCTTGACACACGGCAGGTGGACCAGACGCATGCCGAGGTAGTGGTGACGTCCCGAGTCCGCGCCGTTTCTGCAGTAGACCGTGACCTCGTGGCCGCGCGTGACCAGGCGCTTCCCGATCTCTTCGACCGCGGTCTCGAAGCCGCCGTAGCGCGCCGGGACACCGCGAGTGCCGAGCATGGCGATGCGCATCTATGCCTCCTGAAGGTCGAGAGAGCGGAGCTCGCGCCACCACTTGGCGCAGGCGAGACCTATGAAGACCGCGTTCACGGCGAAGAGAAGCGAGTAGGCGATGAAGAAGACCTGGGACCACGCCAGCAGCACGAAGATCCAGCAGAAGAGTCCGTAGTCGCTGGGCAGGAGCAGCCACATCCGCAGCGGGTTCTCTTCGGGCGAGGAAGCCGGCGCGCCCCGCCCGTCGTCGTTCACGCGGCGCAGGAGCGGAAGCAGGATGAAGCCGAAGAAGCAGGTCACGTCGACCACGAGGAAGGCCATCGGAACGATCAGCGCGGCGTCCGACTCGACGGGCGGGAACCGCAAGAACGACACGAGCACTGCCAGGTGGAATACGCAGGTCTTGACGCAGTCGACCGTGTGGTCGAGCCATTCGCCCGCGGCGGAGCCGCCGCCGCGTAGCCGGGCCAGCTGGCCGTCGACGGAGTCCATGACGTAGCCGGACGCGAGCAGCAGTGCCACCGCGCAGCCGAGTGGGACCGAGGGTTCACCGACCATGAGCAGCGTCAACCCGGTAGCGGAGAGCCCCGCGCTGAGCAGGGTCGCGGCGTTGGGCGACAGGCCGGCGACGTGGGCAGCAGCGGCGACCCGGCGCGCCACCGGTCGGTTGACCAACCGCGAGTACGCCGGCGTCCCGCCCGATGTCTTCTGGGCGCGGCCGAGCGCCTCGAGGTTGGCGCGATAGCCGCTGCGCGGGGGCGCGATGTCGTCTGTGCTGGGCGTCGTCGACAGCACCATGACCCGCCTCCTCGTTCGCTTGCGGGGACTCGGGTCAGCACCACCCCGACGAACGCTCGGAGCGAGCGCCCCTGTCCTCGGTCGGAACGTAATGACGGGGCAGGGCCGGCGAAGGCGCCCGCGGCACCACGTCGCCAATTTTGGGGGTGGGATCGCCGCAAAACCCCGGGCACTCGCTCCATCGCGCTTCAGTAGTGAGGTCACGAACCGAACGACGGGATGACCGTGGAGATGCAGCGCACCGTTCTGATGGCGAACCCGTCGGCCGACCTCTACGGGGCCGACCTCCAGCTGCTCGAGAGCGTGGTCGCGCTGCGCGACCACGGGTGGCGGGTCGTGGTCGTCGTCCCGTCGCCGGGGCCGCTGGTCGAGCGGCTGACCGCCATCGGGGCCGAGGTCGAGCTGCTGCCGTTCCCCGTGCTGCGGCGGGCTGACGTGTCCGTGCGAGGAGTGACCAGTCTGGTCACGGCCACGGGCTCGGCGATGGTCAGGATGCGCCGGCTGGTCGTCCGGGTGCATCCCGCGTTCGTCTACGTCAACACGATCACGCTGCCGTGGTGGCTCGCGGCTGCCCGCTGGTGTGGTCTCCCTTCCGTCTGCCACGTCCACGAGGCGGAGGCACGCGACCACCGCCTCGTACGCCGGACGCTCGCGGCCCCGTTGGCTCTTGCCGACGTGACCATCGTCAACAGCAGCACGACTTTCGACGTCACGGCCGAGTCGGCGCCGTACCTCCGGGGGAGGCTCCGCCTCGTCTACAACGGCGTACGCGGTCCGGCCGAGGCGCCGACCCCCCGCAGACCGACGGGAGCCTTCCGGCTGCTGGTGGTGGGCAGGCTCTCGCCGCGGAAGGCGCCCGACGTGGCGATCGAGGCCACGGCGCTGCTGCGCGCGTCCGGTCGCGACGTGGCGCTGGAGCTCTGCGGAACGCCGGGACCTGGGCACGAGGCCTACTTCCGACAGCTGTGCCACCTCGCCGAGCGCCCCGACCTGGCGGGGGTCGTGACCATCACCGGCTACCAGTCCCCGATCTGGCCGGCGTTGGAGCGAGCCGATGTGCTGGTCGCACCGTCGCTGGGCGAGTCCTTCGGCAACGCAGTGGTCGAAGCACAGCTCGCCCGACGCCCCGTCGTCGCGACCGCGGTGCAGGGTCATCTCGAGACGGTGGAGCACGGCGTTACCGGGCTCCTGGTGCCGGCGTGCGACCCCGCGGCCCTCGCTGCCTCGGTCGCCCGGTTGATGGACCAGCCCGAGGCGGTCCGGCAGCTGGCGTTCTTGGGCATGCGGCGGGCCGAAGCGAGGTTTGGTGTGCGCCGCTACGGAGAAGAGATCGCAGCCGTGGCGGGCGAGCTGGTCCACGAGCCGTCGCTGACGCCGGTCGTGGCCAGAGCCCGGCTCGGTCAGACCTGAACTCCCTCGCCGAGCCCGGCGGCCAGCTCCTGCAGGGCGAGCCGCAGCAGCGTGCTCGACGTCTGCTGGGTGTAGGGGAAGTAGATGACCTCGACGCCGACGTTCGCGAAGCGTCGCTCGAGCAGGTCGCCCTTGGGCGTGCCGCGCCAGTCGTCTCCCTTGAAGATGCGGTGGAAGTGCAGCTGGCGCCAGGCCACCAGCTTGTCGGGCACCAGCTCGACATGGACGTCGTCGACGACGTCGAGGGCGCCGACGATCTCGAGCCGCTCGTCGAGCGGGATGACCGGCTGCATGCCCTTCATCAGCCGGCAGAGCTCGTCGGAGACGACCCCCGCGATCAGGTAGTCGCAGCGCGCCCGCGCCCGCCGGAGCAGGTTCAGGTGACCGACATGGAACAGGTCGTACGCCCCTGGGGCATATCCCACGAGACTTCCCATCGGTCCGACCTCCGTGGCGCGACTGTCTGCTCGCCGAACCTAAGGACCGTTGAGAGGTGGGACCACCGTCCCGTGGACGACTTACCCAAGACAGGGGACGCGCGTGTTCACCGCTGCGGGTGCTGAGCCAGCCAGCGGCGCACCGGGATCGGCTCGGTCGCGCGGTAGCCCTCCGGCAGCAGCACGTCGCCCTCGCGCGTGAGGTAGTAGATCTGCCAGTGGTAGTAGCCGAGGAACGCGCGCGGGTCGTGCTCCATGCGCTGGGCGAGCAGGGTCACCCCGCGCACGTACGCCGGATGGTTGTTGTAGCGGTAGATCGCGCCGGGCCGGCCGCCGGGACGGGTGAAGCCGTTGGCCGCCAGGTAGCGGGCGGCCGCCATGATCGCGTCGCGCGGTGAGTTGATGTCGCCGCGGCCCCAGCGGGCCCAGGTGGTCGGGATGAACTGCATCGGGCCCTGCGCGCCGGCCACCGATGTGCCCCGGATCCGGCCCATACCGGTCTCCACCAGGTTGATGGCTGCGAGGTACTCCCAGCCGACGCCGAACCGACGCTCCGCCGCTTTGTAGTACGACTTGAGCTCGGCGGCCGGCGCGGGCCGGACGATCCGCCAGGCCGGGAGCGTTGTGCTGAGCGTCTGATGCATCGACCGGAACTCGCGACGGGCGGCGACGTTGGCGGTCACCACCGGCACCAGCCGGTCGGGCACCGCCCGGAGCACCTTCTTCTCCAGGTCGGGGCGGGCGCCGAGCACCCGGTAGGCCAGCTGCTGGTGATGGCCCGCTGCCGCCAGCACCTCCGGTGGCGTCGCCGGGTCGGCGATCGCGCGCTCGGCAGCGACGACCTGCTCGATGAGCTGCTGGGGGGTCTGCATGCGGCGGGGTTGCGGCACCGCCGGCCGCCGGGGCGGCTTCGGCGGCTCGGGCGGAGGATCTGCACGCGGCGGGGTCGAGGAGGACTGGGGCGTCGCCGAGGGCGCCGGCGTGGGCTCTGTCGGCTCCCCGTCGCTGGCGCAGCCGACCACGGGCAGGAGGACGAGGAGGAGTGGTGGGAGCCACCGTCGGTGGTTCACGTCCCCAACATAGAGTGGGGCCCAACACCCCCCGTCATCCGTGACCGGGGGCTGCCGTGTTGTCAGACCAGCGTTCGGACCCTTGCTCAGGAGCACCCTTGCCACTCGCCGGCCTCGCCGACGCCGTTCTCGCCGATGCAACCCTCGGCTCCGCGATCGAGGACGCCCGCGGCGGCACCGTGCGCACCCTCGACCTCACCGGGCCCGAGGCGCTGCGGCCCTTCCTGGTGGCGGGGCTGCTGCGCGCCGACCGGACCGTGCTGGCCGTCACCGCGACGTCGCGGGAGGCCGAGGACCTGGTGGCGTCGCTCGGCGACCTGGTCGACCCGGCGCGGGTCGGCTACTACCCGAGCTGGGAGACGCTGCCCCACGAGCGGCTTAGCCCGCGCAGCGACACGGTCGGCAAGCGGCTGGCCATCCTGCGCCGCCTGTGCCACCCCGGCACCGACGTGACCAACGGGCCGCTGTCGGTCGTGGTGGCGCCGGTGCGGTCGCTGCTGCAGCCGCAGGTCAAGGGCCTCGGTGAGCTCGAGCCGGTCGAGCTGGTGGTCGGCCAGACGGCGCCGCTCGACGACGTCGTCCACCGGCTGGCGGACGCGGCGTACACGCGCGTGGACCTGGTGGAGAAGCGCGGCGAGTTCGCGGTGCGCGGCGGCATCATCGACGTCTTCCCGCCCACCGAGGAGCACCCGGTGCGCGTGGAGCTGTGGGGCGACGACGTGGAGGAGATCCGTTCGTTCGCCGTCGCCGACCAGCGGACGCTCGACAAGGTCGAGCGGCTCTGGGCGCCTCCGTGCCGCGAGCTGCTGCTGACCGACGACGTACGCCGGCGGGCAGCCGAGCTCGGCGAGCAGCACCCGCAGCTGCTCGAGCTGACCGACAGGATCGCCGCGGGCATCGCGGTCGAGGGCATGGAGTCGCTGGCGCCCGCGCTGGTCGACGAGATGGAGCTGTTGGTCGACCTGATGCCGGCCGACACGCACGTGGTCGTGTTCGACCCCGAGCGCGCGCGCAGCCGGGCGCACGACCTGGTCGCCACCAGTGAGGAGTTCCTCGGCGCGAGCTGGGCCGCAGCGGCGGGTGGCGGCATCGCCCCGATCGACCTCGGCGCCGCGTCGTACCGCTCCCTCGGCGACGTCCGGCTGCACACCCTCGACCAGGACAAGCCGTGGTGGACCCTCAGCCCCTTCGGCCTCGATGGCGCTCCCGACGGCGGGGTAGTCCCGGACGAAATCGTCGCCGAAACCCCGGAACCACGACCAGATCGTCAGGGACTACCCCACCGGCCGACCGACCACTACCGCGGCGACGTCGACAAGGCGATCGCGGACCTGGAGGGGTGGCGGTCCGACGGCTACCGGACGGTGGTGCTCTACCCCGGACACGGGCCGGCGCAGCGGATGGTCGAGGCGCTGGGGGAGCGCGACGTGCCGGCCACGCTCGTCGAGGTCCTGGGCGAGGCGGCGACCGGCGTCGTCGAGGTGACCTGCGGCGCGCTCACCAGCGGCTTCGTCGACGACCGCAACCGGATCGCCCTGGTCACCGGAGAAGACATCTCCGGCCAGAAGGCCTCTACCCGTGACATGCGGAAGATGCCCGCCCGCCGCAAGCGGCAGATCGACCCGCTCGAGCTCAAGGCCGGCGACTACGTCGTGCACGAGCAGCACGGCGTCGGCCGGTTCGTGGAGATGAAGCAGCGCGAGGTGCAGGGCGCGACCCGCGAGTACCTCGTGCTCGAGTACGGCCCCTCCAAGCGTGGCGGTCCTCCGGACCGGCTGTTCGTGCCGGCGGACGCGCTCGACCAGGTGACTCGCTACGTCGGCGGCGAGCAGCCCAGCCTGGACCGGCTCGGCGGCGGCGACTGGGCCAAGCGCAAGGGCCGGGCCCGCAAGGCGGTGCGCGAGATCGCGGCCGAGCTGATCAAGCTGTACGCCGCCCGCCAGGCCACCAAGGGCTACGCGTTCGGGCCGGACACGCCGTGGCAGCGCGAGCTCGAGGACGCCTTCCCGTTCACCGAGACGCCCGATCAGCTGACGACCGTCGACGAGGTGAAGTCGGACATGCGGCAGACCGTGCCGATGGACCGCCTGGTCTGCGGCGACGTCGGCTACGGGAAGACCGAGATCGCGGTGCGGGCGGCGTTCAAGGCGGTGCAGGACGGCAAGCAGGTCGCGGTCCTGGTGCCGACCACGCTGCTGGTCACCCAGCACCTCAGCACGTTCTCGGAGCGGATGAGCGGCTTCCCGGTCGTGGTGAAGGGGCTGAGCCGCTTCCAGACCGACAAGGAGGCGCGCGAGGTGATCGCGGGCCTGGCCGCGGGCAGCATCGACATCGTGGTCGGCACCCACCGGCTGCTCAACCCCGACATCCGGCTCAAGGACCTCGGCCTGATCATCGTCGACGAGGAGCAGCGCTTCGGCGTCGAGCACAAGGAGCAGATGAAGCGGCTCCGCACCAGCGTCGACGTGCTGAGCATGAGCGCCACCCCGATCCCGCGCACCCTGGAGATGGCGATCACCGGCATCCGCGAGATGTCCACGATCACCACACCGCCCGAGGAGCGGCACCCGGTGCTCACCTACGTCGGCGGCTACGAGGACCGCCAGGTCACCGCCGCCGTACGCCGCGAGCTGCTGCGCGACGGTCAGGTCTTCTACATCCACAACCGGGTGCAGTCGATCGAGAAGGCCGCGGCGAAGATCCGCGAGCTGGTGCCGGACGCCCGGGTGGCCGTGGCGCACGGGCAGATGGGGGAGCACCTGCTCGAGCAGGTGATGCTGGACTTCTGGGAGAAGCGCTTCGACGTGCTGGTCTGCACCACGATCGTCGAGTCGGGCCTCGACGTGTCCAACGCCAACACGATGATCATCGAGCGCGCCGACACCCTCGGCCTCAGCCAGCTGCACCAGCTGCGCGGCCGGGTCGGGCGCAGCCGCGAGCGCGCCTACGCCTACTTCCTCTACCCGACCGAGAAGCCGCTCACCGAGACCGCCCACGAGCGGCTGGCCACGCTCGCACAGCACTCCGACCTCGGTGGCGGCATGGCGATCGCGATGAAGGACCTCGAGATCCGCGGCGCCGGCAACCTGCTCGGCGGCGAGCAGTCGGGCCACATCGCCGACGTCGGGTTCGACCTCTACGTACGGCTGGTCGGTGAAGCCGTCCAGGACTTCCGCGGCGACAAGGAACCCGAGCTCAACGAGGTCCGGATCGAGCTGCCGATCGACGCGCACCTGCCCCACGACTACATCCCCAGCGAGCGGCTGCGGCTGGAGATGTACAAGCGGCTGGCCGAGGTGCGGTCGGACGACGACGTCGACCTGCTCGCCGAGGAGATGCTCGACCGCTACGGCGAGCCGCCGCAGGAGGTGGTCTCCCTGCAGCTGGTGGCCCGGCTGCGTGCCCGGGCCCGTCAGGCCGGCGTCGGCGAGCTCACGATCGCGGGCAAGAACGTGCGCTTCGCCCCGGTCTCGCTGCCGGAGTCGCGGGTCGTACGCCTCAGCCGGCTCTACCCGAAGTCGATCGTGAAGGCGCCGGTGGAGACCATCCTGGTGCCGCGGCCCGGGACCCCCGGGGCGACCGGACGACCGGTCACGGGGGTGGCCCTGCTTGAATGGGCGCGCGGCGTGATCGACGCCGTCATCGACCCACGGGAGAGCAAGGAGTCCGCGTGAGCCTGACCCTTCGCAGAGCGGCCATCGGCACTGCAGCCGTCGCTCTCGCACTCGGCGGGTGCGGCCTCGCCGGCGACACCCTCCGGCCCGGCCTCGCGGCGCAGGTGGGCGACACGGAGATCTCGCTCGACCGCGTCGACGACGCGGCGACCGACCTGTGCGACATGATCACGGAGCTGGCCAAGGACGGCAACGTGAGCGCCGTCCCCGGTGCGGCGGTCCGTGACAACGCCCTCCAGTTCACGGTGCTGCGCGAGCTCGCGGACCAGCTCGCCGAGGAGTACGACGTGGCGCCCGGTGGCCTCTACCGCGACTCGCGCGAGCAGCAGCAGGCAGAGCTCTCCGAGCTGGGCGTCGACAGCGGCCTGCTCGATGACCTGTTGCCGACGATCACCGCTCCCAACTACTTCGGCGACATCGTGCAGCAGATCGGACAGCGCGAGCTCGGGCTCAGCGCCGAAGAGGACACCCAGGGGCAGGGCATCGAGGAGGGACTCCGCATCGCCCGCGAGTGGGAGGCCGAGCACGGCCTCGAGGTCAACCCCCGCTTCTCCGATATGTCGATCGGCGAGCTCGGCGCGTTCCTCGAGACGGACGTCCAGGAGCTGTCGGTGCCGGTCAGCGACTTCGCGAAGCAGGCCGCCGAAGGCGTCGACGCACAGAACTCGGACTCGACGTACGCCGACTCCCTGCCGGACTCCCAGCGCTGCGGGTGAGCACCAACGGTCCAGTCGACGGGGCGTCCGGCGACTCGCTGGTCGAGTTCCTGGCGGTGATGCGCCGGCTGCGCGCCGAGTGCCCGTGGAAGCGGGAGCAGACCCACCGCTCGCTCGCGCGCTACCTGCTCGAGGAGGCCCACGAGACGCTGGAGGCGCTCGACACCGGCTCGGCCGATCACCTGCGTGAGGAGCTCGGCGACCTGCTGCTCCAGATCTACTTCCACGCGGTGATCGCCGAGGAGACGGGCGACTTCACCATCGACGACGTCGCCCGGGAGATCACCGAGAAGATGGTGCGCCGCAACCCCCACGTCTTCGGCGACGGCTCGGCGGACCCTGCCGACGCGCGCGCCGTCAACGAGCTCTGGGAGTCGGTGAAGGCCGCCGAGAAGCAGCGCGACTCGGTCACCGACGGCATCGCGCCGACCCTGCCCGCGCTGCTGTACGCCGACAAGGTGCTGGACCGGCTCGACCGGGCCGGGGCGGCTCCGGTGCTGTCGGGCGACGACCTGGGCGACCGGCTGCTGGCGCTGGTCGCCGAGGCGCGCGAGTCCGGCACCGACCCGGAGCAGGCGCTCCGCGACGCCGTACGCCGGCTGGTGGCCGACGCCTGAGCTGGGCCTCGGGTGTGCGGGTCGTGTGCCCCAGCCCGCCCCCTGGGTCGTTGTCAGGCACACCACCCGGCCCCGGGTCGACCGGCTGGTCAGGGACTCCTGAGCCGGAGCGCGACCAGCCGACCGAGCATGCCGACCGCCAGCACGCCGAGGCCGACTACGACCGATGTCAGCGGGAGGGTGACCACCAGCACCAGGCAGCCGACCAGGCCGAGCACGTTCAACAGCCGCGGCCAGCGCCGTTGCTCCGGGGGTTGTCGGAGGGCGGCGAGGTTGGCCACGGCGTAGTAGACGAGCACGCCGCACGAGCTGAACCCGATCGCCTCGCGCACGTCCGCCACGCTCACCAGCACGACGATCGCGAGCCCCACGACGACCTGGGCGTGGTCGGGCACCCGGTGCACGGGGTGCACCGAGGTCAGCCAGCGCGGGAGGTCCCGCTCGCGGGCCATCGCCAGCGAGGTGCGGCCGACCCCGGCGAGCAGTGCCAGCAGGGCGCCGAGGCTCGCCGCCACGGCACCGACCCGCACCACCGGCGCAGCCCACGCCGCGCCCGCTGCATCGACCGCGGTCGCGATCGGGGTGGCAGTGTCGGCGAGCGCGGGTCCGAGCACGAGGAGGAGCGCGCCACCGACGGCGGCGTACACCGCGATCGCGATGCCGAGCGCGACCAGGATCGCCCGGCCCAGGTCCTCCGGGCGGCGTACCTCCTCGGCGAGGGTGGCGATCCGGGCGTAGCCGGCGAACGCGAAGAACAGCAGCCCCGCAGCCTGGAGCACGCCGAGGGCACCACCCTCGGCCGTCCAGGGTTCGGCGGCCCGCTCACCGCTGCCGAGGGTCACGACCAGTGCGGTCGCCAGGACCAGCAGCGTGGCCGCCAGCAGCACGCGGGCCACCAGGGCGGTGCGGGTGACACCCCGCAGGTTGGCGGCGGTCAGCAGCACCACCGCGGCCACCGCCGCAGCCCGCTGCCACCACGACGATGCCGACTCGGGCAGCGCGTACGCCGCGGCCGTCATCGCCATCGCCGCGCACGACGCGGTCTTGCCGACCACGAAACCCCACCCGGCCAGGAACCCCCACCACGGGCCGAGCACCTCTCGCCCGAAGAGGTAGGTGCCGCCCGAGGACGGGTACGACGACGCGAGCTGGGCCGAGGAGACCGCGTTGCAGAACGCCACCACGGCTGCCACGGCCAGCCCGACGAGCAGACCCGCCCCGGCCGCGTCGGCCGCGGGCGCGAACGCCACGAACACACCGGCGCCCACCATCGCGGCCAGTCCGACGACCACGGCGTCGCCGGTGCCGAGCCGGCGGGCGAGGGAGGGCTGCTCGGTCACCGTCCCAGTGCAGCACGGCTCGGCCACCTGTCCTCGGCTCCTTTCCGGATGGCCGAGCCGCGAGGAGCGCCGGCGACGAGGGTGTCGCGTCCCCGGGGGGCCGACGTCGGGGACGTAGCAGTGACAGGCGCCGGGTCTCGACACGGCCTCGTCGGCGCTCGGCCGGCTCGACCACCCGTACACATGCGGCTCGTAGGTCGTCGCGCGGGTCGAGACCCAGGGAGCTGCGCCCCGGCGACGGCACTAGGCTGGCGGACGCCCGCCGTACCTCGACCCAGGAGCAGTTCACCGTGGCATCGATCGAAGCTGTCGGAGCCCGCGAGATCCTCGACTCGCGCGGCAACCCCACCGTCGAGGTCGAGGTTCTCCTCGACGACGGCGCCTTCGCCCGCGCGGCGGTGCCCAGCGGCGCCTCCACCGGTGCGTTCGAGGCGGTCGAGCTGCGCGACGGCGGTGACCGCTACCTCGGCAAGGGTGTCGGTACGGCGGTCGACGCGGTGACCCGGACCATCGGCCCGGCGATCGAGGGGCTGGCGGTCGACGACCAGCGGCTGATCGACCAGGCCATGCTGGAGCTCGACGCGACGCCCAACAAGGCCAAGCTCGGCGCCAACGCGATCCTGGGTGTCTCCCTGGCGGTGGCCCGCGCCGCGGCCGACTCCTCGGGGCTGCCGCTCTACCGCTACCTCGGTGGCCCCAACGCCCACCTGCTGCCCGTGCCGATGATGAACATCCTCAACGGCGGCGCCCACGCCGACACCAACGTCGACGTGCAGGAGTTCATGATCGCGCCGATCGGCGCCCCCACGTTCCGCGAGGCGCTCCGCACCGGTGCCGAGGTCTACCACGCGCTGAAGTCGGTGCTGAAGGACCGCAAGCTCGCAACCGGCGTCGGTGACGAGGGCGGCTTCGCGCCCGACCTCGAGTCCAACCGGGCTGCCCTGGACCTGATCGCCGAGGCGGTCGAGAAGGCCGGCTACCAGCTCGGCAAGGACATCGTGCTGGCGCTCGACGTGGCCGCCTCGGAGTTCTGCGACAACAAGGTCTACACCTTCGAGGGCGAGTCGAAGTCCGCCGAGCAGATGACGGCCTACTACGCCGACCTGGTGTCGTCGTACCCGATCGTCTCGGTCGAGGACCCGCTCGACGAGGACGACTGGGACGGCTGGAAGGCGCTGACCGACCAGCTCGGCGCGAAGACCCAGATCGTGGGCGACGACCTGTTCGTGACCAACGTCGAGCGGCTGCAGCGCGGCATCACCGGCGGCCAGGCCAACGCGCTGCTGGTGAAGGTCAACCAGATCGGGTCGCTGACCGAGACCCTCGACTCCGTCGAGCTCGCGCACCGCAACGGGTTCCGCTGCATGATGAGCCACCGCTCGGGCGAGACCGAGGACACCACGATCGCGGACCTGGCGGTCGCCACCAACTGCGGGCAGATCAAGACCGGCGCCCCGGCCCGGTCGGAGCGGGTGGCGAAGTACAACCAGCTGCTGCGGATCGAGGACGAGCTCGGCGACGCGGCACGCTACGCCGGTGCGGCCGCGTTCCCCCGATACCAGGGCTGAACCAGGCAGACTCGGGGCCATGCCCGCCGATCGCCCTCGCTCGTCCCGTGGCGCCCAGGCGCGCCCACGGACCGGGCGTCGCACGGGGCCTGGTCGCGTCGCATCCGGTGCCCGAGCGCCGCGCCCGGCGCCGCTCGCCGCCCCCTCCCCGACGCCGGCCGAGGCGCGGAAGCGGCCGAGGTTCACCGGTCGTGCCGCGATCCTGGTGGTCGTGCTCGCGGTGCTCGCGGTCTCCTACGCGTCTTCCCTGCGCGCCTACCTCCAGCAGCGGTCGCACATCAGCGACCTCAAGGAGCAGATCGCCGAGCGTCGTGCGAGCATCGACCACCTGCAGCGCGAGAAGGAACGCTGGCAGGACGAGCAGTACGTCGAGCAGCAGGCCCGGCTGCGGATCGGCTACGTGATGCCGGGGGAGACGTCGTACGTCGTCCTCGACGAGAACGGCGAGCCGGTCGAGCAGAAGTCGGAGCTCACCGACCCGTCCACGGTCGCGCGCCCGACGCCCGACCCCGTCTACTCGGACGTGTGGCAGTCGGTGAAGCTGGCCGGCGACCCGCCGGAGCAGGCCCCCCCGCCGCTGACCGAGATCGATGGCTCGAAGGAGCCGGCCGGCCAGTGATCGACCCCGCTGACGAACAAGTCGTCGCGCGGCAGCTCGGCCGGCCACCGCGGTCGATCCACGCTGTCGGGCACCGGTGCCCGTGCGGCAACCCGGACGTGGTCACGACCGAGCCGCGGCTGCCCAACGGCACGCCGTTCCCGACCACCTTCTACCTCACCTGCCCGCGGGCCGCGTCGCTGATCGGGACCCTCGAGGGGTCCGGGCTGATGAAGGAGATGCAGGCCCGGCTGGGCGAGGACCCCGAGCTCGCCGCCGCCTACCGGGCCGCCCACGAGGCCTACCTCGCCTTCCGCGCCACCCTCGGCGACGTGCCCGAGATCGAGGGCGTCTCCGCCGGAGGGATGCCCGACCGGGTCAAGTGCCTGCACGTGCTGGCCGGCCACGCGCTGGCCGCCGGACCGGGGGTGAACCCGCTCGGCGACGAGGTGCTGGAGCTGCTCGGCGACTGGTGGGCCAGCGGTCCGTGCGTCACCCATGAGTGAGACCGTCGCGGCCGTCGACTGCGGCACCAACACGATCAAGCTGCTGATCGGGGCGCTGCCCGAGGTCGCCGTGCGGGAGTCGCGGGTGGTGCGCCTCGGCCAGGACGTCGACCGCACCGGCCGGCTCGACGACGCGGCGCTGGTGCGCGTCTTCGCCGCCGTCGACGAGTACGCCGCCCTGGTCGCGCAGCACGACGTCGACCGGATCCGCTTCTGCGCGACGTCCGCGACCCGCGACGCCGCCAACGCACAGGACTTCTCCGACGGCGTGCTCGCCCGGCTGGGCGTCCGGCCCGAGGTGCTGACCGGCGACGAGGAGGCGGCGCTGGCGTTCGACGGCGCGGTGCGCAACCTCGCCATCGCCCCCGACCACCCGGTGCTGGTGATCGACATCGGCGGCGGTTCCACGGAGCTGGTGCTCGGGGCCGAGCATCCGGAGGCGGCCGCTTCGATGGACATCGGGTCGGTCCGTCTGCACGAGCGACTCCTCCACGACGACCCGCCGACCGCCGACCAGGTCGCCGCCTGTGTGGCCGCCATCGACCGGGCCCTCGATGACTGTCCGGTGTCGCCGGCGGACGCCGCCACCGTGGTGGGCATCGCGGGCACGGTCACGACGATCGCGGCCGGGGTGCTCGATCTGCCGGCGTACGAGCGCGAGGCGATCGACCAGCAGGTGATCCGGGTCGACGGCGTGCACGAGTTCGCCGAGCGGCTGGTGGCGATGACGGTCGCTGAGCGGCTGGCCCTTGCCTACATGCATCCCGGGCGGGCCGACGTGATCGACGCGGGGGCGCTGATCCTGTCGCGGGTGCTGCGCCGCACCGCCCTCGAGACGCTCGTGATCTCCGAGTCCGACATCCTCGACGGCATCGCCTGGTCGCTGGTCTGACAAGGGGTTTGACAGCGCCACGGCTGGCTACCGGGGGGCATGACCCAGACAATGCGCTCATCTCAGCCCACAGGAGAGGAGCCTCTCGGGGCGCTCGTGCACCGGCTGACGGAGCAGGTCCCCGAACTGATCCGCAGCGAGCTGCGACTGGCCCAGGCCGAGCTCAAGGACAAGGGCAAGAAGGCCGGCACCGGCGTCGGTGCGTTCGGGGCGGCCGGCCTGCTGGCCCTCTACGGCGTCGCGTGCCTGCTCGCCGCGGCGATCATCGCGCTGGCCCTGGCGGTCGAGCCGTGGCTGGCCGCGCTCATCGTGGGTGTCGTGCTGCTCGTTGCCGCAGCCGTGGTCGCGCTCGTCGGCAAGAAGTCGGTGAAGCGGGCGACTCCCGCCGCACCGCAGCGCGCGATCTCCGGCCTCAAGGAGGACGTGGCGACCGTGAAGGGAGGCCACCACCGATGAGCAACAAGCTCGAGACCGACCAGCTGGCCGCCGACATCGAACGCCAACGCGACCAGCTCGCCGACACGGTCGATGCCCTGCAGCACAAGCTCGACGTGAAGGCGCAGGCGAAGCACAAGGCGTCCGCCCTCCGCGACCGGGCGACCACCCCCACCGGCAAGCCTCGTCCGGAGCTGGTCGGGGCCGGCATGCTCGCCATCGCGCTCGTCGTCGGCCTCGTCGTCTGGCGCAGGAGCCGCTAACCGCATCAAACGGGACCTGCCCTACGGTGGATGTCTCGGAAGGAGACTGACCATGAAGAAGCTCTCGCTCCTGTTCGCGGCCGGTGTCGGCTACGTCCTGGGTGCCCGCGCGGGTCGCGGCCGCTACGAGCAGATCAGGACCGGCGCCCAGAAGGTGGCCGGCAACCCGAAGTTCCAGGCGGCCAAGGACAAGGCCGCGGAGACCGTGTCGCATCAGGCGGCCGCCGCTGCCGAGGTCGCGAAGGAGCGGGCCGCCGAGGCCGCTCACCACGCCGCCGACAAAGTACGCCGCGACTCCTCGATCCAGCCGGCTCCCTGAGCGAGGTCCCGCTTCCGCACCCGGCGACGGGGGAGCCGTTTCCCTCGCCCGTACCTCCCGGCACCGGCTGGCCGGGTGACCCGGCGGAGCTCGCGGGCAGCGGCGACCCGCTCGACGAGCTCGGCGCCGAGATCAGCGTCTGCCGCCGGTGTCCGCGCCTGGTCGCATGGCGGGAGCGGGTCGCGGTGGAGAAGCGGGCGGCGTTCGCCGACCAGCCCTACTGGGGTCGGCCGATCGCCGGCTGGGGCGCGCGCGATCCTCGGCTGCTGATCGTCGGGCTGGCGCCCGCGGCCCACGGCGCCAACCGCACCGGCCGCGTGTTCACCGGAGACCGTTCCGGCGACTGGCTCTTCGCCTCGCTCCACCGCGTCGGCCTGGCCAACCAGCCGACCAGCGTGCACGCCGCCGACGGGCTCGAGCTGGCCGGGGCGCGGATGGTCGCCACCGTGCGCTGCGCCCCTCCCCAGAACAAGCCCACTGTCGAGGAGCGGGAGGCCTGCGCCTCGTGGCTGGACGCCGAGCTGGCGCTGGTGACCGACGAGCTCCGCTGTGTGGTGGCGCTCGGGTCGATCGGCTGGGACGCCGCCGTGCGCGCGTTCCGCTCCGCCGGCTGGTCGGTGCCGCGCCCCAAGCCGAGGTTCGGGCACGGCGCCGAGGCGCCCCTCGGCCGGCCCCTCGACGACGGCCGCCCGGCCGTCGTACTCCTCGGCTGCTACCACCCCAGCCAGCAGAACACCTTCACCGGCAAGCTCACCGAACAGATGCTGGACGACGTGTTGGGGCGCGCGGCTGGAATGATGGCCCTGTGACCCAGCGCTTATGACCGGACGTCATCCGGATGGAGCAGCCTCCGGCTCTCTTCGTCTGGCGTCCCGACGCTCCTCGCCCCCGTATCCCAACCGGCAGAGGAAGTCGCCTTAAAAGCGATTCAGTGTGGGTTCGATCCCCACCGGGGGCACTCCCGACCGGTGCGCCGACCTGGCCGCCTCGGCCACCAGCCAGCCGAACAGGGCGGCGCCGGAGGGGCCCTCGAGCTCGGGATGCCACTGCACGCCCAGCGCCGGCCAGGCGGAGTCACCGGCCCACTCGACGGCCTCGACCACGCCGTCGTCGGCCCAGGCGGTCGGGCGCCAGCTCGGCCCCGGCGCCGCCACCGCGACGTGGTGGAGGGAGGTCACGTGGGGTCGGTCGCCGAGCAGCGACCGCAGCAGCGAGCCGGCCGCGGTCGTGACGGCGTGACCGGTGTCGGGGAGGATGTGCCGCATCCCGAGGTCGCCGGTCAGGGTGCAGCCGCACGCAACGACCAGGACCTGCAGTCCGCGGCACACGCCGAGCAGCGGCACTCGGGTGCTCGCAGCGGCGCGCACCAGCGCGATCTCGGCTTCGTCGCGGGCCGGGTCCACGTCGAGGGCCGCCACCGGTGAGCCGCCGTACAGCCGGGGGTCCACGTCGCCGCCACCCGTCAGCACCAGCGCGTCGACCGCGTCCAGCAGGTCGATCGCTGCCGCTCCGGGGAGCACCACCGGCCGGGCGCCGGCGGCGGCCAGCTGCGCCACGTAGCGCTCCGGCGTCCCTACGACGGGCAGGTCGCCGAAGTGCTTGGGTACGACGTAGCCGTGCCCGACGATCCCGACGACCGGCCGGGTCACAGCGCGACGATCGCGGTGACGCCGAGCGCGATGCCGGACACGTAGGTGCCCAACGCCCCGATGTCACGCAGGGGGCCGTGCGACGCCAGTGTCGACGAGGTGAGCATGCCGACCGCGTGCAGGACCCGGGCGCCCAGGGCCACGAGGCACAGGGTGTCCAGCCACCACCCGTCGGTGAGGGCCGCGCAGACGATGATCAGGACGATCAGCGTGGGCACGTACTCGGCGGCGTTGCCGTGTGCCCGGATGGCGATCAGCATCCGGTCGGCCGGGTCGCTGGGCTGCTGGTTGCCGGTGCCTCCGCGCTGTGCGCGGTGCCGGGTGACGTTCGCCCCCAGCACGAAGACCAGGACGCCCAGCAGGGCGATGGAGATGACGGTGACGTTGTTCATCGGAGAACCCTTTCGTGGTGGAGCAGCCGGCGCATGATGGCGCCACTGAGGTCGGTGCCCAGGAGGGCGTCGGTCTTGTGCATGCCGCCGGGGCAGGTCACGTTGACCTCGATCAGCCGGCCCGCGATGACGTCGATGCCGGCCAGCGAGATGCCGTGCCGGACCAGCGCCGGCCCGAGCTGGGCCATGATCCGGCGGTCGTCGCCGTCGATCTCGGCGACGGCGACCGGCGGCCCGATCCTGAAGTCGTCGCGATCGGGTCGTCGCAGCACGGCGCCGATCACCTCCCCGTCGAGCACGAACAGCCGCTTGTTGCCCGACGCCACGTCCGCGAGATAGGCCTGCGCGATCACGTGCCGGGTGCCGGCCCGGGTGGCGGACTCGACCAGCGCGGTGGCGCCGGGGTCATCACGCACGAGCCAGACGTCCATGCCGGCGAACCCGTCGACCGGCTTCACGACCGCCGTGCCGACCCGGGCGACGAAGTCGCGCAGGGCGCGTGGGTCGGCGTCCACGATGGTCTCGGGACAGAGCTGGGGGTAGTGCAGGGCGACGAGCTTCTCGTGCAGGGCGCGGACGCCCTCGGGCCGGTTGACCACCCGGACGCCGGATGCCTCGACCAGGTCGAGCAGGTACGTCGTGTGCAGGTACCTCGCGTCGACCGGGGGGTCGATCCGGAGCTGGACCAGGGCGGCGTCGGCCGTCAGGTCGAGCACCGCGTGGTCGACCTGGTCCCACCAGGTCGACTCGACCACCCACCGGTGGTCGCCGCGGGGCACCGCCGGCCGCAGCTGCACCTGTCGCGCCCGCGCCCGGGGCCGCCCGTCCACGATCGAGAGCTCTTCGGGGCCACACACCCACACCTCGCCGCCCATGGACTGCGTGGCGAGCATCAGCCCGACAGTCGCGTCGACCTCGGGCTGGAGCCCGGCCAGTGGGTCGGTGACGAAGAGGACCCTCATGCCGCCCCGACCAGCCGCGCGGGCGTTCGACTCGGTGAGACCAGCTCCCGGCCGCGCTCACGCAGCTCGCCATCGCCTGCGGCGGCCCGGCGCCACAGGTCACCGAGCCGTGACACCTCGGCGCCGAGCATGCGCAAGGCCCGGCGACGGCGCGCGTCGTCGTACAGAAGACCCCCGAGGGACGCGACCAAGGGCTCCACCGCGGAGTCCGGCTGGACGTCGAGGAAGCGCACCTCGAGGTAGCGGCCGCGCGGTCGCACGGGCGGGAACAGGGTGGTCAGGTGGTCGTGGATGTCACCGGGCCTCGTGAAGACGGCAGCTCGGGCGGCGAACCCGGCGTACGCCGCGACCGGGTCGTCGCCGCGCAGCAGCCGGTCGTCGAACGCGGTGCGGCTCGGGTCGACCGACAGCCAGGTCGCGAGGCGGGAGGTCGGGCCGTCGCCGCGGGCGTACGCCGCGGCCAGGTACGGTCCGGCGACGTTCAGGAGTCGCCACTGCTCGAGGCCGGCCACTCCGGGCCACCAGTCCAGACACACCTGGGTCGACGCCGTTCGCCGCATCATGGTCCGCCCGGCCGGCCCGATGCTGTCGAAGTGGCGCTGCATCGCGGCGTAGCGCGGACTGGTCAGCTGGAGGGGGACCTGCTCGATGGGCCGAGGGTCGACGGCGGTCGCGTCCAGGCGCACGCCGGCGGCCGCGCAGTCGGACCGCAGCGCGGCGATGTCGGCGCCGAACGCGTGTCCCAGCGCGACCGGACACGGCACGCACGGAAGGCTGAGCTCCACCTGTCCGCCGGGCTCGAATGCGAGGTGTCCGGCGTACGACGCGTGTCGCGTCGCCGCGCGGATCCGGTCGATCGGCACCGCCGCGCCGGTCTCTCGGTCGGCCGTCAGGAGCTCGTGCTCGACGGCCACCCTCGTGGTGCGCGGACCGCTGCCGGGGAACAACGAGATGACGTGGCGACGGACCTGTTGGGTTTCCATGGGAGCTCCTGGTAAAGTAAGGATTCCTGTCAAATATTGAAAGGAATCCTTACGAATGTCAAGGGCTCCACTCCCCAAGATCGGCCGCACCCCGCTGATCGCACTGGTGGAGAAGGCCGCCCGGGCCCTCCAGCGCGACATGGTCCGGCGGGCGAACCAGGGCGGCTACCCCGAGGTCAAGCAGGCGCACAACGCCGTCTTCGCGACTCTCCCGGAGTCGGGCGCCAGGGCGACGGACATGGCCGAGCGGGCGGGCATCACCCGGCAGTCGATGGGCGAGATCATCCGCGACATGGCCGACCTCGGCATCGTCGAGATGAGTCCGGATCCAGACGACCGCCGCGCCAAGCTGGTCACCTTTACGTCGTACGGCCGGGGGATGGCCCGCCAGGGCTACGGCCGGATCCTCGAGCTGGAGCAGAGGTTCGCCGAGGAGTTCGGTGAGAAGGAGTACGAGATCGTGCGTGACTTCCTCGAGCGGCTGCCGGCCATGCTGGGTGACGAGGCTTGACTTCAGGTTGACCTGAAGGTGCAGGGTCGTCACATGAGCGAGCACGCGCACGACCACGACCACCCTGACCTGGCCGACCTGTACACCCAGGAGACCTGGGACGCCAGGTATGCCGAGTCCGAGCGGATCTGGAGCGGCCATCCCAACCCGCGGCTGGTCGACCAGGTCGCCGACCTGCCGCCGGGTGACGCGCTCGACCTGGGCTGTGGCGAGGGCGCGGACGCGGTGTGGCTGGCCACCAGGGGCTGGCGGGTCGCCGCGCTGGACGTCTCGCAGGTGGCCCTGGAGCGAACCGCGGCGCACGCTCGCGAGGCCGGAGTCGCGGACCGGGTGACCGCGTTGCACCACGACCTGATCGGCGACGGGCCGCTCGCGGGGGAGTACGACCTGGTGTCGATGCAGTTCATGCATCCCCCGCCGGACCTCTTCGACGAGTTCCACCGGCGGGTCGGTGCCGCGGTGCGACCCGGCGGCACCCTCCTGGTCGTCGGCCACCATCCGGACGACGTCGCCACCGGCGTCCGCGAGCCGCACGGCCCGGACCTGCTCTTCACGCCCGAGCGGGTGGTGGAGGCGCTCGATCCTGAGGAGTGGGAGATCCGGGTGGCCGACGCCATGACCCGGGAGCAGGTCATCGACGAGCGCGCCGTCACGGTCACCGACACGGTGGTGGTCGCGGTCCGACGGTGACCACGGCGACCCCCGGTCGTTAGGACCCCATGCGGTGGTTGTGGGCGCCGGTCGTGGCGCTGTCGTTGCTGGGTGCAGTCGTGGCCACCAGTGCGGAGGCCGACGAGGCGTCTCGACCCGCGCTCGCTGGCGCTCTCGCGGCTCGATCAGCTGACGATCCGCCGCCCCAGCTGCGGCGGAAGGGGCGGTGGCTGGTCGACCCCGAGGGGCGGGTGGTGATCGTGCACGGCCTCAACCTGGTCTACAAGCGCAAGCCCTACGCGCCGCCGAACTCCGCGACCGGCTTCCGGGCGGAGGACGCCAGGTGGTTGGCCCGGCACGGTTTCAACGGGGCCCGGATCGGCACCCTGTGGGCGGGCCTGACGCCGAAGGCGCCGGGACAGGCCGACCCGGCGTACCTGAAGCGCTGGCAGCGGGTGATGGACCTGCTCGCCGAGCACCGGATCTGGATGCAGCTCGACGCCCACCAGGACCAGTGGCACGAGACGTACGGCGGCGAGGGTGCCCCCGACTGGGCGATGAGGCGGCCGGCGCCGTACAACCTGTTGCCGCCGGTCCTCGCACCCTTCCCGCTGGGCTACTGGACGCCGGAGACGTCGACCGTCTTCGACGAGTTCTGGGCCAACAAGCACGGGCTGCTCGACGGCTGGGTGGCCGCGTGGGAGGTCGCCGCCAGGGAGTGGAAGCACCAGCCGTACCTGATGGGCTACGACCTGATCAACGAGCCCTGGATGGGCCTGGAGTGGGCGGGCTGCCTGGTGGGCGGGTGCCCCGACTCCTACAAGAAGGAGCTGCAGCCCGCCATGGAGAAGGCGACGCGCGCGATCCGGACGATCGACAGCAAGAACATCGTCTGGTGGGAGCCGCAGCAGTTCGCGGGTGGCCGGGAGCTGGAGACCTACTTCACCGCGATGCCGGGGGAGCGGCAGCTCGGCCTCTCCTGGCACAACTACTGCTATGCGGTCTTCCTGGAGAGCCAGGGTCTGCCCGGCACCAGCGTCGAGGACTGCTGGGACTTCAGCGAGGACCGCCAGCAGCACGCGCTCGGCCAAGCGGAGCGGATGAACGCCGTACCGATGATGTCCGAGTGGGGTGCCACCGACAACAACCGCGCCATCCACATCGACGCCGAGGTCGCCGACCGGCACCTGATGGGGTGGACCCACTGGGCCTACAAGTTCTGGAACGACCCGACCACGGCGGACGACGCCCAGGGCCTGTTCCGCGACGACCGCAACCTGGACACCGCCAAGATGGGCAAGCTCCGCGAGCTGGTGCGCACCTACGCCCAGGCGACAGCCGGCACGCCGCTGGCCATGCGGTTCGACACCACCACCGGGGCGTTCACGTTCCGCTACCGGCCGGACCGGCGGATCTCGGCGCCCACGAGGATCTTCGTGAGCCCGCTCCACTACCCGCACGGCTACGTCGTGAAGATCGACCGCGGCCGGGTCGTGAAGCGCACCGAGAGCCTGCTCCAGGTCGAGGCCGCTTCGGCACGCGTGGTGCGCGTCCGGGTCATACCGCGGGAACGTTGAGGGCCTCGCCGACGTTGAAATGGCACGTGGCCCACTAGACTGGCCACAACCCCGGTGAGCCGTCAGGGAGATGGCCACCATCGGCCTCCAAGGAGGAGACCATGCAAAGCAACAACCCGGTGTTCCGTCGCTCGGAGGAGTTCAACCGAGGCGGCTCGAACGCCTACGGCAACCAGACGTACGCCGGCAACGGAGCTCCCGTCCAGGGATACGGTTCCGACCCGTCCCAGTGGGGCACCGGCACCCCGGGCGTCCCCGGCACCCCGCAGGCGCCCGTCACCACGGGCCCGATGACGATCGACTCGGTCGTCCAGAAGACCGCGATCACCCTCGGCGTGGTGATCGTCACCGCTGCCGCGACCTGGGTCATGACGCCCGACATCACCGGCACCGCGGCGCTCGGCCCGCTCTACCTGGCGCTCATGATCGGCTCGTTCGGTGCCTTCGGCCTGTCGCTGGTCAACTCGTTCAAGCGGGTCATCAGCCCGGCCCTGGTGCTGGCCTTCGCCGCACTCGAGGGCGTCGCGCTCGGCGCGCTGAGCAAGCTCTTCGACAGCATGTTCGCCGACTCGGCCGGTGGAAGCTCGATCGTGGTCCAGGCCGTGATCGGGACCTTTGCGGCCTTCGCCGGCACGCTGGCGGCGTACAAGGTCTTCGACATCAAGGTCGGCAACAAGTTCCGCACCTTCGTGATCGCGGCCATGTTCGGCATGGTCGCGCTCAGCATCTTCGAGGTCGTGCTCGGCATGTTCAGCGCCGAGCTGGGGCTGTTCGGCTTCGGCGGCATCGGCCTGCTGTTCTCGGTCGTCGGCCTGGTGCTCGGTGTGTTCATGCTGATCCTGGACTTCGACTTCGTCGAGCAGGGTGTCGCCAATGCGATCCCCGAGCGGGAGTCGTGGCGCGCGGCCTTCGCGATGACCGTGAGCCTGGTCTGGATCTACACCAACCTGCTGCGCATCCTGGCGATCATGAACCAGGACTGACCGCAGGACTGCCAACTGCGTTGACCCGTCAGAAGCTCTCTGACGGGTCAACGTCTATTTCGGGGCCTGCAGCCACGCCAGGACCGCCCGCACCCGCCGGTTGTCGTCGGGGGCCGGGGGCAGGTCGAGCTTGGTGAAGATGCTGTTGGTGTGCTTGCCGACCGCCTTCTCGGAGACGAACATCCGGGCCGCGATCGCCGCGTTCGAGCGACCCTCGGCCATCAGCGTCAGCACCTCCCGCTCGATGGTGCTGGGCCGCCGAACGGGGTAGGTCTAGGCCTACCTGTGGTGGTGGAGGAATACCCGGTCGACCGGGTATCCCTCTGCTTGTCAGGCATCGCGACACCGGCCAAGTGCAGGAAGTGCCCCTCCGGTGGCACACCCCGGGACTGCGAGGAACCGCCCGCCCGCCGACCCTTCAGTTCTGCGGAGCCGGCGCGGCCGCCCCGGCGTCCATCGACGCCCCAGCAGTCTCGCTCGCGGCGGGCGCCTCGGCGCCGGTCTGCGGGCGGCGCCGGCGGTGCCGCAGCTCGACCCAGCGGCCGCGGAGCCCGCGCTTGTGTCCGCCCACCTCGGTGCCGTCGAGCTCGGTGCCCGGCTGCCTGACTGCCTGGATCGCGGCCCGGGCGATCGGCAGCACACCCTCGCCGCGGAACGGCTCCGGGAGCGCCTCGTCGTCCGGCGCCATGTCGAGCGAGGCCAGCACCGAGGGGATCAGCACGGCCGTCAGGGACAGGTAGCCCTGGGCCGACGGGTGGAACTGGTCCGGACCGAACAGCAGCGCCGGCGCGGCCGCGAACTCGGGCCCCAGCACCGAGCCGAGCGAGACCGTCCGGCCGCCCTCCTCGATCACCGCGATCGTCTGGGCGGCTGCGAGCCGTCGGGACCAGGCGCGTGCGACCTGCTTGAGCGGGGGAGCGATCGGCTTGACGGTGCCGAGGTCGGGACAGGTGCCGACCAAGACGGCCACGCCGGCCTCGCGGAGGCGGCGGACTCCCTCGGAGAGGTGGCGCACCGACTCCGACGGCGGCACCACGTGGGTGACGTCGTTGGCCCCGATCAGGATCACCGCGACCTCGGGCTCGATGGGCAGCGCGCGGTCGATCTGCTGGCGTAGCTGCGACGACTGCGCGCCGACCACGCAGTACTCGCGGAGGTAGACGCGCCGGCCCGCGTGCTCGGAGACACCGCTGGCGAGCAGGGCGCCCGGCGTCTCCTCCACCCGGTCGACGCCGTAGCCGGCCGCGCTCGAGTCACCCAGCAGCGCGATCTTGATCGCCGGACCGGGTCGGCCGCGGCCGTACCATCCGGTCGCGTCCGGCGGCGGCTCGTCGCCGATGGTGCCGATGGTCTTGCGCGCGAGCTTCGCCTCGGCGGTGAGGAGGCCGTAGAGCCCCGCGCCGAGCACGGACAAGCCGCCGCCGCCGTACGCAGCGGCGGCGGCCAGCTTGCGCGCTGCCGCTGCTCTGGTCACGCCCCGATCCTACGGAACGGCGCGAGCTGCTCGCGGGTGAGCCTCGCTGCGCTTCGCGCACACATGGCAGGCACCGCGCTTCGTCGTCTCGCGTGATGTGACGCTGCCGGCCCGGCGCTCCTCCGCCTCGCGATGCACTCAGCTGCGATCAGCCAGATCCCGTCGACGCCGTGGAGCTGCCGGCCAGGACCTCTTGGTCATGGACCTCCGCGGCCCGCTTCCCGGCCGTTCCAGGGGGAGGACAGCGCGCTCGGACCCGCGAGTCCCGACGACCCGGTCAGCGAGGCGTTCGCCGCGACCGGCTGGCGTTGGGGCGGCGCCTGGGACAGCGGTCCTGGACCGCCACCACTTCAGCGTCAACGGCGGCTGGCGGACCCGTCCCCTGTCTTGGGTATGTGACCGCCGCCCGCCCACGTGGGAAGCCCGTGGTCCCTAGGGTCGACGCAGATCTGTGGGGGCTCAGTAGGGGTCCCCCTCCCGATGTGTGGAGCTGCAGTGTCGGTCAGTGAGCCCACCAGACGAGGCGTCCGGCGCCACGCGCGGCGGTCGCCTCGGCCTCGGCCGTGCCGTCGGCCGCAGCCCAGTCCTCCGCCAGTGCGACGCTGCTCACCGGCCGGCCCGCACATCCGACGAGGGGCGATCCTCTGGACGGAACTGCGATGCACATCCTGAGAGGTCACCCCCTGGTCGGACGGTCGGGCAGAGTTGTTCGACTCGAGGCCCGCGATCGCTGTCCGGTCCTACCCTCTTTCCCGACGGCTCCGAAAGCTGCTCTGCCGTGAAGATCTCCGTCATCGGTTGCGGCTACCTCGGCGCCGTCCACGCCGCCTGCATGGCGAAACTGGGCCACGAAGTCGTCGCTCTCGACGTCGCCCAGGACGCCGTCGACGCCCTCCGGACCGGCCGGGCCATGTTCTTCGAGCCCGGCCTCGACGACGTGCTCGCCGAGGCACTGGCCGGCGGGCTCACCTTCACCACCGATCAGGCTGCCGTCGCAGGGAGCACGGTGCACTTCATCTGCGTGGGCACGCCGCAGAAGCGCATCGAGTACGCCGCTGACCTGTCCTACGTCGACGCCGCCGTCGCCGCACTGATCCCGCTGCTGAAGCCAGGCGACGTCGTGGTCGGCAAGTCCACGGTCCCTGTCGGCACCGCGGAGAGGATCGCCGAGCAGGTCGCAGCTGTCGAGCCAGAGGCAGTCGTGGCGTGGAACCCCGAGTTTCTGCGCGAGGGCTTCGCCGTCGTCGACACCCTCACACCCGACCGCTTCGTGTTCGGAGTGCCCGACGGCGAGGCCGGCGCGAGGGCCAAGGCGGCACTCGACGAGGTGTACGCCAAGCCACTCGCAGACGGCACTCCACTGGTGGTCACCGATCTGGTCACCGCACAGCTCGTCAAGGTCGCGGCGAACTCGTTCCTGGCCACCAAGATCTCCTTCATCAACGCGATGGCAGAACTCTGCGAGGCGACGGGAGGCGACGTCACCAAGCTCGCAGACGCCATCGGATACGACTCCCGCATCGGCCGGAAGTTCCTCAACGCGGGCCTAGGGTTCGGCGGGGGCTGCCTACCCAAGGACATCCGTGCCTTCATGGCCCGCGCCGGGGAGCTCGGCGTCGACCAGGCGCTCACGTTCCTTCGCGAGGTGGACAACATCAACATGCGCCGCCGGGTGCGGATGGTCGACCTGGCGCGCGAGGAGTGCGGCGGGTCGATCGCCGGACGGAGGATCACCGTGCTCGGTGCCGCCTTCAAGCCGGACAGCGACGACATCCGCGACAGTCCCGCGCTCAACGTGGCAGAACAGATGCGACTCCAGGGTGCTCTGGTGACAGTGACCGATCCCCAGGCCATCGAGAAGGCCCGCGCCAAGTTCCCGGACCTCCAGTACGTAGCGAGCGTCGAGGACGCGGTTCGGGGAGCAGAGTTGCTCCTGCTCCTCACGGAGTGGCGGCAGTTCACCGATCTCGATCCCGCAGAGTTCAAGACCTTGGTCGACGCCCCGCGCATCCTCGACGGCCGCAACGCCCTCGACCCGGCCACCTGGCGGGACGCCGGCTGGACGTACCGGGCCCTGGGCAGGCCATAGTCATCGATCCCACAGAGCCAGCCGAGTGAACACGCACCCGCCCCCAGGCGCGACCGTCCCAGAGGTCGCCGGGGTCACGGACGCCCGTGACGACATCTTCGCGCGGGTGACTGAAGCCGCCGCCGTACGCCAGCGCGCCTCGCGTGGCATGACGTGGACCCTCCTCGGCCAGTGGGCGACGATGCTTCTCCAGGTCGGGGGAACGGTCGTTCTGGCCCGGCTGCTGGACCCGGGCGCCTTCGGTCTCGTGGCGATGGTGCTCGCTGTCACCGGCTTCGCGGACCAGCTCCGCACCCTCGGGCTGGGGCAGGTGCTGACGCTGGCCGAGTCGATTACACACCGCCAGGCGAGCACCCTGTTCTGGCTCAACATTGCGGTCGGCGCGGTCCTGGCGGTCGCTGTCGCGGCCCTCGGCCCCCTGCTCGGGGCGTTCTACGGTCGCGCCGAGGTGGCTGGAATCGCGCTGGCGCTGGCCACGGTGTACGTCGTCGAGAGCCTGTCGGTCCAGCACAATGCCCTTCTCCTCCGGAGGCTCCGGTTCAAGAGCGTCGCCCTCCGAGGATTCCTCGCCAAGCTGATCTGGGTCGCGGTGTCGATCGGCTGCGCCCTGGCAGGCATGGGTTACTGGTCGCTCGTGGCCGCCACGATCAGCGCGTCACTGGCCTCTACGACGTTCACCATCTCGGCGATTCACTGGGTGCCGAGTCGGCCCGCATGGGCGCCCGGAATGCGGCCGCTGCTGAGCTTCGGCGGCGGGGTCAGCGTCTTCTACGTGCTGAACTACCTCTCCCGCAACGCCGACAACATCCTGATCGGCAAGTTCCTGGGGGCGGCCCCGTTGGGTCTGTACACACGGGCCTACTCCCTGCTCATGCAGCCGATCCAGCAGGTCAATCGGCCGATCGGGGCGGTGGCACAGCCGGCGCTCGCCGCCCTGCGCGGCGATCCGGCGGCCTACCGCGACTACTACCTCACCCTGATCCGCGGCCTCGCGTACATCGGCATGCCAGCCACAGCCGTCCTGGCCGTGCTCGCCGAAGATGCGGTCACGGTGCTGCTCGGCGCAACGTGGCTCGAGGTCGCCGACGTGTTCCGGCTCCTGGCGATCGCAGGGATCCTCCAGGTGGTGGCGTACACGAACGGGTGGCTGTACGCCACGTCGGACCGGGCGTGGGCGATGGCGCGGTGGGGCTTGGTGAGCCGGCCGGTGGTGATCGCGTCGTTCGCGATCGGGCTGCCATGGGGGATCACGGGTGTCGCCGCGTCGTATGCCGCGGTCCAGCTGCTGCTGCTGCCGATCGGCTTCTGGAATGCCACCAAGGAGACCCCCGTCTCCACCACCGACATCGCACTCGCGATGTGGCGGCCGTTCCTGCTCAGCGTGCTCATGGGCGCCCTGGCGTTCGGGGTGTCGGTCATCCTGGCCGGCTCCCCCTCGTGGCTCGTCCTGGCCGCCGCCGGCGTGGTGTGCGGGCTGACGTACGCCGCGGTGATGGTCTCCGTTCCCGGCCACCGCGCCGCCGTCGAGGCCGCCGTCGCGCAGATGCGGAAGCGGGGAACCTGACATGGCCGAGAAAAGGGCTCTCCCCTTCGTGAGCGTGATCGTCCCGGTGCTCGACGACCTGCCAGGGCTCAATCGGTGCCTCGCCGCGCTCATCCGGCAGGACTACCCCACCCATCTCATGGAGGTCATCGCAGTGGACAACGGGTCCTCGGTCGACCTGCGGCCAGCGCTCCCGGCGGATCCCCGCTTCCACCTGCTTCGCGAGGAGGGCCCGGGTTCCTACGCCGCGAGGAACAGGGGCTTGGCCTGCGCCAAGGGCGACGTGATCGCCTTCACGGACGCCGACTGCAGCCCCGAGCCGGCGTGGCTCACGCAGGGGGTGGCGGCCCTGATCGGTCCTCCAGGGGCGGACATGGTGGGTGGCGCCGTACAGCTCTACTTCCGGTCCGCACGGCCGCGCGGGCTCGCCGAGGCCTTCGAGGACCGGGAGGCCTTCCCGCAGGCGGGCTATGTGGCGCAGGGCTGGGCGGTGACAGCCAACATGTTCACCTGGCGACGCTCGTTCGACCGCGTTGGCACCTTCGACGGGACGCTGAGGTCCCGTGGCGACGCGGACTGGGGCCAGCGACTGACCAGGACCGGGGGCGTGATCAGGTTCGCCCCCGAGGCCGCCGTGCTCCACCCCGCCCGCGGCGAGATGAGGGAGTTGCTCGTCAAGTCGCGCCGGACGGGTCGCGGCAAGTGTGACCAGCAAGCGCGTCAGGGGGGGTCCCGGCGCAACATCCTGGGTCTGGCCGCGCACCAACTGCGCTTGGCCGTCAAGAAGCTCGTGGGCGGGTGGCGCGAGCCGGCGCCCCGCAGCAGCGGCAGTCGGGTTGCCTATCTGGCGGCGTACACGATCGTCCGGCTGGCCGTGGCGGGGGAGATGGTGAACTACGCCGTGCGGATGCCCTCCCGCGACTATCGTTCGAGTCGACCCACTCGGGGGCCGCGTGGTGCTTCCAGTGACGTCGACCTCGATATCGACACACACCTGAGGGGGTAGAAGCGCGTGGACTTCTGGGAACTGACCGTCATCCTTGCCCGGCGTTGGTACGTCTTCCTGCCGGTCCTGCTTGTCATGCTCTTCGGCACCTATCTACTCGGTCAGCGCGTCGAGCCGTCGTACTCGGCCCAGGCATCGATGCTCGTCGCGGGACCGGGTGACGAGCTCGGCGACGGAAATCCCTACGCCGACAGCGAGAAGGCGGCGCAGGCCCTCTTCGTGATCATGGCGTCTCCCGAGGCCTTCTCCTCGGTGAGCTCACAGACGGAGGCGCCCGACGCGGTCGACTACACCGTGAGTCACGTCGCGCAGTCCGCGATCCTCGAGATCTACGTCGACGCGCCCACCGCCGAGACGGCGCTGCAGACGGTGCGGGCTGTCGTCTCGGTCATCAAGTCGCGACTGAAAGAGGCGCAGGACGCGACGGTGGTGGCGGAGAAGGGACACTCGAAGGTCTTGGCGCTCTCCCCTCCGAGTGAGGCGGTCCCGTCCACCGACGGCAGGACGCGGGTCCTCCTGGTAGGCAGTGGCGTCAGTGGCCTGCTCGCACTCACCGCGGCGCTCACTCTCGAGGGCTTCCAGCGCCGGCGGCGCCCGAAGGACACCGTCTCCAGTCGCCGACTGCGGCCCGCCGTCTAGCCGGCGAGCGGACAAGCCCATGGCAGAAGTGGGGGATCGCCCACGGTTCCGATTCGCACCGGACGCCGTGTGGCTGATCGGTGCCGTCCTCGCCCTGGGCTACCTCCTGCCGGCACGGACGGTCGTTCCTGGCCTCGGCGCGGCCGGGAGGCCGGCTCTCCTGCTCGGTTTCGCCTGCCTCCTCCTGTGGCTCCTACTCCGGTTGACACCTGGGATGTTCACGCCGAACCTCAACCCGCTGCGCGTGCTACTGCTCCTGTTCGTCTGCTCCTACCTGGTGTCGTACGCCGTCGCCTACGCCCGCGGTCCCACGCCGGAGGTGGCCCTCGGCGCTGACCGCAGCGCTCTCCATTGGGCAGGTCTGATCGGCGTGTTCCTGGTGACCCTCGACGGGTTGCGGAGCCGGGACAGGCTGCATTCCCTGCTCCGCATCCTGCTGCTGCTCGGCGTGGCCATGGGAGTGGTCGGGCTCCTCCAGTTCATCCTCCACATCGACCTGACAGACAACATGATCCCGCCCGGCCTGACGACCAATGGGGATCTGATCAACATCGGCGACGAGCGCGGCGCGGGTTACCGCAGAGTGGCCTCCACCTCAGGTCACTACATCGAGTTCGGCGTGCTCATGGCGGCGCTGACGCCTTTGGGACTGCACTTCACGCTGCACGGCGAGACCGGCATCCGGCGCACCCTCGCGGCGGCGGCGACCGGGCTGCTCGCCTTCGCGAGCCTCGCCTCGGTGTCCCGTAGCGCGATCCTGGCACTGGCTGTCGCGGCCATCGCGATGCTCCCAGCCTGGACGCTGCGTACGGTGTTCAACCTCTCGGTGCTCGGCATGGGTTTCATCGTCGGCGTGTCCGCTGTGCAGCCCGGTCTGCTCGGCACGTTCCGGTCACTGTTCAGCAGCGTGGACTCCGACCCCAGCATCGCCGGTCGCACCGACGACTACGCGATCGCCACCGAGCTGATCTTCGAGCGACCGTGGTTCGGTCAGGGCATCAACTCGGTCCCCGCAGATGAGCTCCTCCTGGACAACCAGTGGCTCGGGTTGCTGATCTGGAACGGCATGGTCGGCACGTTGATGCTGGCCACGCTGATCCTGGGTGCCGCGCTTCTCGGTTGGAGTATCGGCAGGCGGGGGACGGACCCCGTCGCACGGCACCTCGGCTACGCCATCGTGGCACCCATCGCCGCGATCACCGCCACCTTCCTCACCTACGACACGCTGTGGTTCGGCGCCACGGCTGTCACGTTCTTCGTGCTGCTCGGCTGCGCCGGTGCGCTGTGGCGTATCGAACGCCCTCCGGGGCGATCGAGGTGGTGGGCTGCGATTCTCGCGATCCCTCCGACGGCCGCGGACATCAGACCAGCCGCGACACCCGCGAGGCCGGTCAAGCCGTGACGACCAGCCCGGAGCGCACGCCCTCCGTCTCGGTGATCGTCCCGGTCAAGGACGATCCTCGCCTCGAGCTCTGCCTCGAGGCACTGGTTCGGCAGACCTACCCGGAAGACCGGGTGGAGATCGTCGTGGCCGACAACGGGTCGGACGGCCCCCCGTCCGGGCTCGCCGCCAGCCACCCGAGGGTCACCCTCCTGCACGAACCACAGCCCGGAAGCTATGCGGCCCGCAACGCCGGTGTCAGACATGCCAAGGGAGAGGTCGTGGCGTTCACCGACGCGGACTGCCTTCCGGATCCCACCTGGCTGGAGCGGGCGGTGGCCCGGCTCGGAGATGACGCCGACATCGTCACCGGAGAGATCACCGTGTTCGCCGCCGACCTCGCGCGCCCCACGCCCATCGAGGCGTACGAGGTCATCAAGGGGTTTCCGCAGCGTCGGTACGCAACCGAGTCCGGCTGGGCAGCGACCGCCAACCTGGTCACCACGCGTCGTGTGCTCGATGCAGTCGGGCCTTTCGACCAGAGACTGAGGTCCGGTGGCGACGCCGACTGGGGTTGCCGCGCTACCGGTCAGGGCTTCCGGCTGCGCTACGACGAGTCCGTCCGGGTGCGTCACCCGGCACGAGTGACCTTCGCCGAGTGCTACCTCAAGCTCGTCCGCGTCCATCAGGGCGCGCATGACCGGGCACGGCTCGCAGGGAGGAGAAGTCCCGTGCGGCTGAAGGCGGGGTCTCTGGTGCCGCCACTGGGGGCTCTGCGGCGCAGCAACCGACCGGACGCCCTCCCCGGACTGCGCGCGCGGCTGGCCTATGTCGTCGGCGAGGTCTTCGTGCGCTACGCCGCGGTCTCAGCGACGCTGCGCGTCAGAAGGGAGAGCCGGTAGCCGCGACCGCACGGTCTCGGACGGAGTCAGGCCGGTGCGCGCCGCAGCGCAGGCAGGAGGGTCGCGACCTGACGGGCGAGGTACCAGGCGCCCACAGCCGCTCCGAGAAGTACGACCGGAGGCTCGACTCCCTCGGCAACCCATGGGAACAGCCAGCGCAGCAGGAGCGCGCCGAGCCCGGCGACCACTGCTGCGGCAGCCCGGTGACGTGCCACGGTCGCCCTGGCCCCCGGCGGCAGGGCAGGCCAGACGCTGAGAGCTCCCCACGAGACGAACGCCCCGTAGACCACGAGATTCGGGGAGAACGGGATGTTCATCATCAGCAGGATGCCGAGGTGGAAGAGGGTCAGGTTCGCCAGCACGATCCGGAAGACGCGCCAGTTCAGCACGGCGAGGATCACCGCGCCCTCCAGGAGGACGGTGGCCCAGTCGACCGCCTCCCAGAAGAACCCGTAGTGAACGCCGGTGAAGGGGGTCGCCAGCCACTCCTGCCGGTCGTTGGCGACGTACTGGCGGATGAAGTGACCCTGCGACGCGTGCGTGGCGGGGTCGAGCCAGCCCGACAGGGCCTTCATCGCGGCGGAGGTGGCGAACTGCACTCCGACGACGAGCGCCAGGAAACGCATCGGCCACTGCCGCGGGCGGGTGGTCTCGTCGCGGGCGTCTCCCCACCCGGTGAACGCGAGCACGAGCGGCAGGACCAGGAACAGGATCCGGTGGTCGGTCTTGCCCACCGAGAACAGGAGCCCGTAGCCGAGCAGGTAGAGCACGCAGACCAGGACGGCCGCCGTCCGCACCCGCCAGCCCACGAGCAGCGCCCCGAGCCCGACCGCCAGGCCCACCTCGATCGTCCACAGCAGCCACGAGGGCGGGAACGACGAGAGCACGCGGAAGGGACCGAGTGGCGGGTTGACGAAGGAGGACGGCAGCTCGGCCAACGGAGCGAGCGCCGGCAGCGTGACCAGGGCGAAGACGGCGTACACCACCCGATAGCGGGCCAGGTCGGCGTGGGTGAAGTCTCCCGACGCGACCCACGTGTCGAAGGTGGTCCCGAGGCGGGTTCCGCTGCTCACGACGACGGCTCCAGGTCGACGCGCACGGTCTTCTCGACCTCCCGATCGGACACCTCCTGGGAGCCGATGTCGTAGTCGGCCCGACGCCACTCCACGACCACCGATGTGACCTCCAGATCGGGGAACTGTTCCTCCAGCCGGGCGGTCAGCCACGCGCGTGCCTCCGCAGAGTTGGCGCGAACCTCGGACCTGTAGCCCGAGTTGAGCAAGGCCGCACCGAGCGCTTCCGACTCTGGCAGGACGACGTCGCTCTCGACCTCTCGCTCGATCCCGCCGGCAGTGACCAGCACCACGCGAGAGAGCCGGAGATGGACGACTCCGTCCTCCTCCTGCGACCCTTCGAACGCCGGCCCGAAGAGCGCGGGAAAGGGCTCGGAGTACCTCGCCGCCACAGCCACCTCGAGGGGGAGGGCCACCAGGAGCAGGCCGAAGAGCCAGCGCACCAGCTTCGTCGGCACGATCGACTCGAGCGCTACCACGGAACCTCCCTGGCGCTGGCCCGGGCCGCCGACCTCGCCCATCAGCTCACCTGACCGTCCCGCCGAAGGCCACGGTCCAGCGACCGCAGCGCCGAGCGGGCTGCGAGGTAGCCGCACATGCCGTGTGCGCCGGCACCTGGCGGAGTCGCAGCGGAGCACAGGTAGACGCCGCGCGCCCCGGTGGCATAAGGATGGAGCGTCACCCGCGGCCGGAAGACCAGCTGCCGTAGGTCGTTGCTCCCGTTGACGATGTCCCCGCCTACGTAGTTCGGGTTGTGCGACGCGATGGCGGAGGTCGAACCCACGTGTGTGGCGAGGACGCGTTCCCGGAATCCGGGGGCGAACCGCTCGATCTGCTCGACGATCGCCGAGGTCGCGTCCCCGGTGTAGCCGCTGGGCACGTGGGCGTAGGCAGAGACGGGATGTACGCCGCGGACGCGTCGCGTCGGGTCTGCGAGCGCCTGCTGGCCCACCAACACGAAGGGGCGCGCCGGCATCAACCCGTGCACCACCTCGGCCTCCGTCGCGGCCATCTGCGAGAAGGTGCCTGCGGCATGGACCGTGCCCGCGTGCCGGGCCGGCTCGTAGCTCCATGGCACCCCGCCCTCGACCGCGAAGTCCACCTTGAAGACACCGGGCCCGTGCCGGAACCGGCGGTACGCCCGCTCCACCCGCGCCGGAATACGATCGCCGGCCAGATCCGCTGCGGCGGCCGGTGAGGTGTCGAGCATGACGATGTCGGCGCCTGTGAGGTCGTCGATCGACGTCACGCGACGACCCGTCTCGAACAGGACACCGTGGTCCTTGGCGCGCATCACGATCGCGTCCCTGATGGCCGCGGACCCACCCTCCGCGACCGGCCAGCCGTACGCGTGGGCTGCTGTGGTCAGCGCCACGCCGATCGCGGACGACAGCAGCCCGTCGAGGGGGCGGAACGCGTGCGCCGCGACGCCCCCGAACAGCGCCTGCGCCTCCTCTGTGCGCCACCGACGGACCAGCTGTGTCGCAGGAAGCGCTGCGTAGGCGCCGAACCGGGCCAGCGACAGCGGATGGCGCGGCACGTGCGGCACGGGTCGGAGGATCTCGGCGCTGATGGTCTCGAACCGCTCGGTGAGCGGGCCGAACAGCGCCGCCCACGCCCGCCCGTCGGGCCCGAGGCTCGCCGCCGTCTCCGAGACCGGACGCCACAACACCGCACCGCGGCCTCCGTCGAGTGGGTGCGCCAGCTCGGCAAACGCCCATCTCCACGTCAGACCCGCCCCCGTCAGGTCGAACCGTCTCGCGAACTCGGAGGCCACGGCGAACGGATGGAACGCGGAACAGTCGTCGTGGACCAGCCCTGGGAGGGTGAGCTCGCTCGACCTCGTGCCACCGCCGAGGGTGTCCGCCGCCTCGATGACCCGGACTCCGATGCCGCCGGCCGCAAGCGTCAGCGCGGCAGCGAGCCCGTTCGGTCCGCTTCCTACCACCACCGCGTCCGTCAACGCGCTGCCTCCTGACTCCGTCGGTGCTGCATCCCGGATGCCGATCACTCGGCGAGTGAGAAGACCTCGTGGACGTTGCTGAAGGACCCGCCCGCGACGATGCCACCGCCGACGGTGTGGACCGCGCCGTTCACCACACCGACCGCGAAGCCATGGCGACCGGTGGGCATCGGGCTCAACGTCTGCCAGGTGTCGGTGGTCGGGTCGTACTGCTCGTTCTGGGAGAACGTGTTGCCGTCTGCGGTGGCTTCGCCGCCCAGCACGACCGCCTTCCCGTTCACGACCGCGACACCCATCGCCCGACGGCCCGTCGGCGCGGCGGTCCGCGGGGTCCAGGCGCCCGTCGCCGGGTCGTAGGCCTCCACCGACGCCAGCGTGGGGGCAACCGTGGTTCCGTCGGCGTCGCGGGTTCGGCCGCCGAAGGCGTACAACGTTCCCCCGATGGAGGCCGCACCGAGGTTGTCGCGGCGGGTACCCATGGCGGGGCCGGTGGTCCACGTGCCCGTCACCGGGTCGAAGATCTCGACCGACGCGACCGAGGCACCGTCTTCTCCCATGCCGCCGAGGACGTAGATCTTCCCGTCGAGGACCTGGGCGGCGGCGCCACCGCGCGCAGTGGGCATGGCCGGCAGCGCCGTCCAGGTGCCGGTGGCCGGGTCGAAGACTGCAGCGTTCGGAACCGCGCCGGAGAACGGAGCCGTCGAGCCGCCGAAGGCGTAGACCTTGCCGTCGTGCGCGACGACCGCCGGGTTCTCCACCGCCGGGCCGGGTAGGTCCGCAGCGGCGCTCCAGGTGTCCGCCGCGGTGTCGTACACGTGGACCGTCGACACGTGGGCGGTCGAGCCGGTCTTGCCGCCCACGACGTAGACCTTCCCGTCCAGGGCCGCGCCGCCCGCGTCGAGGAGGTTCACCGGCAGCGGCGCCTCGGTCGACCAGCAGCCGGTGTTCCGCGGCACCAGGGCGGTGATCCGCCCGGCGCCCGTCTCTCCCACGTAGATGGTGCCGTCCGGGCCCTGGGTCATCGGCAGCGGGTCTGAGAATCCGCCGGCCAGCGACTCCGAGTCGAGCACGCTCAGGCCGTCATCGGAGAGGCTCACCCGGGAGATGTCGTCACCTACGGAGTAGTTCGTGATGAGCAGGTCGCCCTTGAGCGCGCCGCAGAACGCGTCCGACTCGTACTCGATGATCGCGTTGGCGGACTTGTGCGGCCCCAGGTCGAAGATGTGCCCGCGGAAGTTCGGGTCCGCCGCCACACCCTGTTCGCTGCCGTCATGGAACACACATTCGTTCCGGTACGGGTTCGGGTGACCGTAGTAGCCGCCTGCCTCGAACCGGTTGAGGAAGTCGGGCTGCTCACCCGGGTCGTGCAGTGTGGAGTCGGCGATGCCGGTGCACGGGGCGGTGGGCGTCGGCGGATAGGTGCCCGTCACACCGAGTCCGTTGTCCGGGCCGTAGGCCTCACCGTTGGAGTGGAACACGAAGTCGTAGGTGTTCCGCAGACCCGTCGCCCAGGTCCTCACGTCACAGGTCTCAGGGATGCCGAACGTGTTCAGCGGCGTGGCGCAGTCCCCCTGGAAGGCGGGGCTCTTGACGTCCGCAACCAGGATCGCCGCGGACAGGGGCTGCTCCGGGCGATCGCCGAACTCGGTGGTCGCCTCGTTCGGGGCGCCGGCCCCGGTGTTGCCACCGATCGCCATGTAGAGCCGCCCGTCCGGGCCGAAGTGCAGGTTGTTGGGGCCGTGGTTGGCCTTCGCCCGGGGCAGGCCGGTGATGGCATGGGTGACGTCGCCGAGGCCCTGGCCCGCGATCCGCGTCACGACGCCGGAGTTGACCTCTCCGTTGTCGGGAGAGGGGCTGGAGTGGTTGGCCCACAGGATGACGTTGTCCGGAGTCGATGCCGGGTCGATGGTGAGCCCCAGCGTGAGACGGGACCCGAGCGGCGTGAACGCCTCATCGGACACCACGGACTTGTCCGGGGCGAGGGTGATCCGGTGGATCGTTCCGAAGATCTCGGCGACGTACAGCTTGCCGTCGGGGCCGACGGTCATCGCGGTCGGGAAGCCCGAGGGGATCGCCACGCGGTCGAACTTCAGCGAACTCGACGGGACGTCGGTCTGGGCGGCGGTCACGGAGAAGTCGTTGAACGTATAGGTGAGCGGCGCCGGGCCGTTGCGGTGCGAGGCCATGATGCCCGCGAACGAGCGCGTGCCGATGCGCGGGTCGATGCCCGCCCCGTCGAAGCTGAAGAACTCCGGTGGCACGGCCTGCGGGCCGAGCGAGGACGTGCTGCCGTTCACCGTGAACGACCCGGTGATGTCACGGCCGATCGGGTCGGCCTTCAACGTCAGGACGGCCGGCGACGTGCCGATGTTGAGCACACCGGACCGCGTGACCGCTGTCCTGGCGCCGTTGACCTCGGTCAACAGCTCGACATGCGTGCCCGTGGAGCGCGACTGCACGACGAGCTTGGTGTAGTTGTCCTCGTCAACCCCGAACCAGATGCCGGCCTGCTCGAAATTGCCGGTGCCGGCCGGGATGTCGACCAGCGCCGAACTGACCACGGTGACCTGATTGGCGGCGGCGACACCCACCGAGAGCGCGTTGTCGAGCGAGTTGACGCTGTCGGTGGTGATCCCTGCCGTCGTCTGAACCGCGAGGTGGCCCGGCGTTTGCGTGACGGTCAGCTTCTCGCGGAGGTAGCCGGAGCCCTTCGAGGTGGGCTGCACGGCCGTGAATCCGGTGCCGAACCCGTTGCCGTCCTCGTAGTGACCGTGGTTCTCGGAGAAGTCGAGGACGTACGGCAGGTCCACTCGGATGTCGCCACACGCCACCGGTCGGCACGCGTTCGACTCGACCGTGAAGGTCACCGGGAGCTGGACCGTCTCGCCGGTGCTCGCGGTCGCCGTGACGGTCGCGGTGTAGGTGTCCGGCACCAGCGCGGCCGGGTTCGCGGACAGTAGGAGCGTCCGCGGTGCCGCGCCGGTGGCCGGCGACACGGTCAGCCAGGCGGCGTCGTCGCTGGTCGTCACCGATGGGTCGGCGCCGGCCAAGGTCACCTCGACCTCACCGGGGAAGCTGTCCTGGACCGCGGAGATCTGAGCGGTCTTCGGCGAGAAGCCGAGCTTCGTGTTCCGAACCGTGAACTTCGCCGCGACGGTGTAGGTCTGGTCGCCCTTGGTGATGGTGGCGCTGACCGTGTGCGGTCCCTCGGCGAGCGTCCTGGTGTCGAACGGCAGCGCCAGGCCCGCGGGGTCGCTGCCGTTGAGGTCGAACGGCGCCCCCTTCTCCGTGCGGTGTGCCGAGCCGTCGATCTTGAACACCACGCGGGTGATGCCCGTCTCGGGGAACACGAACACGTACATGTGACCTGCGACCTCGGCGCCGTCGAGGTCCACCGGGTTGGATCGGTTCGGCGCGAAGCTCACCAGGATGTCCTCCCGGTCAGGCGTCACGGTCAGGTTGAACGACGCCGACGCCGGTGCGAAACCGTCGGCGGAGGCGGTCACCTTCCCGACGTACACACCCGCTGCGAGACCCGCAGGATCCACCACCACGTCGGTGCTGTCCCCGGCCGCCACGGAGCTCGCCGGCCGCAGCCAAGCCGCGTCGCTGGTCAGGGCGACCGGGCCAGGCGAGCCGCCGCTGGCTCCCACGGTCAACGCCCGCACCGTGGGACCGTCGCCTTCCTCCATCGACAGGTCCGTGGCCGCCGGGGAGAGCGTCAACCGCGGCGCCTCGTTCCGGACGTCGAACGTGGCGTGGATCGTGTAGGTCCGGTCACCCTTGGTGATGGTCGCGCTGATCGTGTGCTGACCGTCCGGGATGGTGGTGGTGTCGTACGGCAGGGCGAGGCCGGTGGTCTTGCTGGTTCCGGCGAAGTCGAACGGCGCACCGGACTCCGTCTTGATGGGCGGGTGGCTCAAGTCCGGGTCGTCCAAGCGGAACACCACCCGGGTGAGGCCGGCATCCGGTGCCACGAACGCGTAGAGGTTGCCCACGACCACGGCGCCCTGGAGCTCGGCCGGGCCGGCCCGGTTGGCACCCGGGCTGTGGACGAGGCCCTCCAGATCGCTGACCACCTCGAGGCGAACGATGGCCGTATCGGAGAAGAAGCCCTGGGCCGATCCGGTGATGGTGCCCGTGTACGAGCCCGGGGCGAGCCCGGCCGGATCGATGGTGACGTCGAAGGTGCTACCGGTGGTCGCCGCGGTGGGAACCTGGAGCCAGGCAGCGTCGCTGGCCAGGGCAACGGTGTCGCCGGACCCCCCGGAGCTGGAGCCGACCTGGAGGGTGCGGACCGCCGGGGCGGCTCCTGCCGCCAAGGCGAGCTCGGTGCTGTCAGGGCTGATGACCAGTGCCGAGGTGCTGTTGTCGACGGTGAAGGTCGACGTCGTGACGACGGTCGAGCCTGAGATGGTCACCGCGGCGGTGATGGTGTGTGCGCCGTCGGCCAGCGACGCGGTGTCGAACGGCAGGGCGTCCTGCGAGGTGGCGGTGCCCGCCAGGTCCCACGGACTCTTGGTCTCGGACTTGTAGGCCTTTCTGCTGCGGTTGGGGTCGTCGAGGTAGAACAACACCTTGGAGATCCCGGCCTCGTGCGGGACGAAGACGTGGATGTTGCCGTTGAGGAGTGCCCCCTCGAGCGCCGTCGCGTTGCTGCGGTCGGCATGAGTGCTGACCTGCAGTGTCGGCACGGCGTTGGCCACACCCGGAACAAGCACCAGGCCGACGGCGGCCAGGGCGAAGACCAGCAACAGTCTCGCGAGCAATGAACGACTGCCCTTGTTCTTCACGTCAACCCCCACTGCGCGCGCGCCTCAGGCGCACTGAACCTGTGCCCAACCTGTGCCCTCTGCGCCGATGCTCCCACCGCATTCAGCGGCTCGACCGATGGTGAACGGCCCGTACCCGATTGTCGGTACGAACGCCCCACCTGGCGATCACCCGTCCTAGGCTCGGCCCCATGGTGATCCCGCGCGGCGCAGCGATCGCGGCCGTGGCGCTGGTGGTCGCCTTCGTGGCGGGCTACGTCCTCTCCCACCGCGACGACCCCGGCCAGAGCTCGTCCGGGTCCGCCACCGCGGAGCCCACCGAGGCAGAGCCGGTCGACCGGCCCGGTCCGGCCGACACGGGCGTGCCGCCCGGCACGGAGCTGACCCCGTCCGGATCCATCACCGTCACGGAGGACGGCGCCGAACTGGACGCGCTGGACATCTCCGGGACGGTGCAGATCGACGCGGATGACGTGGTGATCCGTCGCTCGAAGATCCACGGCGACGGGGACGGCTTCGGTGTGCGCGTGGTGAGCGGCAGCGTGACGATCGAGGACTCGGAGATCCACGGGTTCGAGAACGGCATCGTGTTCGGCAACTACACGGCGCGGCGGGTCGACATCCACTCGATGACAGCCGACGGGGTGAAGCTCGGCAGCAACAGCACCCTGGAGGACTCCTACATCCACGATCTCGCCCCATCGACGGGTGCGCATGCTGACGGGGCGCAGCTGGAGAGCGCCGGAGCGGAGAATGTCGTCGTCCGCGGAAACACCATCGACCTGGCCAGTCCGGAGGTGCACAGCGGGTTCGGCGGCAACTCCGCGATCATCCTCAAGCCCGATCTCGGTGACCACGGCGCGGGTGGCATCCTCGTCGAGAGCAACTACCTCAACGGCGGCAACTACACGCTCTACCTCACGAACGACAGCTCGGGGCGAGAGCTGCGGGACGTCACCATCCGGAACAACCGCTTCGGGAGAGTCCACAGGTACGGCCCGCACTCGGTGGACAGCCCGTGCACCTGCACGGACAACGTCTGGGACGACACCAGCTCGCCGGTCGGTTGAGGAACCTCAGGCAGATCCCACCACAGGGAGCGCCTCCTCTGCCGCGCCGCTCAGCGCGAGCGCCTGAGCCAGCACCTCGGCGCGACGCTCCCACGTGTGTCCCTGCGCAAACATACGACGGCGGCCGATCTCGTCGCCCCCCAACGGAGTCGTGACGCTGGCTGCGACCGCTCGGGCGAAACCGGTCGGGGTCGTCGCGCTCGTGACGAGGTCGGTGTCCAGCCAGTCGACTGCCGGCAGCGGCGTCGAGACCACGCGTCGCCCGGCGGCGAGGTACTCCAGTATCTTCAAGGGGAAGCTCGCCCGGTTGAACCGCGTGTCGGCGTATGGCACGAGGCACGTGGTGACGTCGGCCAGCTGGCCCGGCAGCTCCTCGTAGGCCACGCGGCCGGCCCACTCGACGCGGTCCCCGAGAGACGTCAGACGCTCGAAGTGGCCGGCCGGCAGAGTCACCTGCGTCGGCCCGATCATCCGGAGCCGGACGCCCGCCTCCGCGACGGCCACCAGCATGTCCACGTTGACCCGAGCCGACAGCTGCCCGACGAACGCGACCACGGGCGACCGGGACGGCGCGGGGGCAGGAACCTCGGCGAAGTGTTCGATATCCACACCGTTGGGGATGAGGATGGGCTCGGCTCCCTGGGCCCTCACCGACTCCTGGATCAGGGGACTGACCGCGACCACGACGTCGGCCCGCTCGGGCAGCTCGACGCTGCGCTGCAGAAGGCGCGCACTCCACTTCTGCACGCCCATGAGGTCGGCGCCGGCGACGTAGTCGTCCTTGCAGTAGAGGACGGAGACTTCCTCGTTCGTGCTGCCGAAGACCGGGCTGAGGCCCGGCACGATCAACGCCCGTGGGCGCCGTCTGCCGAGTTGGCGGACACCGCGGCCGAGCGCTCGCCTGGTCGACCAGAGCACGATCTGCTCGAACGGCGGCCGGTGGCGCAGTGGTGGCACCCGGACGGAGAGCCGCCACAACCCGTCCGCGACCTGGGTCATCCCACGCTCGCCCGACGCCGCGGCCGCCTCGGGGTTGCGGAACCGGGTGAGGTACGAGATCGGCGGCTCGACGTACAGCACGTCGGCGTACCGAGACAGGGCGACCGACATCGACTGGTCCAGCAGTCGCAGGCCGTTCCACGGTGTGGTGGCGCACCACACGACGAGCGGTCTGCTGCCGTCGGGTGTCCCGCTCGGCGCCGGGGTGGCGACCATGTCAGGCGCCCGCGGTCGACCGGACACCCGGTCGGCCCGGCGCGCGCCGCTCCAGGATGAACCGGCGCAGCTCCGCCTCGTCGTCCAGGTCCACGAAGACGCCCGGCCCTTGCTCGTGCGGCGCCGTCGACGGCGGGTCGACCACCTCGGCCGTCGACCCCATCAGGCGGTGGTACGCCCCGACGTACTTGCGGGCCTGGGTCCGCCAGTCGAGAGCCTGTGCCACCCGGGCGCGCGCGCGCAGCGCGAGCTCGAGGCGGAGGTCCTCATCGTCGAGCAGCCTCTCCACCGCGTCGGCGAAGCCACGCACGTCCCCTGAGTCGACATAGAGCGCGGTGTCACCCGCGGAAACTCGGGTCTCCGCCAGGTCGAAGGTGACCGTCGGCAGAGCGTAGGCCATGTACTCCATCTGCTTGTTCATCGTCGACACGTCGTTGAGCGGGGTCTTGGGGTCGGGGCACAGGCCGACGTCCGCGCCGCTGAGCACACGGGCGATCATCGTCTTGTCGGCCCTACCGGTGAACGTGACCACCTCGTCCAGGCCGCGCGCCGTGCAGGCGACCTTCAGCTCGTCGAGGCAGTCGCCGAAGCCCATGAACGTGGCGTGCACATCGGTCCGGCCACGGACGGTCACCAGTTGCTGCATCACGTCGAGGAGGATGTCGACCCTGTCCTGCGGACCCATGATCCCGAGATAGGCCAGCTCGAACCTGCGCGGGCCCGGGGTCGTCGGGTAGATCGGCCGCATGGCACGGGTGTCCGGGCCGCTGCGCACGACCGTCACCCGATCCGGCCGCAGCCGTCCCCGGGTCAGCGCCACCTGCCGGTAGGAGTCGTTCGTCGACACGACGTGCTCGGCCGTGGCGAACGTGCGCAGCTCCAGCCACTTCAGCCCTTGCAGCTGCAGCCTGGCGCTCAGCCCCCGCGGCGCGCCGAACCGAGACAGGAACAGCTCCGGGTTGAGGTCGTGGTGGTCGAAGACGAATGTGACGCCGCGTCGCTTCCACAGCCGCGCGAGAGCCCAGTATGTGTCCGGCGGATTGCAGGCCTGGAGGAACTGGAACGGTCGCCGGCGCCACACCACCGCCGAGAGCGCCGCCGTACGCAGCCACGAGTAGACGAACTCCCACATGTAGCCCACGGCGCCTCGGACTATGGGCGCCGGGCGGTACTTGTAGATGTGGATCCCCTCCAGCTTCTCGCGGGCCGGGTCACCCGGTCCCTTCGGACAGATGACGCTCACGTCATAGCCGTTCGCGCGCAGGGAACGACACTCCAGCCACACGCGGCGGTCCAGCGGGACCGGCAAGTTCTGCACGATGATCAGGACGTGCGGTGTCCGGTCCGACGCCCGACCTTCCCTTACACCCCTCAAAGGACAGCTCCCTCCGGTGATTCCGGATCGTGTGCGCGCGGGTCCACCGCAGGGCTGGGGAACCCGGCCCACCACTCGTGCCGCCGCCGCCAGGCGACCCCCCATCTGCCGCCCCGGCCAGTCAGCCGGAAGGCCAGCGCTCGAATGCCCACGCCGGCACGGAACAGGCACACGGCGAGAGTCCGCTGCGCCCGAGGTAGGTGAGTGCGCAAGTAGGTGAGCTTCCCCGCGAGGAGCAGCGGCATCCTGTTCCCGATCTCGCCCGACGAGGCGCCGATGGCGTGCACGACCTCGCTGTCGGGCGTGATGATCGGGCGCAGTCCCAGCGCCCGAGCACGCGCGTTCAGGTCTGCGTCCTCGCCGTATACGTAGTAGCGCTCGTCGAAGCCGCCGAGCCGTGCCCAGGTCCGACGATCCACCAGGAGCAGGCACCCGCTGACCATGCCGACCTGCCGCACGGAGTCGCGCTGCCACGAGCCGATTGCCTCGGGGTCGAAGATCCGCGAGCCCCGGAAGACGGTCGAGAGTCCGAGGGCGAAGCAGGTCGTGCTCCACAGGGTCGGCAACCCCCAGCAGGACGAGGGCTCGACGGTGCCGTCGGAGCGCAGCGTGCGCCCGCCGTAGACGCCGTGGCCAGGATGCGCCTCGGCGAAGGTCAGCAGCGCGTCGAGCGACCTGGGGCGCGCCTCGGTGTCGGGGTTGAGCAACAACAGCCAGTCCGACCCGGCCAGGCGAGCGCCCTGGTTGACCGCCGCCGCGAACCCGACGTTCCTCTCGTTGACGATGACCTCGACGCCCGGTCGCTCCGCGCGCCGCGCACTGTCGTCGGTGGAGGCGTTGTCGACGACGATCACTCGGGCCTCGCGCCCACCCACGGCAGCCGGCAGCGACGCCAGGCAGCGCTCGATCCAGTCCGCGCTGTTGTAGGTGACGAGCACGATCGACAGGTCACTCACGACCCGGCCCCCCGGCGGGCGCCCGTGAGCTCTCATCGCGCAGCCAGGTGTCGAAGTCGCCGGTGCGGACGGCGGCGCGGGCCTGCCACTTCGCGAACAGGCTGACCCCGAGGAAGACGGGGAGGCACAGGCCCGCCCGCGGGTCGCGCAGCCCGACCCGCAGCATGGTCCGCGGCGTGGTGACCGAGTCGGGTCGACGCACGCCGAGGTCGGCTGCCTGGGCATTGCCCGTGGCGACGCGGGTACGACGCCGTACCAGGTCGCCGATCGTGCGGGGCGGATGGACCACCACCGCGGCGTCTTGGACGACCGTCCGTTCGTGGTCGGCGAAGGCATCCGAGATCGCCAGATCGTCACCCATCACCGTCGGCAGCGCATCGACCCGAGCCTGACCCTCCTCGGAGAGCGCGAAGACCCCCCTACCGAACAGGCCGCGGCTGACCTGCGGCAGTTGTTGCCAGACGCGGTAGTAGGCGCGCACCGGCCAGGAGGAGCGCTCGAGCGGCATCCGGCGCACGGGGCCGGCGGCCAGCACCCCCCGGTCGCGGACGGCGGCTACGAGTGCGAGTACGTCGACGCCGCCGATCTCGACGTCGGCGTCGAGGTGGACCCGGGGGAAGACGGTGGTCATGCGGTTGCCGACCGCCACGGCGCGGGACTTCCCCGGCTCCGGGATCTCCCTCACCCTGACGCCGGGCACACCGCGCGCGGCCGAGACGGTGTCGTCGGTGCAGCCGTTGCACACCACGACGATGTCGAGCTCTCCGGGCGCGACGCCGGTCGTGAGCGTGGCGAGGGTGCGGCCGATCACGCTGGCCTCGTTGTGCGCCGGGATGACGACACTCGCCAGTGGCGCAGCGCCAGCCTGGCTGCTCCGCATGTCCCCCCCTGCCCACTTCGTGCGCCGGATCCGAATGGATCGTCACCGCGGAGGGAAGCAACCAGTCGGGGGGTCCAAAACTTGCCCCAATATTGGGGACCGGACTGCATGGGTGGTGCGAGCCTCGACGTCGACTGGAACGCTCGTGCTCACCCCTGAGCCAAGGAGGTCGGCTGTGCTCCACAGCGTCCGCACATTGCTCGTGGACTCGCCCACGTCGTTGGGCGCCCAGGCCCGGCTTCGCCGCTGGGAGGTGTTCCGGTCACACTTCCCGGACCTCGGTGACATGCGCGTGCTCGACCTGGGTGGGACGGTGGAGTCCTGGCGCCGGGCGCCGGTACGTCCCGCACACGTCACGGTGCTCAACCTCGTCGAGCCCGGCTGGGGCGAGGACGGCTGGGCCACTCCCCTCACAGGTGACGCGTGCGCTGCCCGAGCCGCCCTCGAGGCCGCGGGGGCGCAGGCCTCCTACGATCTCGTGTTCTCGAACTCCCTCCTCGAGCACGTCGGGGGACACGCGCAACGGTCGCGCCTGGCCGAGTCGGTTCGCGAGCTGGCGCCGTACCACTGGGTCCAGACGCCCTACCGCTACTTCCCGGTCGAACCGCACTGGCTCTTTCCGCTGATGCAGTTCCTACCGATGCGGCTCAGAGCCGTGGTCGCCGAGCGCTGGCCGCTGGCGCACACTCGCCCGGCCTCGCGGGCCGATGCGATCTCCAACGCCCAGTGGACCGAGCTCATCGGCATCACGGAGCTGCGCGCCTACTTCCCGACGTCACAGATCCTCAAGGAACGCCTGTTCGGTCTCACCAAGTCGATCACCGCCGTGACGAGTCCCGCCTGACATCCACGGTGTGGTGACCGGGGCGCGCGGCAGCCGCGCGCCCCGGCCAGGGGCGTCACCGGGAGACCGGCGCTCCGGTGTCGTCCCAGACGTTGTTCGTCCAGAGGCACGGCGTGGTGACGCGATTCGGGCCGTACCGGTGGACGCGACCCCAACGGTTGTCGCGGATGGTCACATTCCTGAGCTGCCGGTCCTCCGAGTTGACCAGGTACAGCGTGTAGTTGCCGCCGTTCAGGTAGTTGCCCTCCACCAGCACCCCGCCCGCGTCGAGAGTGCCGAGGTCGGGCTTGAGGATGATCGCCGAGTTGCCGCCGTACCCGCTGTTCACGCCCGGGTTGGCGAGGTCGATGGTGTTGCCGCGGACGACGACGTTCTCCGCGCCGGCGCTCTCGAGCTGGGCACCGTCGGCATGCGCACCCGGTGCCGGGGTCAGGTGGTGGACATAGGAACGCTCGAGGGTGGCGTCGTCGCCGAGCTTCACGCCGTCGGCGGTCATCGAGTGGATGTCGACCCGCCGGGCGGTCCAGTTGGAGTAGCCGATCCCGACCTGGAACTTGTAGATCTCCGAGTCCTCGATCGTCACGCTGCCGCCGCTCATCACCCGGACACCCAGACCGGTTCCGCTCCCATGGATCTTCGAGCGTCGAATGACCACGTTCGGTGCCTTGATGACCACGCTGCCCCTGATGTCGAGACGGTCCAGGACGGCGCCGGGCCTGGTGACGGTGATCGAGTCCCTGACTCCGAGCGCGGTTCCCTCTGGGACACCGGTGTTCGTCGGTCCGGGCCGGGTGCCGTCGCCAGGGCGCGGCTGGGGCGCGGGCGACGGGGTGCCGGTCGTGGTTCCGACCCGGAAGGAGGCCGTGGCGGTGTACGTCGGTCCGCTCCGGAGCTGGCCGCTGAACGAAATGACGTGACTGCCCTCGTCCCCTGCGCTGTCCCAGGCTCGTGGCGTCAGCGACGGGTCGGAGCCCCGGAAGTCGTACGGGGCGTTGTTCTCGACACGCTGCTTGACGCCGTCGAGGTAGAACGTCCCGTAGTACACAGAACCCGACGGGACAGCGAAGATGTAGACCTTTCCTGACAGCGTCGCACCCTCCAGGGGCTTGGCGTTCGCCCGGTCAGGGGTGGCTGAATAGAAGAGCCCGGGCTGGACGTCGTCAGTGGGCATCATGGCGACCGATGACGTCGGGCTGGCAACAGCGATGCCGAAGGCTGCGACCGCAAGGGTCACATACGCGATCAGCGTCTGGAGCGCACGCGAGAATCCGCGGGGGGAACGTGGATGTGCGCGCCGGTGCCTACCGGGATTGGTGGGGGGATGCACTTAGTTGTCCTCTCAAGCCGTTGGGCTGAGTCCCCCCATGACCGATTTTCCTGAACTCGCCAGCGAATGCGAGGTCAAGAAACTAGCGGTCATTATCCATCCGACAGCGGTCCGTCCGAGGTGTGGACAGCTGACCCCGGCGTGGCCGCGGCCCGTGGTCAGCTCTGGCCAGGCCGTAGAAGGAGCCCACGCGCGGGGCGCTAACGTCCGACCATGCGGAGGACCTCGTTGGACACAGCCGCGCTGGTTGCCGGCACGATCCGGCTCACGTCCGGGGTCTCCTTCCTGGTCGACCCGGTGCGCGCGAACCGGCTCTGGGGTGACCAGGGCGAGCCGGCCACCACGACCCGGCTGCTGCTGCGCTCGATGGGCTACCGCGACGCCCTGATCGGTGGCCTGCTCGTCGGCTCCGCGCTGCGCGGGCGGGAGACCCGGGGCTGGTTCCTGGCCTCCGCCGGGGCCGACGCCGCGGACCTGCTCGGCGGCCTGAGCGTGCACCACGAGATGACCAGGTCCCAGCGCGCGATCGGGCTGGGCGGCGCGGCCGTCGGCATCGGCATCGGCCTCTGGGGGGTCGTCCGCCGCCGCTGACCGAGCCTGCTTCCGCGACTGTTCGCCGCTCCCGGCCGCGGAGACCTAGTGTGGGTCCTGTGCAGTACGTCAACTCGCTCATCGACCTGATCGGCAACACCCCGCTGCTGCGGCTCTCCCGCACGCTCGATCTTCCGGAGGGGTCGGGTGAGGGGGGTCCGCTGGTGCTGGCCAAGATCGAGTACCTCAACCCTGGCGGCTCCGTGAAGGACCGGATCGCCACCCGGATGATCGAGGCCGCCGAGGCCTCCGGTGAGCTGCAGCCGGGTGGCACGATCGTCGAGCCCACCTCCGGCAACACCGGCGTGGGCCTGGCGATGGTGGCGCAGGCGAAGGGCTACAAGTGCATCTTCGTGTGCCCCGACAAGGTCAGCGAGGACAAGCGCAACGTGCTGAAGGCGTACGGCGCCGAGGTGGTCGTCTGCCCGACCGCGGTCGACCCGGACCACCCGGACTCCTACTACAACGTCTCCGACAAGCTCGCATCGCAGCCGGGCGCCTGGAAGCCCGACCAGTACTCCAACCAGCACAACCCGCGGTCCCACTACGAGACCACCGGCCCGGAGATCTGGCACCAGACCGACGGCAAGATCACGCACTTCGTGACCGGCATGGGCACCGGCGGCACCATCAGCGGCGTCGGCCGCTACCTCAAGGAGCAGAACCCCGACATCAAGGTGATCGGCGCCGACCCGTCCGGCTCGGTCTACTCCGGCGGCACCGGGCGCCCCTACCTCGTCGAGGGCGTCGGCGAGGACTTCTGGCCGGAGACCTACGACCGCGACATCGCCGACCGGGTGATCGAGGTGTCCGACGCCGACTCGTTCGCCT
>JALZCZ010000277.1 GCA_030862825.1 Actinomycetota bacterium | reverse complement strand
GTGGCCAGCTCGGCGACCTGTGGGTGATGGTCGCGCTCGGCGTGGCCGGGTTCTTCCTCAAGGCCACCGGCATGCCGCGTGCGCCGTTCCTGATCGGCTTCGTCCTCGCCATCCCGATGGAGCGCTACTACTACCTGACCGCCAGCCTGTACGACGGCGCCGAGTGGATGACCCGACCGGGCGTCCTCGCCTTCGCCGCCCTCCTGGTGGTGCCCGTGCTGTGGTCCCTGGTCAAGAAGCTGCGGGGGGCCTCGGGCGCGGCCGACGACGGTCACCGCGACGAGCACGAGAGCGAGGGCCTGGCCGGCGACGAGCTGGAGGGTTCGCTGGCCGGCACGCGCTGGTCCGCCGTCGTCGCCGTCGTCGCAGTACTCGTGTTCGGCGGCGCGCTCTGGGTGAGCGGGTCGTTCTCCGAGGAGGCGCGACTGATGCCTCGCCTCGTCGCCGGCTGCGGTCTGGTCGCTGCGCTCATCCTGATGTGGCAGGAAGCCCGCGCCAGGCGGCAGGGAGCCGGGCGTCACGCCGTGGAGGACATCCACGAGCCCGCTAGTGGGTCCGGCGCCACGGTGCTCGCCACCCGCGCCGAGCCCAGGGTCGATACCCCAGCCCTGACCCGGCACCACGACCTGGTGATCGCGGCACGCACGTTCGCGGCCATGGCAGCCTTCCTGGTCCTCGTCATGGTCGGCGGCTACCTCGCAGCGACACTGGTGTTCACCCCGGTGTTCCTTCTGTACGCGGCGCGCACCCGCCCACGGACGGCGATCGTCTACACCCTCGGCCTCGGCCTCGTGTTGCTGTCCCTGCCCTCGCTGCTGCCGGTCGACCTGCCGCTCGGCGCCCTGCAGTGACCCGGCCAGCCTCTCGCCCTCCTGCACATACATCGAAAGGAATGCCGATGACCATCGTCGTCGCCTACGCCGACACCCCGCCCGGACACGCCGCCGTCGCCGCCGCGGTCGCAGAGTCCTCCCGAGAACGGGAGACCGTGATCATCGTGCCCGCCGTACGTGGGGACACGGCCCCCGACGTCGGGGAGGTAGAGACCCGCTGGCCGGACATCGCCGGCCGCGTCGAGGTCGAGCGCGGGGAACTGGGCGACCCCAGCGACACCGTCGTCCAGGTCGCACAACGACGCGACGCCCGCCTGGTGGTCCTCGGCCTCCGGGCCCGAACCCCGGTCGGGAAGCTGGTCTTCGGCTCCACGGCCCAGCGGATCCTGCTGGACGCCACGTGTCCGGTGTTGGCGGTCAAGCCCCAGTTCCCTTGACCTGCTCGCGATCGTGAAGCCTCGGCTAGAACAGCGCCGATTGTTCCGCCGCTCGTGACGCGTAATAGTCGACGCCAACGCTGGAGGTTCTCGACTTTCTGGCGGGAGCCGCGCTTGGATCGTGCTTGGAGTCCTCTCCTGACGCGAAGGCTGAAACGACTCGTGCCACGGTCGCTTACTAGGCGGACTGAACTCGCGGAGACAGTTGTCGACGGCATGCGGATCCCGCATGCCGATCCCGTTGCGGTCGGCCAGCGGCAGAACCGTCCCGGTGAGGCTGCGCTCGTCGTGCTGGACGATCCGCTGCGAGGCGTCGTACGCCAAGCTCTCGCGCTGGGGATCAACGCCCTCGCGCTGCACTTGGGCGCGGAGCATCGCGTCCAGTGACTGCACGATGTCGGCGCCGTGCGCCGGATGCGTCAAGCTCATCGCCGGAGCAGGTACACGCGAATCGGTGACGGGAGTGGTCCTGGGTCGTTTTGCACTGCGGCGTTCGCGGGCAGCGGGGCAAGGTCCCGACCGGCCGGGAAAGTAGTCCCGACCGGACGGCGTTCGGCGTGGCCAGGCCCGCGTCGCTGTGCCCCAGACGTCGGCGGCGCTCGCGCGCACCGAGACGCACTACCTCGTGCGGCGGTGGCGCCGATCGGCGTTCGCGCTGGCGTGCTCACCGTCGGCGGGTCTACCGTCGGGGTTCGGGGTGCGGGGGCCCGGGAGGGAGTGGTTCGATGCGCGGGTTCCTCGACCTGATCAACGCCGGCCAGGACGTCAACGAGGCACTGGCGTTCATCCAGGACGGGTCGATGGCCGCGTTGTTGAACACGATCGCGGACGTCGAGGTGGCCGCCGCCAAGCGGGCAGTTGAACAGCAGAAGACCGCCAACGACCCTCGTGCGTACGTCCACATGGCGCTCACGCACCTGCAGTCGGCCGCGGCCGCCTACGAGAAGATCGTGGACTCCTCCAAGGTCGGGCGGAGCATGACCACCCCGTACGAGCGGGAGGTGGCTGGCGGGCTGGGGACCTGGGTGGCTTGCTGCTCCGCACTGTGCCATTACGCGCTCGGGGAGACCGAGAACCTACGCCTGGACATCCAGCGAGCTCGCCGGATGCTGAGGGTCGCCTACCAGCTCGACACCCGACAGGGACAGACGATGGAGGCCTACTGGCAGAAGGCCAGCAAGGGTGGCTGGTCGTGGCTGACCGCCCCGGTGAAAGCGGTCGGCGACCCGGACATGTGGCTGGCAGTGGGGACCGGAGCGGCCTACTCCGCGCGGGCGCTGGTACACCCGGTCCGCAGTACCAAGGCGCTCGCCGCGGGCTTCAACGAGGTGATCACGTTCGAACAGCTGGACGAGTTCGAGTCTGCCCTCTTGCCCGACGAACCGAAACAGGCGAAGTAGCCGCGGTCACGAGGGGACGATCGTCGCCTACGCAAGCTCGCTCGGGTTCGCAGGGATCCGCCGGCCCGGGCCCGGCGACCCTGCCGCAGCCGTGGGAGGCTCTGTTGCGTTGACAAATCCTCTGCGGGACGGCGGCGGCTGGCTCCAAGAACCGTGCGGCGTTGCCGTGGCGGGTTAGGGCGGCGAACCGGTCATGCACAGCCTCGACGTCGCAACAGACCCGGGTGATGATCGCACCGACGGTGCGCCAGGCGGTCCGAATCAACTCGGTGATCGCGCTCCTGGATCACTGGGTGGCCAGCCAGGCGACCTGCTCGTCGAAGGCGTAGGCTGCCCGGCTGCGTGCCGGGCCCACGGCACCGCCGCGACTCAGGCGCGCTCAACCACCCACGGAAGCATCAGGAGAGCCGGAAAGACGCGTACAGGGCTTGGTGGCCGGCGGCTTGGATCGGGAACCGGCTCCTGTGTTGGATGCGGACTACGCCGCCAAGGAGCTTGGCATCAGCCGCAACTGTCGCGTCGGATCACACACCGCCGCGACCGTATCTGACCAAGCCGCGCCGCTGCCCGTGGCTTCGGGCCGACCGCGGAGCGGCACACCCGCAGAGAGGCGCCAACCGTCTAGGGGTGCGCCGCTCTCACGAGTGGCTTAGCTGATGCTCACCGTCCGGTGTACCGGAAGATGTACAGTCCGTGGTCGCGGTCGCTGGCCAGGATGTACTTCTGGCCGTTGGGGTGCTTGTGCACCTCGACGCCCCAGAAGTTGTTGCCGCCCTCGTCGATGAAGCGACCCACCTCGGTCATGCCGTCCCCGCCGTACTTCACGACCCGCAGGCCGCCGGCGTAGTAGGAGATGTAGGCAAGGTTTTTGTCGGGGTCGGTGGCGACCTCGTGCACCGAGAGGTCACCGAAGCCGCGGGCGTACGAGGGGTCCTGGGACTCCGGCAATGCGTAGGTGTCGACATCCTGCATCGTGTTCGCGTCGTACTGGTGCACGTAACCCCAGCCGTCGAAGACCGCCGAGATGTCGACTGGGTTGCCGTCGGTGCCGGCGGCCGGTGTCGCGGTGCCGGTGCCGTCCTCGGAGCAGGTGTAGCCGTCGAGGGACTGCCCCAGGATCCTGAAGCCGTCGGTGCGGGACACGAACACCGCGGGGATGTCGGCCTCGACCAGCATGCTGATCAGCGTCTCGCAACCGTCGGTCACCCGGCCGTTGAAGACGATGGCGCCGACGTAGCCGGCCGCCTGCGCGTTCTGGACCTTGGTGGTGAAGGTGCAGCTGCCGCGCTCGATGACGGCGATGTAACCGGTGCCGGGGGCGGCCGACGGCTGGGTGCATGCCTGTCCCACGAACTCCGTCGACCCTGCGAGCGAGGTGTCTGCGTCGATGGCCGGGACGTCGCTGCCCTGAATGGCGGTGAACTCCTGGCCTGCGTACGGACCACCATTGATGGTGGCGATGACCCGGTAGGGGTTGAAGTCCTCGTCGGTGGCGATGAACCACTTGTTGTCTCGGGTGAACTCGGCCTGGTGGGCGTTGCCTTCCGGGGAGATCTCTTGGCCGCGGGCAAGCCGCTCGGTGTCGAGCGCGGCGAAGTCGGTGTCGGCGATAAACTCAGGATTCGCCGGGTCGTCGACGTCGAGCTTGATGTAGCCGCCGTCCCAGTAGGACACCAGCATGGTCTGCACCCCGTCGATCTTCTTGACCACCATGTCGTGGAAGAACACCGCGTCGCCGTGAACCGCGCCGAGCGGCTGGCTGCTCTGTTCGCTCAGGTCGGTCTCACTGATGAGGCTCGGCTTAGAGGGGTTGGTGATGTCGAGGATGTCGACGTCGGTGGCTTCCTCGTCGTCGACGAGGACCACGTAGGCCTTCCGTCCATCCTGCCAGGCGAACGCGCTGTGGGACTCGTTGGCGTGGGTCTGGGCTTTGCCCTGCAGGCTGATGTCACCGGCGCCCTCTACGAGCTTCTTGGGCCTGAGCGGGTTGGTGACGTCTACGAGGGTCACGCCGCCAATGCCCACGCTGCTGCCGGGGCAGATCTCGTTCTGGAAGACCAGCAGGTCGCCTTGGAAGAACGGGGTGTCGAGGGTGACCACCTGAGAGCCCTCGCCGGAGAAGGTGCCCTGATGGCTCTTGACCGTGCTGACGTACTTTGGTGCGCTTGGCTTGGAGATGTCGACAATGTCGACGCCGCCGCTGTCGCAGGTCGGCTCGTAGAAGCGGGTCAGGTATGCGTAGTTGCCCTTCGCCGAGACGTCGGCGGTGCGGCCGGGGCCGTCGGTCACGTCGACCTTGCCCACGAGCTCGACCTTATTCTTGGTGGCTGGGAGGTGACCGTCCACGCCGCCATGCTGGTGCTGGCCGTGCACCTCTTTGCCGGAGTTGACCGCACCGTCATCGTCGAGCTTCGAGCCCTCCCCGTGGGCGACGGCGATGCCCGCTGTGGCCAGAGTGAGCATCAGGGCGATCGCTGTCGCCCGTGTCGGCAGATGCCTCATCTGATTCCTCGCTTTCACGTCGGGCGGCGGTGGCAGCCCAGAGCGACCTGGCCGAAGATTTTTGGCCCTATGGGAAGTTACGTCCGTTTCCTCCGGCGGTCTAGGGGCACGGAGGCGAGATCTTCGGACGATCCGGCATGTCCGCCCTATCGCTGCTGATGACCAGGGTGGTGATGGTCACGCGGAGCGTGCCGGTGCGGGATCGGCTGGCGAGA
>JALZCZ010000265.1 GCA_030862825.1 Actinomycetota bacterium | reverse complement strand
GCTCCTCCATCTCGGTCGGCGCGAACCAGGCGCTCATGCCCTTGGCGGTGGCGATGGCTTGCCAGACCTGCTCCGGGGTGCCCGGGACCTCGACGCTGAACTCCAGGCGGTACGGGACGTTCGGGGTCGTGCTCATGCGCTCTCCTCAGGCAGGGGATGGGCGGCGACGACGAGCCGGTGCGGGCGCCCGTCGTCGTGGTGGTAGCGGGCGGCCAGGTCGAGTACCGCGGCGGTCAGGTCGTCGGCGAAGGCCGCCCGGTCGGCGGCCGACCGGAAGCCGATCTGCGTGTCGATGGTCAGCGTCGGCAGGCGCTTGCCGGACGCGCCCGCCCGGCGCGCCAGGGCGCCGACGTCGCGCACCAGCCGGCCGGCCAGCGCGACGAGGTAGCCCGCCGACAGGTGGTCGGCGTTGTCGTCCGGGTCGGCCGCGGAAGCGCTGACGGCCGCAGGCGACACGACGTACGACGCCGCCGACGCCTGCAGCACCCGCTCGGTGATGCCCCCGTGCCGGCGCTCCTCGGACAGCTCCACCAGGCCGTGCGCCTCGAGCGTCTTGAGGTGGTAGTTGACCTTCTGGCGCGCGATGCCGACCCGGGCGGCGAGCCCGGCGGCGGAGGCCGGGACGGCCAGCTCGCCGAGCAACCGGGCCCGGACCGGATCCAGCGCGGCGCCGGCTGCCTCCGCGCTCTCGATGACCTCGACGTCCTGCATGACGCCACCGTGCCATTGACAAGAAATCTTGTCAAGGGCGCCGTGACAGGACGTACGAGGTGCGCACCTCCGGCTGTCAGATGAACGTGCACGACTCCGATCGCATCGCCGGCCTGCTCGACGGGGCGGGCCTACGGCCCGGGCGTGGCCAGCTCGGCCTTGCGTTCATCGAAGGCGGCACGGAGCTGGTCGTCACCGATCTCGCCCTCGCCGTCGACTCGTCGAGCAGTTCCGGAGAAGTGTGCGAACGTTGTGGGAATGAGGGGTCCTGGGGTGCGTTTGCGCAGTTCAACGCGACTTGAGTACTAGCCTCGTCAGCGGAGGTCGCAGGTTCGTCTCCTGCCTGGGGCACCAGGGTGTTGTGGTACCGGCCTGGCGAGGAAGATGGCGATGACCCCACTGAAGATCGGCATCCTGGGGGCCGCCCGGATCGCCGCCGCAGCCATCGTCGAGCCCGCCCGGGCACTTGGCCACGAGCTGGTCGCGGTGGCGGCCCGAGACCGCTCCCGGGCCGAGGCGTTCGCCGGCCAGCACGGCGTCGCCAAGGTCCACGACAGCTACGCCGACCTGATCGAGGATCCGGACGTCGACGTGGTCTACAACGCCCTCATCAACTCCTTGCACATGCCCTGGAACATCGCCGCCTTGGCCGCCGGGAAGCACGTGCTGAGCGAGAAGCCGATCACCGCCAACGCCGACCAGGCGCGCGCACTCCGTGACGTGGCCGCGTCCTCGCCCGGCACGATCGTGGAGGGATTCCACTATCTCCACCACCCGGCCCACCTGCGGCTGCGAGAGCTGGTCACCTCCGGCGCTCTCGGTGAGATCCGTCATGCGGAGATCGCGGTGGCCATCCCCGCTCCCCCGGACACCGACGCGCGCTGGTGCCTGGAGCTGGCCGGGGGCGCGACCATGGACCTCGGGTGCTACGCGCTTCACGCGGCGCGCCAGCTCGGCACCTGGATCGGCGCCACACCCGAGCTGCGGAGTGCGGACGCCACCCTGAAGGCAGCCGACATGGACGCGGCCATGCGCGTCCAGCTCACCTACGACGGGGGCGTGACATGCGACTGCCTCTGGGACATGAGCGCGAGCGACGTCAGCATGACCTGGACCGTGACCGGATCGAAGGCCACGGCCACCTCACCGGCCTTCGTGATCCCGCACCTGGACAGCCGGCTGGTCGTGACCTCGGACGGACGGAGCACAGACGAGCCCCTCGGCGAGCACACCTCCTACACCTATCAGCTCGCTGCACTGGCCGCTTCGCTCCACCGCGGCGACGCGTTCCCGATCGACATGGACGACTCGGTCGCCAACGCCGAGCTCATCGACGCGTGCTACCGGCTCGCCGGGCTGCCCCCGCGGGGTCGGTAGACGTTGATCCGCCGTCCGGCGTCAGTCCCGGCCGGAGTGTCTGGCGGTGTCGGTGCCGAAGCCGTCGAGCCCCTGGCGCTCCTCCAGCGGCATCAGCTCCTGGAACAGGGTGATCTGCAGCCCGGCGGGCGCATCCAGCCGAGAGTTCAGGGAGCGCCAGGGCGTCTCGGTCGGCGGGGCAACCAGCTCGGCGCCGTGCTCGACCAGCTCTGTGGTCCGTGCCTCGGCATCGAGCACCTCGAACGCCACCCTGATCCGGCTGTCGGTGGAGTGGCCGACCTCGACCTCGTCGATCATCCGTCGTTGCGCGGGGTTGGCCAGCTCGAGGGTCGCGCGACCCGCGTCGACGATGGTCACCCGGGCATCACCCTCGCCCTCGAACGCCTCCTGTTCCTCGAGTCCCAGCACGTCGCGGTAGAAGGCGACCGCGGTGTCGTAGTCCTCGGCTTCGACGACGAGTCGAAGCTGGCGTACGGGGCGAGAGTCAGCGTCCGTCATGGCGCGAGCCTAGAAGGTCGTCTCCGCCGGTACGGCGGTGATCGACGCCGACCGCTGGCTCGCCGTGTGCGAGCGGGTCAGCCATCGGCTCGATGGCGGGTACGACGTCCGGGGGCGCCTCCGTGCCGGAGACGGTGCCGCCGAAGTACATCTGGGCGATGTGGGGGTCGGCGAGGATCGAGGCGGCGTCGCGCTGGGTGACCACCTTGCCGCTCTCCATCACGATGCCGTCGGTCGCCATCCGCATGCCGAAGCGGACGTTCTGCTCAACGATCAGGATCGTCTTGCCGCTGTCGCGCAGCACCATCACGGAGTTGTAGAGCACCTGCAGAGCCTTGGGATCCAGCCCGAGGGACGGCTCGTCGAGGAGCAGCAGCACCGGGTCGAGCATCAGCGACCGGGCGAACTCCACCATCCGACGCTGACCACCGGACAGGTTGCCGGCGCTCTCGGTTGCGCGGTCGGCGACGATCGGGAACAGCGCGGCCACCTGGTCGTAGCGCTCCCGCACCAGCGCCCGCTTCCGGCGGATGATGTAGGCGCCGAGCAGGACGTTCTCGCGGACGCTCATGTTGGCGAAGAGCGCGTTGGACTGCGGCACCTGCGAGATGCCGCGGTCGAGGATCTCGGCCGGAGAGCAGCGGTCGATCCGTTCGCCCTTGAGGTGGATCTCCCCGAGCCGCGGTGTCAACAATCCGCTCACCGCCCGCAGCACGGTCGACTTGCCGGCCCCGTTGGGACCGACGATGCAGGCCACGGAACCCATGGGCACGGAGATGTCGACGCCCTGCAGCACGTCGCCGCCGCCGTAGCCGGCAACCACTCCCGAGACCTGCAGCATGTCCCCGGTGTCAGGGGTGGGTGTCTGGTCGGTCACGAGGTCGCCGCCTTCTCCTCCAGCACGAAGTCGTCGCCGAGGTAGGCGTCGATCACCGCCGGGTCGGCCTGGATCTCTTCGGGGGTGCCGGAAGCCATGGTCCGGCCCCGGGCGAGCACGTGCACCGGATCGCACAGGCCGAGCACGAACGGCATGTTGTGCTCGACGATCAGGAACGTCTTCCCGTAGGAGTTGAGCTCCCGGACCATCTCGCTCATCCGCTCGATCAGCACCGGGTTGATCCCGCCGGCCGGCTCGTCGAGCATGATCAGCTTCGGGTCGAGCATCAGGATCTGGGCGAGCTCCACCAGCTTCTGCTGGCCGTAGGAGAGCGCCCGGGCGCGCTGGTCGCGGAACGCCCGCATGCCGACGTACTCCAGCAGCTCCTCCGCCGCGCGGGCCTCGGCTCCGCTGACCGCGATCTTCCCGAGCTGTCGGAGCGAGAACGAGCGCTGCGCGGCGACGACGTTCTCGAGCACGGTCATCTCCCCGAACAGCCGCGTGATCTGGAACGTCCTGCCGAGCCCTCGGTGGGCGCGCTTCCACGACGGCATCCCGTCGATCCGCTCCCCTGCCAGCAGGATCTCGCCACCATCGGCCTTGAAGGTGCCGTCGACCAGGTTGAAGATCGTGGTCTTTCCGGAGCCGTTGGGGCCGATCAGGCCCGTGATCGAGCCTTCGGGCACCACGAACGAAGCACCGTCGACGGCGTTGACTCCGCCGAAGGAGCGCCGCAGGTCCCGCACCTCGAGCAGGGGCCGGTCTGGGATGTCCACCCGGTCGACGACCTGCACCCGGTCGGTGATCGAGGCGAGGCTGCCGCCGGTGCCGATCCGGGCGCCCACGAGGCCGGCCTTGCCCGACGTACGCCGCCAGCTCAGCACCGACTCGACGGCCGGCAGGATCCCCTTGGGCAGGAAGATCACCACGGCGACCAGCAGTCCGCCGAAGAGGAAGAGCCGGGTGTTGCCGCCGCCGAAGTTGTTGTTGGCGAGCTCGTTGAGGTACTCGATCAGGAACGCGCCGATCACCGGTCCCCACAGCGTCGCCTTGCCGCCGATGAGCAGCGACAGCACCAGCTGCACGCTCAGCAGGATGCCGAACATGCCGCGCGGGTCGATGAAGGTCAGGTAGTAGCCGTAGGTCGCGCCGGCCATGCCGACGAAGACCGTGCTCGCGACGAACGCGATGATCTTCTCGACCGGCAGGTTGATGCCGATCGTTGCCGCCTTGCTCTCGTCCTCGCGGATCGCGACCAGGCCCATGCCGAGCTTGGTGCGCCGTATCCACCAGGTCATCAGCAGCTGCAGCGCGAGGATGGCCAGCAGCACGTAGTAGAACGGCCAGTTGATGATCTCGCGGTCCCAGGTCGGCAGCGGCAACGAGAGCCCGGCCGTTCCATTGGTCAGCGACACCCAGTTGACCGCGATCACCTGGACCAGGAAGAGGAATGCCACGGTGATGATCACGAACGACGGGCCGCGCGAGCGCAGCGAGACCAGGCCGAGCACGAACGCCACCAGGCCCGCGAGCAGGCCGCCCGCGGGCACCCACCACCACGGGTTGACGTCTTCGAACCTCGCGGCGAGCACTCCGATGGAGTAGCCGCCCAGGCCGATGAACGCTCCCTGCCCGAGCGAGATGTAGCCGGCGAAGCCCGAGATGATGTTGAGGCCGCTCGCTCCGACCGCGAAGACCAGCGACAGGATGATCATGTTCTGGTAGAAGAGGTCGTCGCTGAGCACGGGATAGAGCAGCAACAGGGCCGCGGCCACCGCGACGATCGCCCTCCCGATCCAGATCGTCCGGAATCGGCTGTCCGGCGGGGCCGAAGCCGTCTCGGGCGTGCTCGTGCCGGCCGTCATGCCGTCACCGTGTCCTCACGCAGCTTGGTGCCGAGCAGCCCCTGCGGGCGCACCAGCAGCACGGCGAAGACGATCGCGTACGGCACGGCCGTCGCCCACGACGGCGAGACGTAGGCCGACGTCAGGGTCTCGGCGACACCGAAGATCAGGGCCCCGAGCATGGCGCCGTTGAGGCTGCCCATGCCGCCGAGCACGACGATCGCGAGCAACCGGGCGATCCACTGGTAGTGCGAACCCGGCACGAACGGATAGAGGACACCGGTGATCGCGCCACCGGCGGCGGCCGCCGAGATGCCCAGCGCGAAGACCAGGGCGGCCACCGCGCTGACCTTGATGCCGACCAGCTCGGCCGACGACGGGTTGACCGCAGCCGCCCGGATCGCCCGGCCCAGCCAGGTCTTGGTCAGCACCAGCCACAACAGGGCGAGCACCAGGATCGCCAGCAGGCCGCCGTAGAGCTGTGCCTTGGGCAGGAAGATGCCGCCGATGGTGAACGACTCGTCGGCGTACGACGGCCTGATCGACGTGGAGTTGTTGCCCCAGATCTCTCCCATCGCGCCCTCGAGCACGAGCGCCAGGCCGAAGGTGAGCAACACCGTCGAGGCCATGGGCGCGGTCCGCACCGGGGCCACGAAGAGCTGGTAGGTGACCCAGCCCAACGCGAACACGATCGGTGTCGTCACCAGCACGCCCAGCAGCGGGTCGATCCCGAAGCTGTCCCAGAGCGAGTAGGTGATGAAAGCCGCCAGGATCAGGAAGGCGCCGTGGGCGATGTTGATCACCCGCATGACCCCGAAGATCAAGGTCAGCCCTCCTGCTGCGAGGGCGTAGACACCTCCCAGCAGCAGCCCCAGAAGGAGATTCTGGAGGAGCTCCGTCATCAGCCGGTGCCTCCGGGCTTCCAGCCGATCTGGATCTCACTGGTCGCCACCTCCGGCGGGAGCACGATCTCGGCCTTGCCGTTCTGCCACTGGCCGATCAGGAACTCACCGGTCGGGCTGCCGTCCTCGTTCCACGACAGCGGACCGAGGATCGTCTCGACCTCGTTCTCCCGCAGCCAGTCCGCCATGCCTTCTTGGTCCTCGATGTCGTCGATCGCCTCGACGGCCGCCTGCAGCACCTGGCCGGCGGCGAACGCATCGGCCGCGTCCTCGGGCGGCAGGCCACCGAACATCTCCTCGTACTTCGCCACGAACTCGGCGTTGCCGGGGGTGTCGGCCTCCGGTGAGTGGCTGACGGCATAGAGGACCCCCTCGGTGTTGTCCGCACCGACGCCCTCCGAGTACTGGTCGCCGAACGAGGGCGCGTTGGTCTCGTAGAACATGTCGGGCGTGAAGTCGGCCTTGAGCATCGAGCGGGTCAGGCCGACCCCGTCCTCGAACTGCGCGCCGTGCACCACCAGGTCAGGGTCCGCGTTCTTCATCGCGTTGACGATGGTGTCGAAGTTCTTGGTGTCGATGGCGTAGGTCTCCTCGTAGACCGTCTCGATCCCGGCCTCCTCGAGGGCGAGCCGGATGCCTTCGACGTTGGGTGCCGCGAACGGGTCGTCGAGCGTGGGGTACGCCGCGGTCTCGGGGCGCTGGTCCTCGGGCAGGTTGGCCACCCAGTCCGCGAAGACCAGACCCTGCTTGTCGGCGGTCGCCTGCTGGGCGAAGAACAGGTACTCGTAGCCGCGGCTGAACATGTCGGGCGAACCGCCCGCGGGCTCGACGTACAGCATCGCGTTGCGCTCGGCCACCGCGGAGGCGGGCAGGTTGAGCAGCGAGGAGAAGGTCCCGAGCAGGAGGTCGACCTTGTCCTGGCTGATCAACGCGTTGTAGTCGGCGACGATGGTGTTCTGGTTGGAGGCGTCGTCCTTGACCACCAGCTCCACGTCGCGACCGAGGAGCCCGCCGTCCTCGTTGACCATCTCCTTCCAGACCTCGTAGCCCTCTTCGGCTGCCTGTCCCGGCTGCGAGAACTCACCGGTCAGCGGGAGCGAGGTGCCGATCACGATCGGGCCGTCGGAGTCACCGTCGCCGCCACCACCGCCACCGCCCTCGTCGACGCACGCGGTGAGTGCGAGAGCCAGGGCGCCCGAGACGGCCGCGGCTGCCCAACCGCGACGAACGGAGATGTGGGACATGGTTCCTCCTCGGTGGTCCGCAATCGATTGCGGTGACGCCAGTGTTGTGAAGGCCGCCACATCTTGTCAAGGGCCTCGACGAACTTGGGCCTTTCGGAGGCTTCCTCTTGCAAACGGTTGTGGCGAGTGTCAACCTTCGGGAAGGGCGAGGCGAGGAGAGACCATGACAACGGAACTGCCCGCTGAAGCCGACGTCATCGTGATCGGCGCCGGTCACAACTCGATGGTCTGTGCGGGCTACCTCGCGAAGGCCGGGCTCGACGTCCTCGTGCTCGAGGCCAACGACCAGGCGGGCGGCAACACCAGGACCGAGGAGCTGACCCTGCCGGGCTTCGCCCACGACTCCTGCAGCAGCGCGCACGTGCTGGTGCAGAGCAACCCGCTGATCCGCGACGACGAGCTCGGGCTGCTCTCCGAGCACGGCCTGCGCTACCTGACCACCGATCCCGCGGTCGTGCTGCCCCAGCAGGACGGCGATGTGCTCGTCGTCCACCCGGATCTCGATGCGACCTGCGCGGAGATCGCGCGCTGGTCCGAGCCGGACGCGACGGCGTTCCGGACGCTGGTCGAGGAGTGGCGGGCAGGTCTCGCCCAGGCCCATGGGCGATGGAGCTCCCACCTTCCGCAACCCGATGACGCACCCACCCGGCGCTACCTGGCGCTCCGAGCGCAGTCGGCCTGGGAGGTGGTGCACGAGCGCTTCACGCATCCGGCCGTCCGCTCTTTCATGCTCTGGATGGCGATGGCCACGATCCAGGATCCGCGCCGGCCCGGCACGGGTTTCCTGCCATCGTCACTGGCCACGGGACGCATCGACTTCGGCTGGACCACCCC
>JALZCZ010000259.1 GCA_030862825.1 Actinomycetota bacterium | reverse complement strand
GTCGTGGAGGTGCTGGAGGAGGCGACCTGGCGGGCGCGGGCGGAGGACCACCGCGCCCGGGTGGACGCGTTCGTCTCCCCGCACCTGGCGCGGCGGGAGGCCGGCCTCAAGCACCCCGTGCACGACTTCCTCTTCACCTACTACTCCCACCGGCCGGTGCAGTTGCGGCGGTGGCATCCGGGGTACGGCGTCGGGCTGGCCGGGGCGGCGGACTACGGCGAGCTGAAGGGCTACGAACTCACCGACGGCACTGCCAGGGTCGCCGAGGAGTACGTCGCCTCGCAGCGGCCCCTGGTCGAGTCGCTGCACCGCCTGCTCACGGCCACCGCCTCCCGCCCGGCCAACCTCGGCTGCTTCGGCATGCACGAGTGGGCCATGGTCTACCGGCTCAGCGAGGACCAGACCCGGCACGCCGACTGGCCGCTCCGCCTCGGGGCCGAGGGCACCGACCGCGTGGTCGAGTCACACCGGATCGCCTGCTCCCACTTCGACGCCTACCGCTTCTTCACCGAACCGGCCCGCCCGCTCAACACCCTCTCCCCCACCCGCGACAACCGCCCGGCCTTCGAGCAGCCGGCCTGTCTCCATGCCGGCATGGACCTCTACAAGCACGCCTTCCGGCTCTCGCCGATGATCAGCTCCGACCTTGTCGCCGACTGCTTCGAGCTGGCCCGAGACATCCGGGTGCTCGACATGCGCGCCGCGCCGTACGACCTGACCGACCTCGGCTTCGACCCGGTCCGGATCGAGACACCCGAGGGCAAGCAGGAGTACGTCGCGGCCCAGAGGGCGTTCGCCGAGCGCGGCGCGCCGCTCAGGCATCGGCTGATCGAGAAGTGCGGGTGGCTGCTCTCGGTTGCTCTCCAGGCCGGTCGCTCGGCGACCACATGAAGGGTCACTGTCGGTCACAGCTGGTCGAGCCGGCACAGCGGCCGCGAGTGACACGGCTACGTCCGCGAGATCGGTTCGCGGGTCTCGACACGCCCACCTGAGCTCCCGCAGACACCGGAGACGGTGAGAGTCCACGTCCAGAACGTCGGTGGCGCCAGCCAGACTGACTGCCATGGACGAGTTCGAGTCGGAGCTCTGGTCGCCGGATGCCACGGACCCGTGGGTCTTCGCGACGTTGCCGCCCGACCTCAGCGACGACATCCGCGCGGTCAGCGGCCCGCCGCGCGGCTTCGGCTCCGTGCGAGTGGAGGTGACGCTCGGCACGACGACGTGGCGCACGTCGGTCTTCCCCGATGCGAAGTCGGGCTGCTTCGTGCTGCCCGTCAAGAAGGCCGTACGCCTGGCCGAGGACGTCGAGGTGGGGGAGATCGCTCGCATCGGCTTGCAGGTGATCGACGGGTGACCGCAGCATCGGCATCTCGGACGTGGACACCTCCTCCGGCAGGAGGGCAACCACTCGGCATACTGGGCGGCGATGTCCACTGCGCCAGGAGTCACCATGACCACGTCGTTCGACCAGCTCGCCACCAGCATCCTCGCCGGCAAGCCGGCCACCGAGGACGACGCGCTCGCGGTGCTGCGGGCCCACGACGACGAGCTGCTCTTCGTGGTGGCCGCGGCGGGACGGCTTCGCCGCGAGCACTTCGGCAACACCGTCAAGGTCAACTACCTGGTCAACCTCAAGTCGGGACTGTGCCCGGAGAACTGCAACTACTGCTCCCAGGCGCTCGGGTCGACCGCTGACATCCTGAAGTACACGTGGCTCAAGACCGACGAGGCGCTCGACCAGGCCGCGGCCGGGCTCCGCGGTGGCGCGACCCGCGTCTGCATGGTCTCCAGCGGTCGCGGCCCCACCGACAGGGACGTCGACCGCGTGGCCGACATGGTCGGGGCGCTCAAGTCCGAGCACCCGCAGGTCGAGGTGTGCGCCTGTCTCGGGCTGCTCAAGGACGGCCAGGCCGAGCGGCTGCGTGAGGCCGGCGTCGACGCCTACAACCACAACATCAACACGGCCGAGTCCCACCACGACACGATCGTGCAGACCCACACGTACGCCGACCGCGTCGACACGGTGACCAAGGCGAAGACCGCCGGCCTGTCGCCGTGCAGCGGCCTGATCGCCGGCCTCGGCGAGAGCGACGAGCAGCTGGTCGAGGCGCTGTTCGCGCTGCGCGACCTCGAGTCCGACTCGATCCCGGTCAACTTCCTGATGCCCTTCGACGGCACCCCGTTCGAGAACACCTGGGAGCTCACCCCCGCGCGCTGCGTGAAGATCCTAGCGATGGCGCGGTTCGTGTGCCCCGACAGGGAGATCCGGATCGCCGGCGGCCGCGAGATGCACCTGCGCTCGCTCCAGGCGATCGCTCTCCACGTCGCCAACTCGATCTTCCTGGGCGACTACCTCACCTCCGAGGGTCAGGACGCCGAGGCCGACCTCGAGCTGATCCGCGACAACGGGTTCGTGGTGCTCGGTGCCGCCGAAGACCCAGCCCCGGGCGGCTCGCACGACCCGGCCAAGCGGCGACGTGGTGCCGGCACCGCCGCCCAGCCCAATGCCTGAGCCCGATGCCTGAGCCGTCCTCGGAGGCTCTGCTCGCGTGGGACCGCGAGCACGTGTGGCATCCCTACACCTCGATGACCGACCCGACCCCGGTCCGCATGGTCACCGGGGCGGACGGCGTACGGCTCCGACTCGCTGACGGCACCGAGCTCGTCGACGGGATGTCGTCGTGGTGGGCGGCGATCCACGGCTACAACCACCCCGCGCTCAACGCGGCCATGTCGGCGCAGCTGCATGACTACGCCCACGTGATGTTCGGCGGTCTCACCCACGTCCCGGCGATCCGGCTGGCCCAGCGCCTGGTCGAGCTCGCGCCCGAGGACCTGGAGAAGGTGTTCCTCGCCGACTCCGGATCCGTGTCGGTCGAGGTGGCGCTCAAGATGGTGCTCCAGGCCCAGCGCGGCCGCGGGCGGCCGGAGCGCACCCGGATGCTGACCGTGGCAGGGGGCTACCACGGCGACACGTTCGGGTGCATGAGCGTGTGCGACCCCGTGGGCGGCATGCACTCGATGTTCGCCGACACGCTGCCCGAACAGGTCTTCGCCCCGCGTCCGCCGGCCGAGGAGGTGGGCGTTGCGGAGTGGGCGCGCGCGGTCGAGAGCCTCGCCGCGACCCACTCCGACCAGCTGGCCGGCGTCATCGTCGAGCCGCTGCTCCAGGGCGCCGGCGGCATGCACGTCTACCCCGCGGAGTGCCTGCACGTACTGCGTCGGGTGGCCGATGAGCACGGGCTGGTGCTGGTCTTCGACGAGATCGCGACCGGCTTCGGCCGCACCGGCACCATGTTCGCGGCGGAGGCGGCCGGGGTGGCCCCCGACATCATGTGCGTCGGCAAGGCGCTCACCGGTGGCTACCTCTCGCTTGCGGCCGTGCTGTGCACCCGTCGGGTGGCCGAGGACCTGTCCGCGTCCGAGTCCGGCGTGCTGATGCACGGGCCCACCTACATGGGCAACCCCCTCGCCTGCGCCGTCGCCCTGGCCAGCCTCGACCTCCTCACCGCCGGCGACTGGGCGGTCGATGTACGCCGCATCGAGGCAACGCTGGCCGACGGACTGTCGGCGTGCCGCGGCCAGTCCGGTGTGGTTGACGTACGCACCATCGGAGCCGTGGGCGTGGTGCAGCTCGACCACCCGGTCGACGTGGTGAAGGCGACCGACGCGGCGATCGAGGAGGGCGTCTGGCTCCGCCCCTTCCGCGACCTCGTCTACACGATGCCTCCCTATGTCACCTCCGATGCCGACCTGGCCCGGATCTGCACGGCGATCCGGCGAGCGGTGGAGGTCGCATGAGCTGGTCCGAGTGGCTCGACGAGCAGGCCGCCGCCCGCGATCAGACCGGCCTGCGACGCTTCCTGCGTCCGCGCCCGGCCGACGACGACCTCATCGACCTGGCCGGCAACGACTATCTGGGCCTCTCCCGCGACCCCGCCGTCATCGACGGCGCCGCGGATGCCGCTCGGGTGTGGGGCGCCGGCAGCGGGGCGTCACGACTGGTCAGCGGCACGCTGGAGCTGCACCAGGAGCTCGAGCTCGAGCTGGCGGACTACACCGGCCAGCCCGCCGCGCTCGTCTTGTCGACCGGCTACCACGCCAACCTGGCCGTGGTCACCGCCCTCGCCGATCGCGACACCCTGATCGTCTCCGACGCCCACATCCACGCCTCGCTGGTCGACGCAGTGCGCCTGTCCCGTGCGCAGCTGGCGGTCGTGCCGCACAGTGACGTCGCCGCGGTCCGCAGCGCGTTGGCGGGCTGGCCCGGTCGATCGCTCGTGCTGGCCGAGTCGATCTACTCCGTGCTCGGCGACCGGGCGCCCCTGTCCGACCTCGCGGCAGCGTGCGCGAAGCACGGTGCGCTCCTGGTCGTCGACGAGGCGCACGGCCTCGGCGTGCACGGACCGGGGCTAGTGCACGCCGACGGTCTGGCCGGGCTCCCCCACGTCGTGCTGACCCTGACCCTGTCCAAGGCGATCGGCAGCCAGGGCGGCGCGGTGCTCGGCTCCCCCGCGCTGATCGACCACCTGGTCAACCGGGCCCGTCCGTTCATCTTCGACACCGCCCTGGCCCCGGCCGCTGCCGGCGCAGCGCTGTCGGCTCTCGCGGAGATCCGCCGACGCCCGCAGCTCGCGGACGTCGTGCGACGCCGGATGCACGACCTGGCCGCCAGCCTCGGCGTCGGACCCTCCGCCGGAGCCGTGCTGTCCGTGCCGATGCCGTCGCCGCAGGCAGCCGTGGCGGCACAGGCGGCCACCCTCCGACAGGGCGTGCGCGTCGGGTGTTTCCGACCGCCCTCGGTGCCCGACGGCATCTCCCGGCTGCGGATCACGGTCAGCGCCGGGGTCGGCGACGACGACTGGCGGCGGGCGACCGAGGTGCTGGTCGCCGTCGCCAAGGAGCACAGCGGGTGAGCGGTCGCGTCATCGTGGTGACGGGCACCTCGACCGGCGTCGGCAAGACCGTGGCCACCGCAGCCCTGGCGGCGACGGCCGTCGGGTCGGTCACCGTGGTGAAACCGGTGCAGACGGGTGTCGCGGACGGGATGCCGGGAGACGCCGACGACGTACGCCGCCTCGCCGGTGCCGACGCGCACGAGCTCGCCACGCTCGACGAGCCGCTCGCGCCCGACACCGCCGCCCGGCGCTCCGGGGTCGCGATCCCGCCGGTGACCGAACACGCCGAGCGCATCCGCGAGCTCGCACAGACGCAGGACCTGGTGATCGTCGAGGGGGCCGGGGGCGTGCTCGTCCGGCTCGACACCGCAGGCGGCACGCTGCTCGACCTGGCCGTCGACCTGGCCCGGACCGTGCCCGTCGAGGTCGTCGTGGTGACCGCCGCGGGACTCGGCACCCTCAACCACACCGAGCTGACCGTCGGCGCACTGCGAGCTCGCGGGCTGGAGCCCGCCGGGCTGATCGTCGGCTCCTGGCCGGCCGAGCCCGGCCTGGCCGAGCTATGCAACCTCGACGACCTGCCCCGCATCACCGGCCTGCCTCTGCTGGCGGTGTTGCCCGAGGGGTCCGGGGCGTTGAGCCCCCCGGAGTTCCGGGCTCAGGCCCAGGGATGGTTCGACGGCCGGGGCTGACCGCCCTCACCAGACGTCGCCGGGCCGCCAGTCGCAGGTGAGCGGGCCGTCGAGGTCCAGCGGGGTCGTGCCGCGCAGCACGTAGACCGAGCCGTCATCGTCGGGCGTGCGCTCGATCCCGGTCGGTGTCAGCACCGAGGTCGGACCGCGCCACAGCTGCCAGCCGCGCGACTCGTAGAGGGCGACGCCGTCATCGGACGCCGACAGCGCCAGCAGGTCGTACGCCGACGCCAGCGACTCGAGCCCGGCCATCACCGTCGTCGCGTGGCCGGACCGGCGCCGGTCGGGCCGCACGGCAACTCCCTCGACGTACCCGGCGCGCAGCGAGCGCCCGTCGTGCAGCAGCCGTCGCATCACCAGCGAGCCGTGCGCGATCACGGTGTCGCCCTCGAGCACGATCACGTGGGTGCCGCCCAGGCCGTGCTCCCAGTCGTCGTCGCTGAAGTGGTCGTCGAACGACTCGTCCAACAGTGTCCGGACGGCGCGCAGCTCCTCGGGGGTCAGCTCCCCGGTGTGCGCGGTGATCATCCGGGTCACCATCCGGGCGCCTTCCGATCGGACCACGGTGCCGCCGCCTCGACCTGCGCCGACAGGGACAGGAGCAGCTCCTCGTCCGCGGGTCGCGCCGCCAGCATCACGCCGACCGGCAGCCCGTCCGGCGTCCAGTGCAGCGGCAGCGAGACGGCCGGCATGCCGGTGACGTTCCAAACCGAGGTCCAGGGCGTGAAGGCTTTCTGGGCCTCGAAGTCGGCAGCTGGATCCTCGTCGTTGCGAATGGCGCCGACCGGCAGCGGCGGGACGGCGCACGTGGGCGTCAGCACGGCGTCGTACGGCGCGAGGGCGGCCAGGGCGTCGGCCGCGAACCGGCGCATGGCGCCGATCGCGAGTCCGAACTCCGGGCCGCTCACGGCGCGTCCGCGCTCGGTCAGCCAGCGCGTCAGCGGTCGCAGCATCGGCTCTGCCTCCGGGGGCACGATCGACAGCGCGGTCAGCACCGACCAGCAGATCTCGAAGACCGACACCGCCTCGGGCGGCAAGGGCACCGGCACGTCGATGACCTCGTGGCCGAGGGCCTCGAGCAGGCGCGACGCGTCGCCGTAGGCCCGCACGCACTCGGGGTCGACGGCGGTGTCGGTGACGACTGGTTCGATGAATCGCGCGATGCGGAGGCGGCCCGGGTCGCGGTCACAGGCAGAGAGGAACGACGAGGAGGGAGGTGGCGCCCAGGACGGATCACCCACCCGACGACCGGCGAGGACGTCGAGCAGCGCGGCCGCGTCGCGGACCGTGCGCGCGATGGAGCCGGCAGTTGCCAGGCCGACCGGGTCCCCATACATAGGGAAGCCGCTGATCCGACCTCGGGTCGGCTTGAGCCCCACCAGCCCGCAGCACGACGCCGGGATCCGGATGGATCCGCCGCCGTCGGATCCCTGGGCAACGGGCACCAGCCCGGCGGCCACCGCGGCTGCGGCGCCGCCCGAGGATCCGCCGGCCATCCGGGTCCGGTCCCAGGGTGTGACGGCGGGCGGCGCGCCTTCGGGCTCGGTGTAGCAGGGCGAGCCGAACTCCGGCGTGCTGGTCTTGCCGATGCTGACCATGCCGGCGTCCTCGATGGCGAGGGTGACGGCGTCGGAGACGTCGGGCACGTAGTCGGCGAAGGCCGCCGAGCCGAAGCTGGTGCGAACACCGGCGGTCAGGTTGAGGTCCTTGATCGCGGTCGGCACGCCGCGCAGGGGAGACGACGACTCGGGCAGTGCGACGGCCCGCCCACGGGCCTGGTCGGGCGTGAGCGTGACGAACGCGCCGACCGAGTCGAGTCGATCGGCGCGTTCGAGGTAATGGTCGACGAGCTCGGCCGAGGACACCTCTCCTCGGCGCACGAGGTCACCCTGCTCCAGCGCGGTCAGGTCGTGGAGGTCGCTCACGTCCCGAACCTATCCGTGCCGCGCGAGTGGGTCAGGCGGCGACGGTCTCCGGCTCGAAGTCCACCAGCTTCACGACGGCGCCGTGCAGCTTGGCGAGCACCTCGGGGTCGGTCAGCACGTCCACCTCGACGGCGGACTGCGACACGGTCACGTCCTCGACGACGATCGCGCCCGCGATGCCTGCCGAGCGGGCGGCGTCGGCGTGCGACCACTTGCCGCCGTAGGGCGTGGGCGTGGTGCCGACGACACCGAACGGGGTGCCGGTGAGGGCGCTGGCGCCGTACGGGCGGGAGAGCCAGTCGAGGGCGTTGTTGAGCACGGCCGGCATGGTGCCGTTGTACTCCGGAGTGACGGCGAGCACGCGGTCGGCGCCGCCGACGGCGTCGCGCAGGGCCTGGGCGGCAGCGGGGGCGGTGTCACCGTCGATGTCCTCGTTGTAGAACGGCAGCTCTCCGAGACCGTCGATGATGTCGAGGGTGACGCCGACGGGCGCCTGGTCGCGCAGGACCTCGGCCAGCTTGCGGTTGAGCGAGTCGGCCCGGAGGCTGCCGACCAGGACGGCGACGCGGATGTCGGACATGGGTTCTCCCTTTGGAGACGAGTGGATGGGACACGGGCTAAACGGACCATGGTCCGGTTCGTATTCCCGGCCGGGTCGACGAAAATCCAGCGCGGGCCGTCGGTGCACCCTCGTAGGGTGTGCGCACCATGTCCGAGCACCGTCTGCTCCCACTCCTGGGCGAGCCGCCGCAGCAGCGGCGCGATGCCGCGCGCAACCGGGAGGCGCTGCTGGTGGCGACGAAGGAGCTGATCGACCACTGCGGCATCGACGCGGTCACCATGGACGCGGTCGCCGCGAAGGCGGGCGTGGGCAAGGGCACCGTGTTCCGCCGCTTCGGGTCGCGCGAGGGCCTCATGGGGGCGCTGCTGAACTTCTCCGAGACCGAGTGGCAGGCCTCGGTCATCTCGGGCCCTCCCCCGCTGGGGCCGGGCGCCCCGCCGATGGACCGGCTGCTCGCGTTCGGACGGTCCCGGCTGGAGTCCACCCTCCTGCACAGCGAGCTGATCCAGGCCGCGGGCGCCGCCGGCACCCGCTCCTTCGCGGCGTACTCCTTCACGGCCATGCACGTCCGCTACCTGCTCGAGGAGCTCGGCGTCACCGGCGACCTGCCGTTGCTGTCCGCCGCCCTGCTGGCGCCGATGGAGGTGCCGATCCTGCACCAGCAGGTCCTGGTGGACGGGTTCCCTGTCGACCGGGTCTACGACGGCTGGGTCGACCTGGTCAGGCGCGTGGTCGGCTGATGACCACGTCCAAGGAGCCGTGCCGCCGAGCGGCGCTCAGCGCCGCGCCGGCAAGGCCCGGCGCGAAGGCGGACTGGGCGTCTTCCGAGCGTCGGTAACGCCGCCGGCACGGATGATGAGCATCGCGTAGCGTGCGTGGCCCTCGGCTTGGTCATCCAGCCCTGGAGGCTCTCAGTCGGTGTGGTGGCGTCGCAGGCCGTAGGTGAAGCCGTCGACGAGCGCGCCCCAGGACGCCTCGATCACGTTGTGGCCCACGCCGACGGTCACCCAGCTGGACATCCCGTCGCTGGTCTCGATCAGCACGCGGGTGATCGCGTCGGTGCCGTGGCCCTGGTCGAGGATCCGCACCTTGTAGTCGATCAGCTCGAACTTGGCGACCTCGGGGAAGGCCCGGCCGATGGCGGTGCGCAATGCCTGGTCGAGAGCGTTGACCGGACCGTTGCCCTCGCCGGTCACCAGGTAGCGCACGCCCTCGGCCTTCAGCTTGACGGTGGCCTCCGAGACGGCCTCCTCACCGGGCCGGGCGTGATGGAGGGTCTCGGTGATCACCCGCCACGACTCGACCTCGAAGTACGCCGGCCGGACACCTTCGACCATCTCCATCAGGAGCAGCTCGAACGACGCGTCCGCGGCTTCGAAGGTGTAGCCCGTCGACTCGAGCTGCTTGACGCGGTCGGTGATGCGGCCGACCAGCTCCTTGTCGTGGCCGATGTCGAACCCGAGCTGCTTGCCCTTCAGCTCGATCGAGGCCCGGCCGGCCATGTCGGAGACCAGCAGCCGCATGTCATTGCCCACCTCGACCGGGTCGAGGTGCTGGTAGAGGTTCGGGTCGACCTTGATCGCGCTGGCGTGGAGGCCGGCCTTGTGCGCGAACGCCGAGGTGCCGACGTAAGGCTGGCGCGAGGCGGGCGCGAAGTTGGTCACGTCGGCCACCGCGTGCGCGATCCGGGTCGACTCCTTGAGCAGTCCGGGCGGCAGCACGGCTCGGTCGAGCTTGAGCTCGAGGTTGGCGACGACCGTGATCAGGTCGGCGTTGCCGGTGCGCTCGCCGTAGCCGTTGATGCAGCCCTGCACGTGCGAGGCTCCCGCGTCGACCGCGGCCAGGGAGTTGGCGACGGCGCAGCCGCTGTCGTTGTGGGCGTGGATGCCGACACGTACGCCGGTCGTCTCGATCACGTCGTGCACCACGTCGGAGACCCAGCTGGGGAGCATGCCGCCGTTGGTGTCGCAGAGGGCGACCACGTCGGCGCCGGCCTCGTGAGCGGTGCGCAGCACCTCGAGCGCGTAGTCGCGGTTGGCGCGGTAGCCGTCGAAGAAGTGCTCGGCGTCGAGGAAGACCTGCTGTCCCTCGGCCCGGAGGTGGCTGACGGTGTCGCGCACCATGGCGAGGTTCTCCTCGAGCGTGGTGCGCAGCGCGAGCTCCACGTGCCGGTCGTGGGCCTTCGCCACCAACGTGACGACACCCGCACCGCTGTCGCGCAGCGCGGCCACCTGGGGGTCGTCGGCGGCGCGGACGCCGGCCCGGCGGGTGGAGCCGAAAGCGGCCAGCTTGGCGTGCCGGAGGTCGAGCTCGGCGGCCGCACGACGGAAGAACTCGGTGTCCTTGGGGTTGGCGCCGGGCCAGCCACCCTCGATGTAGCCGACGCCCAGGCCGTCGAGCTGCCGGGCAATGGCGAGCTTGTCCGCGACGGAGAGGTTGAGCCCCTCCTGCTGCGCGCCGTCGCGCAGGGTCGTGTCGTAGACGTGGAACTCGCCGTGCAGGTCGCGGTGGTCCATTCCAGAGCTCTCCAAGTTAAGGCAACAAAAAAACCTCTCGGAACGAGAGGTTGGCGCGCCGAGGTTCCTC
>JALZCZ010000249.1 GCA_030862825.1 Actinomycetota bacterium | reverse complement strand
CTGGAGCACAGCTCCGTCGTGCCGGTGCCCGTCGGCAGCTCACAGGGCGCCAGCGAACGGAGCCTCTTCCGCTACGCCTGGGGATCTGACCTGCAGACGGCCGGGCTCCAGTTCGGCGTGACCGTCGTGGCCGACGGCTCGGTCTGGAACACGCTGCCTCCTCACCTGCACGACCGTCGCACCGAGGTCTATCTCTACGTCGACCTGGACGAGGACGAGCGGATCTTCCACTTCCTCGGTCAGCCCGGGGCCACCCGCCACATGGTCGTGGCCAACCGGCAGGCCGTCATCTCGCCCCCCTGGTCGATCCACGCAGGCGCCGGCACCAGCTCCTACGCCTTCGTGTGGGCGATGGCGGGGGAGAACAACGACTACACCGACCTCACACCTGTTGCCCTGGAGGACCTGTGAGCACCCAGACGGAGACCGAGCGTCGCTCGCCGTTCGACCTGCACGGCAAGTGCGCGGTGGTGACCGGCGCCGGGCGGGGCCTCGGCCAGGCCGTCGCCCTCGGTCTGGCACAGGCCGGCGCCGACCTCGTCCTCGTCGGCCTGCCCGACAGCCAGACCGCCACCGAAAAGATGGTCGGCGACCTCGGACGCGACGTGGAGGTGGTCGACCTCGATGTCGGCGACCTGGATGCCGTCGAGCGGGCCTGCTCGCAGGTGACCGCCGACCGACAGGTCGACATCCTCGTCAACAACGCGGGCATCATCGACCGGGAGGACTCGGTCGCCGTCAGCCCTGACGGGTGGAACCGCGTGCTCGACATCAACCTCACGGGACTGTTCTTCCTCTGCCAGCAGATCGGCCGTCCCATGGTCGAGCGCGGGCACGGAAAGATCGTCAGCATCGCCAGCCTGCTGTCGTTCCAGGGCGGACTGCGAGTGGTGTCCTACGCCGCCAGCAAGCACGGCGTCGCCGGCATCACGAAGGCCCTGGCCAACGAGTGGGGTCCGCACGGCGTGCAGGTCAACGCCATCGCACCCGGCTACATGGCCACGGACAACACCACCGCGCTGCGCGCGGACGCCGATCGCTCGCGAGCCATCCTCGAGCGCATCCCCGCCGGTCGCTGGGGCACTGCCGACGACGTCGCCGGTGCGGCGGTGTTCCTCAGCTCGCCAGCCGCCGACTACGTCAACGGCCATGTCCTCGTCGTCGACGGAGGCTGGATGGCTCGTTGACCTCATTCCACTCGTCCCCACCCGCCGCGCCCGCGGCTCCCTTTCTGACGTCTCGGACCCAACCCCGCCGGATCTCCCGGCGCCAAGAAATCGAGGATCGACGATGAAGCTCAAGTCACGCTCCGCCGTAGGACTGCTCAGCATCTCGCTGGCAGCGGTCGCCCTGGCGGGCTGTAGCGATGAAGCCACCGACGGTGGTGGCGGCGGTGCCAGCGGCATCGGCACCTGCGACCCGGCCGACGTCAAGCTGGTCGGGCAGGTCCGCAACGAGTCCAACCCCTACGAGGCTGCGTGGCTCGACGGCGGCGACGCCTTCGCCGAGTCGGTCGACCTGGAGCAGCAGCGGCTCACCTACGACGGCGAGTCCACCAAGCAGCAGGAGCAGGTCCGCCAGCTCCTCGCGACCGGCGAGACCGACTGCCTGGTCATGAACGTCCTGCCCAACGGCGACGCCGACACCACGCCGATCGTCAAGGCGGCCGACCAGGCCGGCGCCTACCTGGTGACCCAGTGGAACAAGCCCGCCGAGCTGAACCCCGCGGACTACGATCGCTGGATCAGCCACCTCACCTACAACGGCCAGGAGTCGGGCCAGCAGATCTCGGAAGCCATGTTCGAGGCCATGGGTGGCGAGGGCGGCATCATCGCGCTGCAGGGCATCCTCGACACGGCCGCCGCCAAGGACCGCTTCGCGGGCCTGGAAGGCGCGCTCGCCGGGAACCCGGACATCACCCTGCTCGACCAGCAGACCGCGAACTTCTCCCGTGCGGAGGCGCTCACCGTCACCGAGACGCTGCTGACCAAGCACGGCGACGACGTCAAGGGCATCTGGGCCGCCAACGACGACATGGCGCTCGGCGCCCTCCAGGCGCTGGAGCAGGCCGGCCGCGCCGGCGAGGTCGCCGTCGTCGGCATCGACGCCGTACCCGACGCTCTCACGGCCATCGAGGGCGGTCAGATGACCGCGACGGTCTCGAGCGACGGTCCCTGGCAGGGCGGCATCGGCCTGGCGATCGGCTACTGCGCCGCCACCGGCGAGCTCGACATGGACGACGTCACCGACGAGCAGCGCGCGTTCTACGCCGATCAGTTCCTGATCAACGGTGACAACGTCGGGGAGTACCTGGCGCCAGAGACGGACCCGGCTGACTTCGAGTGCGACAACGTGTTCAGCCGCGTCGCCGCTCCTCTGCCGTGACCGTGACATCCCCCGCCGAGGCCGTCGTCGCGGCGCGCCCCCAGCCTCGGCCGGGGGTGTCGCTCCGGGACGCCGGCCCCCCGGCTGCCCTGATCGTGATCGTCATCGTGTTCTCGTTGCTCAGCTCGCAGTTCCGCAGCCTGGGCAACTTCCAGAACATCCTCGACGCGGCGTCGGTCCTGGCCGTCGTCACCTGCGGCACCACGTTCGTACTGCTGATGGGCTCCATCGACCTTTCAGCCGCGGGAGTGATGGCGGCGTCGTCGCTCACCGTGGCGCTGCTCGTGGAGAACAACCGCAACGGCAACGACCTCGGATACCTCGGCATCCTGGTCGCGGTGCTCATGGGCGCAGCGCTCGGTGGCCTGAGCGGACTGCTGCTGGTGCTGTTGAAGGTGCCCTCGTTCATGACCACGCTCGGGGTGTCGGCCATCGGGCTCGGCGTCGCGACGCTCATGTTCGCGGGCGTCCAGCCCAACATCTCCGACGCTGCCCTGGAGAGCTGGGCGACGGACCGGTTCCTCGGGTTCACCTACCTCACCTACATCGCGGTGGTCTGTGTCCTGATCGGCTGGGCCATCCAGCGCTACACCCGGCTCGGGCGCTACGCGTTCGCGATCGGGGGTGCCGAGGAGGTGCTCGCGCTCTCGGGGGTCCGGGTCGCGCCGTACAAGGTCGCGGTGTTCACCCTGGCCGGCACGTTCTACGGGCTGGGCGCCGTGATGGTCACCAGCCAGCTCGGCGCCGGCCTCGTGCAGGCCGGTGCCGACTTCAGCTTCTCCGCCATCACCGCCGCCGTGGTCGGCGGCACCCTGCTGACCGGTGGGCGGGGTGGCGTCCTGCACTCAGCCGTCGGAGTGCTTCTGATCGTGGTCCTGACCAACGGTCTGGTCCAGATCGGGGTCAGTCCCTACTGGCAGGGCGGTGTGCAGGGCCTCATCGTCGTCGTCGCCGTCGCGGCCGCAGCCATCCCGCAGCGCCGCAGGAACCAGGTAGTGAAATGAGTGTCACGTGAGTATCGATGTCGCGAAGCACCAGGCCGCGGTGCCGGCCCTGGAGGTGCGGGGGCTGGTCAAGGCGTACCCGGGCGTCAAGGCGCTGGACGGGGTCGACTTCGTGGTGCGCCCCAACGAGGTGCTCGGCCTGGCCGGCGAGAACGGCGCGGGCAAGTCGACGCTGCTCAAGGCGCTCGTCGGCCTGGTCCGGCCGGATGCCGGCGAGATCTACGTGCGCGGGGAGCGGGTTCGCCTCCGCAGCGTCGTCGACGCCGCCAACCACGGCATCGGCATGGTGTTCCAGGAGCAGTCCCTCGTCCCCAACCTCACCGCCGCGGAGAACATCGTGCTCGGCTCCGAGGGTCCTGGGGTACGACGCGGTGTCTACCGCTGGGACACGATGCGCAAGCTGGCCCAGGAGCAGCTGGACAAGATCGGGTCCACGATCGACCCCCTGGCCCGCACCGACACCCTCACCTTCGCCGACCGGCAGATGGTTGAGATCGCCAAGGCGTTGCGGATCGAGCAGCGCACCAACGTGCCGCCGGTGATCATCCTGGACGAGCCCACCTCGGTGCTCGAGTCGGGCGAGATCGAGACGCTGTTCACGCAGGTCCGCAGGCTCCGGGAGTTCGCCTCCGTCGTCTTCGTGTCCCACCGCCTCGACGAGGTGCTCGACGTGTGCGACCGCGTGGTCGTGCTGCGTAACGGCCAGACCGCCGGTGAGGTGCAGGCTGCCGGCGCCGTCCCCGCCGAGCTGCACCGGCTGATGATCGGGTCCACGGGTTCCGACGACCACTACCACGGCAACGCCGCGACGTCGGCGGAGACCGCGAAGCCGCGGCTGACCGTGCGCGGCCTTGCGGGCAAGACCTTCCGCGACGTGGACCTCGAGATCAACGCCGGCGAGATCCTCGCCGTGGTCGGCGTACACGGCTCCGGCCGTGAGGACGTCTGCCGGGCACTCTTCGGTGCCGAGGAGACCACGGCGGGAGAGGTGACCCTCGACGGCGAGAAGCTCGACCTGTCCGGTCCGCGCGCGGCGTGCGCCGCCGGCGTGGGCTACGTGCCGGCCGAGCGGAAGATCGAGGGCATGGTCGGGCCGATGTCGGTGGCCGACAACATGACCCTGACCAAGCAAGGGGTGCGCTGCACGGGCCCCCTGGTGATGCCGAAGAAGCAGTCCTCGCTCGTGGACGGCTGGATCAGCCGGCTCTCCATCCGCACGCCCGGCCGGGGCACGGCGATCCAGCGGCTCTCCGGCGGCAACCAGCAGAAGGTCGTCCTGGCCCGGTGGCTGGTGGGCGGCGACATCCGCCTGCTCCTGCTCGACCACCCCACGCGTGGCCTCGACATCGGCGCCCGCTCCGAGGTGTACCGGCTGATGCGCGAGCTGGCGAGCAGCGGCGTGGCCACGCTGCTCCTGGCCGACAGCCTCGAGGAGGCCATCGGCATGGCCGACCGCATCGTCGTCATGAGCGACGGCCGGATCACGACCGAGGTGTCCTGCCCCGCTGGCAGCAAGCCGACCCCACTCGACCTCGTCAAGGAGATGGTGTGACCACCGTGACCACCCCGCCGACCGCGACGGAACCCGTCGTCCGCGGCGGTCCCAGCGCCGCGGACCGGGTCACGTCGTTCATGCCGGTCATCGCCCTGGTGGCATTGGTCGTCGCGCTCTCCGTGGCCGACCCGAACTTCCTGACCGAGCGGAGCCTGACCGCCGTGGCCAACACGGCTGCGCCACTGGCCGTGCTCGCCGCCGGCGCCACCATCGTCGTGATGTGTGGCGGCATCGACCTGTCCATCGCCGCGATGGCGTCGCTGTCGACCGTGTTCGTGGCCATGTGGCTGCCGAACCTCGGCGGGCTGACCACGTTCGCCGTCGTCGGTGTGGCGGCAGCCGCCGGCGCCGTGCTGGGCGCGGCCCACGTCTATCTCCGGATCCCGTCGTTCATCGTCACGCTCGGCGGGATGAGCATCTTCTCCGCGATCGCTCTCGTGGTCTCCGATGCGGGGACAGTCGCGGTCATCGACGACGCTCCCATCGCCTGGGCGAACCAGTACGTCGGCGGCCGGGTGCCGACGGCTGTCGTCGTGGCCGTCGCGGTCGTCGGCGCGCTGGCACTGATCATCAAGGTGACCCCGCTCGACAACTGGATCAAGGCAACCGGCTACTCCGAGTCGGCCGCGAGGCTGGCCGGCATCCCGGTCGACCTGGTCAAGATCGGCGCGTTCTGCGTGTCCGGCGGCTGTGCCGGGCTCGCCGCCGTGCTGCTGGTGTCGCGCAACTACAGCGGCAACCCCACGATGGCCGACACCCTGCTGCTGCCGGCCGTCGCGGCGATCGTCGTCGGCGGCACCGCGATCACCGGCGGCCACGGCAGCCTGTGGCGGACCCTGGCGGGAGCTCTCGTCGTCACGCTGCTGCGCGTCGGCCTTCCCATCGTCGGCGTCCCGTCCGCCTACGAGCAGATCCTCTACGGCGCGATCATCGTCGTCGCCGTCGCGCTCACCCTCGACCGATCCAAGGTGCTGATCATCAAGTAGCCCTCGAACCACCCGAACCCACGTCGTACACGTCACCAGGAAGGCCATCATGTCCAACGACCGATCCGCGCTCCTCCCCTCCGTCCGCTCGTTCCTGTCCGCGCCCCAGCAGCTGCTCATCGATGGCGAATGGGTCGACGCGAAGGACGGCAAGACCTTCGCCACCGTCAACCCCTCAACCGAGGAGGTGCTGGTCCAGGTCGCGCAGGCGTCCGCCGTGGACGTCGACCGCGCGGTCGTCGCAGCGCGCACTGCGTTCGAGTCGCCGTCGCCGTGGTCGCGGATGACGCCGCGCGACCGCTCCCACCTGCTGTGGCGCATCGGCGACCTGATCGAGGCCAACGCCGAGGAGTTCGCCCAGCTGGAGTCCCTCGACAACGGCAAGAGCCTCGAGGCCGCCCACGGCGACGTCGGTGTCGCCACTGAGCTGTTCCGCTACTTCGCCGGCTGGGCCACCAAGATGGAGGGCACCGCCATCCCGATGTCGGTGCCGGGCCGCGACTTCCACGCCTACACGCGCCGCGAGGCGATCGGGGTCGTCGCCGGCATCGTGCCCTGGAACTTCCCGCTGACGATGGCGTGCTTCAAGATCGTCCCGGCCATCACCGCCGGCAACACCGTCGTCCTGAAGCCGGCCGAGCAGACCCCCCTGACCGCCCTGCGGCTCGGCGCGCTGCTCCTGGAAGCGGGTGTGCCCGCCGGCGTCGTGAACGTCGTGCCTGGGTACGGCGACGCGGGCGCCGCGCTGGTAGACCACCACGGCGTGGACAAGGTTGCCTTCACCGGCAGCACCGAGGTCGGCAAGAAGATCGCCGCCGGCGCAGCTTCGAGCCTGAAGAAGGTGTCGCTGGAGCTGGGCGGCAAGGCGCCCAACATCATCTTCGCGGACGCCGACCTCGACGCGGCCATCGCGGGTGCCGCGCTGGCGGGCTACTTCAACGAGGGCCAGTGCTGCGTCAACGGCTCGCGGCTCTACGTCCAGCGCCAGGTCTTCGACGAGGTCATCGAGGGCGTCGCGGCCGCCGCTCGAGCGATCACCGTGGGTGACGCTTTCGACCCGACCACGACGATGGGCCCGCTCATCTCGCAGGAGCAGCACGAGAAGGTGATCGGCTACGTCCGCGGCGCCATCGCCGACGGCGCGACGATCAACGCCGGCAGTGGCGAGCCCGCTCGCGACCGGGGCTACTTCTTCGCCCCGACCCTGATCACCGGCGTGACCGAGTCGATGGCCATCCAGACCGACGAGATCTTCGGTCCGGTCGTGACCGCCATCCCGTTCGACACCGAGGACGAGGTCGTTGCGGCCGCCAACAACACCGTCTACGGCCTGGCCGCGGGTGTCTGGTCCCGCGACCTCGGCACCGCCCACCGCGTCGGCGGCCGGCTGCGCGCGGGCACGGTCTGGCTCAACACCTGGCACGCCGACGACGTCACGCTCCCGCGCGGCGGCTACAAGCAGTCCGGTTGGGGTCGCGAGCTCGGGTCGTTCGGTCTCGACGACTACACCGAGCTCAAGACCGTCATCGCCGAGCTCCGCTGATGCCTGCGACGCCGAGTGGTGTGCTCGGAGGGCACCGTGTCGTCCCGGTGGTCGTGCTCGACGACCCCGGAAAGGCTGACGAGCTCGGGGCGGCGCTGGTCGCCGGTGGCCTGCCGGTCGCTGAGGCCACGTTCCGTACGCCGGAGGCCGCCGCGGTCCTGCGCCGGCTGGCCGAGCGGTCCGAGCTGCTGGTCGGCGCCGGGACGGTCATCACGGCCGCCCATGT
>JALZCZ010000247.1 GCA_030862825.1 Actinomycetota bacterium | reverse complement strand
ATCTCGGTGTCGACCTTGTCGGTGGAGACCTCGAGCAGCGGCTCGTCGACCGCGACCTCGTCACCGACCGACTTCAGCCAGCGGGTGACGGTGCCTTCGGTGACGGACTCCCCGAGTGCCGGGAGGTTGACTTCGGTGGCCATGGACTTCCTTCGTGTCTCGAGTGGTCAGGCGGGGTCAAGCAGGTCAGGCGGGGTGGTGGCGGGGGTCAGGAGTGGGCGTGAAGCGGCTTGCCGGCGAGCGCGAGATGCGCCTCGCCGAGGGCCTCGTTCTGGGTCGGGTGCGCATGCACCAGCGGAGCGACGTCCTCGGCGTGCGCCTCCCAGTTGTAGATCAGCTGGGCCTCGCCGATCAGCTCGCCCACGCGGTCGCCGACCAGGTGTACGCCGACCACGGGCCCTTCCTTCTGGCGGACCAGCTTCACGAAGCCCTGCGTCCGCAGGATCTGGCTCTTGCCGTTGCCGCCGAGGTCGTAGGTGAGGGCCTCGATGCCGTCGGCACCGTAGCGCTCGGCCGCGGTCGCCTCGTCGAGCCCGACCGACGCGATCTCGGGATGCGAGTAGGTCACCCGGGGGATCCCGGCCTCGTCGATCGGCACCGGCTCCAGGCCGGCGATGTGCTCGGCGACGAAGATGCCCTGCTGGAAGCCGCGGTGCGCGAGCTGGAGCCCGGGCACGATGTCGCCCACGGCGTACACGCCGTCGACGTTGGTGCGGCAGTGGTCGTCGGCGAGCACGAAGCCGCGCTCCATCGCGACACCCTGCTCCTCGAAGCCGAGCCCCGCGGTCGAGGGGCCACGGCCCACCGCCACCAGCAGCAGTTCGGCCTCGATCACTTCACCGCCCTCGACGGTGACGGCCACGCCGTCGTTGGTCGTCTTCACGCTCTGGAACGGCGTGCCGGTCCGGAGGTTGATCTTGCGCTTGCGGAAGGCGCGCTCGAGCGCCTTCGACGACGTCTCGTCCTCGGCGGCCACCAGCCGGGGCAGCGCCTCGACGATCGTCACCTCGGCGCCGAAGCTCTTCCACACGCTCGCGAACTCGCAGCCGATCACGCCGCCGCCGAGCACGATCACCGACGCCGGCACCCGGTCCAGCCGCAGCGCGTGGTCGGAGGTGACGACTCGCTCGCCGTCGATCTCGAGGCCGGGCAGGGACTTCGCGTAGGAGCCCGAGGCCAGCACCACCTGCCTGCCGGTGTAGGCCGTGCCCATGGCCGTGACCTGGTGAGGCCCGGTCAGTCGTCCCTCACCCTCGATCACGGTGATGCCGCGCCCCTTGATCAGGCCGGCGAGGCCCTTGAACAGGCGCGAGACCACGCCGTCCTTGTAGGAGTTGACGCCCGCCATGTCGATGCCGTCGAGGCTGGCCCGCACCCCGAACTGCTCCGACTCTCGGGTCAGGTCCGCCACTTCGGCCGCGTGCAGCAGCGCCTTCGTCGGGATGCACCCCACGTGCAGGCAGGTGCCGCCCAGGTTGCCCTTCTCGACCAGCCCGACCGAGAGGCCCAGCTGTGCCGCGCGGAGGGCGCATGCATAGCCGCCCGAACCCGCCCCGAGGATGAGTACGTCGAAGTCAGCGTCAGCCACGCGGCCCATCCTTTCACTTGTCGGGCGCATCACAACACCGGCCTTCGCTGGGTGGGCTCGTCGGGTCTCTGGTGGACCCACGTGGGCCAAACAGTGACCCGTTCAGGCCGGACCAGGCAGAATTGCCTCCATGGGTTTGATGGACAGGTTCCGGCGCGGGCCGCGTCAGCGGATGAGCAAGCCGGGCGACGGCTTCCGGACCGGTTCGACGACGGTGCGAGCTTCCGACAAGGTCGACGAGCAGCACCTGCACGACTTCGTCGTCAACCGGCGTGGCGTCGAGGGCTTCGTCGAACCCCGCACCGCGGTCAGTGAGGTGACCCTGCTCCTGGTCGCCCACGACGGCGAGTGGACCCGGCGACGGGTCCCGTCGGTCAAGTGGGCCCACGACTTCTGCAACAAGCACCAGGTGCCGTCGTACGACGCCGGCCTGGTCGGCATCCCGCAGCGGATGCGCGACTACAACCGCCGCCAGAAGCTGCGCGGCCAGCAGGGGACGTAGGACGAGTCCTAGTCTCAGACGCTCATCGCGCGGGCCAGCTCGACCAGGGTGGTGACCCCGAAGCCGGTGCCGCCCGGGCTGATGTGACCGGACGGACCGCCCGGGTTGAACGACGGGCCGGCCATGTCCACGTGTGCCCACGGGATGCCGGCCGTGAACTCGCGGAGGAACGCGGCCGCGAAGAGCCCGCCGCCCCAGCGGATCCAGTCGTGCTGGGCGAGGTCGGCGATCTTGCTGGAGCGGATCCGCTCGCCCATGTGCTCGGGGATCGGCATCGGCCAGCTGTGCTCTCCCGCGGTGCGGGAGGCGGCGAGCACCTGCTCGACGATCGCGTCGTCACCCATCACGCCACCGATCTGGTCGCCGAGCGCTACCACCATGTGACCGGTGAGTGTGGCCACGTCGACGATCACGTCGGGCTTCTTCTCGGTGGCCATGACCAGCGCGTCGGCCAGCACCAGCCGGCCCTCGGCGTCGGTGTTGAGCACCTCGACCGTGGTGCCGCCGTAGGTGGTCAGCACGTCGCCCGGCCGCATCGACGAGCCGGACACCATGTTCTCCGCCATCGCCGTGTACGCCGTCACCTTGAGTGGGAGCCCGAGCGCCGCGATGGCGAAGGTGGCCTGCACCACGGCGGCGGCGCCGGCCATGTCGGCCTTCATGATGCGCATCATCTCGCCGGTCTTGATCGTCAGTCCGCCCGAGTCGAAGGTGATGCCCTTGCCGACCAGGGCCAGGTGGCGAGTGGCACCCCTGGGGGCGTAGCTGAGCTCGACCATCCTCGGCGGCGCGGCCGAGCCTCCGCCGACGCCGAGCAGCCCACCGCAGCCGAGCTCAGCGAGGCGGGTCTCGTCGAGCACCTCGATCGTGACCTTGTGCCTGCCCCGGGCGTGGGCCTTGCCGGCGGCCACCACCGCGTCGGCGAAGGCCGGCGGGGTGAAGTCTCCGGGCGGGTTGTTCACCCAGTCGCGGGTCGTGGCGACGGCCCGCGCGATCACCTGCGCTTCCTCGAAGGCGCCGACGACCTCCTTGCGCCGAGCGACCGGGCTGAGTAGCACCACCTCGGCGACCGCGCTGGTGGACTCCTGGCTCTTGTAGGTCGTGAACGCGTAGCCGCCGAGCAGGAAGCCCTCGGTCACGGCGCGCACCAGCTCGGCAGAGTCCGCAGGCAGAGCGATGGCGACGGAGGCCGCGTTGGTCGCCGCGCGCGCCCCGGCGCCCGCCGCACGGCGTACCTCCTGCGGGCCGGGATCTGCACCCAGGCCGACGAGCACCAGCAGCGGTGAGCCGATGGTCCCGGAGGTCGGGATCTTGGTGACCTCGCCCGCCTTTCCGGTGACCCCGAGGGAGGACAGGAGACCGGCCCACTTGCGGCCGTAGGCCTTGGCGACATCCTCAGCGCCGGCGGCGATCCGGGGCTGCTTCGACGACGATGTCACGCCGACGACGACCACGTCGGCCCGGGACTTCGCGGGGCTGGCGGTGCGCAGGGCGTAGGTCGTCATCGACGAAGGATAGCGGCGGAACCACGGGCTGCCTGCGATAGGTTTTCGGGCATGGGAGACAAGGACGAGCTGCTCAGGTCGCCGCTCCACGACCGTCACGAGGCGCTCGGCGCGAAGTTCGCCGAGTTCGGCGGCTGGTCGATGCCGCTGGACTACTCCGGCGGTGACGGTGGCGTGGTCAAGGAGCACACCACCGTTCGCGCCGCGGTGGGCATCTTCGACGTCAGCCACCTCGGCAAGGCGATGGTCACCGGGCCGGGCGCTGCCGAGCTCGTCAACGCGACGCTCTCCAACGACCTGGCCAAGATCGGTCCCGGCCAGGCCCAGTACTCGCTCTGCTGCGACGACGCCACCGGCGGCATCGTCGACGACCTGATCGTCTACTACCGCGACGACGAGCACCTCCTGCTCGTGCCGAACGCGGCCAACACCGCCGAGGTCGTGCGCCGCCTCGGCGACGCCGCGCCCGCCGGGGTCAAGGTGCGCAGCCATCACGAGGAGTACGCCGTCCTCGCGGTGCAGGGGCCGTCATCGGACGAGGTGCTGGCCAAGGTCGGGCTGCCGGCCGGGCATGACTACATGAGCTTCCAGGAGACCTCCTTCCCGGGCGAGTCCGGTCAGGACGTCGGCGTGGTGGTGTGCCGCACGGGCTACACCGGCGAGCGCGGCTACGAGCTGATCGCGGCCAACGCCGGAGCCGCCGCGCTGTGGGACGCGCTCCTGGAGGCCGGTGCCGATTTCGACATCGCGCCGTGCGGCCTGGGCGCCCGCGACACCCTGCGCACCGAGATGGGCTACCCGCTGCACGGTCAGGACATCTCGCTCGACGTCACCCCCAACGAGGCCCGGCTCGGCTGGGCGGTCGGCTGGAGGAAGGACGCCTTCTGGGGCCGGGAGCCGCTCGTCGCCGAGAGGGAGGAAGGGCCGAAGCGCCGCCTGCACGGCCTGGTCTCGACCGGCCGGGCGATCCCGCGTCCGCACATGAGCGTGAGCCTGACCAAGGACGTGCCCCTCGGTGAGGTCACCTCGGGCACCTTCTCGCCGACCCTGAAGCAGGGCATCGGGCTCGCGCTGCTGTCGTCGGTGGTCAACCCCGAGGCAGAGGTGGGCGTCGACGTCCGTGGGCGCCGGGAGGTCTTCCAGCTGACAGAGGTGCCCTTCGTCGAGTCGAAGGTGCGTGCGTCGTGAACCTCCCCGAGCAGCCGTCGACCTTCCGACCTCCGACCCCCGCCGAGCGCCCCTGGTGGTGGCGGCTGGAGGACGCGTCGGGTGGCGAGGTGGAGGTCTCTGGTGACCTGGCCGACCAGCGTTTCGCGAGCCAGGCCGACGCCGAGTCGTGGGTGGGGGAGTTCTGGGCCGAGCTGGCGGCGGAGGGCGTCCACGCGGTCACCCTGTTCGAGATCGACCGCCAGATCTACGGGCCGATGTCGCTGCACCCGTGACTCCTGCCCCGGTCGAGCTGGTCTGCCGGACCTTCCTGGACGTCGTACCGGACGGGCTGGTCACGGGGCTCTATCTCCGCGGCGGAGTCGGCTTCGGCGAGTGGGTGCCCGGCCAGAGCGACATCGACTTCGTCGCGACGCTGTCCCATCGGCCCAGCGCGGACGAGGTGCGCCTGCTGAGGACCACCCACCCAGACATGGCCAGGCTCCATCCGACGATCCACTTCGACGGCATGCACGTGCTCGCCCGCGACCTGGCCCGCGACCCCGCCGAGTGCCCGGACGTGCCCACCGTCCTCGGCGGCTACTTCGAGGACGAGGGTCGTCTCGACCCGTTGATCGCCTGGCACGAGCTCGCCTGGCACGGCGTGACCGTGGCCGGTCCGCCCCTCGCGGAGCTAGGCGTATGGACCGACCGCGACCGCCTGCTGGCCTTCACCCTCGACAACCTCGACAGCTACTGGCGGGGCAACGCCGAGGCGCTGGTCGCGATGCCGTCCGAGGGTGCCCGGGAGGAGCCGTGCACCTGGTGCGTCCTCGGTATCGCACGCCTCCATCACCTCCTCGTGACCGGGGAGATGACGACCAAGTCAGCGGCCGGGCGCTGGGGCCTCACCTACTACCCCGAGCGCTACCACCGGGTGCTGCGCGAGGCGCTCCGGATCCGCGACGGCGGACCCGAGGAGTATGTCGACGACCACCGGACGCGCGGCCGCGACACCGCCGACTTCACCGCGTGCGTCGTCCGTATGGGCACCGAGCGAGCAGGATGAGGGAATGCACGACCAGGTCGACTTCGAGTCGTACGCCGCCGCGCGCTGGCACCTGGTCGTCCGTACCCTGGTGCTGCTCGGCTCGCCACCGGGTCATGCCGCGACACTGGCTCGGGAGGCGCTGGCCGAGCGCCGCTCCGAGTGGTCGCACCAGGACGCTTTCGACGATCTCGACGCCGAGCTCTACCGGGCTGTGCTCGACCTCCGGCACCGCGACCGGGCCGCGTGGTGGGCCGAGCCGCCCTTCGACGACGAGCTGTGGACGGAGGTCGAGCCGGAGCTCGACCGGCTGACGCGGCTCCAGCGCGAGTGGCTGGTGCTCCGTCACGTCGCCGAGCTCCCCGAGTCGTACGTCGAGGCGGTGGTCGGTGAGACGGCGCCGACAGTGCCCGTCGGTGCACCGACGGGGCAACGGCTGCGCGACGTCGCCCGCGCGGTGCCGGTCCAGCCGCCCGACCTGGAGCAGGTCGACGAGATGGCCTCCGCGCTGCGACGGCACCGACGCCGGCGCGCCGGGCTGGGTGTGGTGGGTCTCGTCGGGCTGGTCGGGGTGGTTGCCCTGGGAGTGGTCCTCGGAGCGGGAGACGACCCCGACCCGGCGGCCGGCGGGGAGCTCGAGCCTGTGACCGTCGAGCGCACCTCCACCGGCTCCGCCGTCGGGTGGTACGCCGATGGGCGGCTGCACCTGTCCCACGTCGTCCTCGACGTGCCCGATGTGCGCGCCGTCGCGACCGTCAACGACGGGGCCGTCTACGCCGACGACGACGGTGACCTCGTGCAGGTCAACGACCAGGGACAGCGCACCCTGCTCGCGACCATCGGTGAGCAGGGCACCTTCGCGTCGTCCGACGAGGAGGGCCTGGTCGCGTGGCTGTCCGACGCCGAGGACGCCACGCTCGTGGTCCGCGACCTGACCGCTCGCTCCGACGTCGTCACCGTCGAGGTGGACGGGACGGGCCGGGTGATCGCCGTCGACGGCGGCAGCGTGTTCTTCCGCGACGACCGCGGGGACGTCGAGCTGACAGTCGAGACCGGGGAGGTGGAGCCGCTGGGCACGAGCAGCCTGCTCGACGTCTCCTCGAAGGTGAAGGTCTTCCAGGAGACGCCCGACTCGATCCGCGCCGAGCAGCCGCTCTTCGACATCAGGTTCGGTTGGGAGGGCGAAGGGGCCGAGCTGTCGGAGGACGGCAACTTCGTGCTGACCTGGGTGGGCGAGAACCTGGCGATCTACGACACCCGCAGTGGCGAGGAGGTCCCGGCCGACCTGGCGCCGGGCTCGCTGGTGCTCGATGCCGAGTTCGGCCCCGACGAGACGATCACCTTCCTGGCGCTGCAGTTCCGCTCGTCGTCCGGCCTGGTCGACGTGCGCACCTGCTCCCTCGGGCTGGTCTTCCTGCCCTCCGGAGAGCGTGCGCCGGAGTGCACCCAGGAGGAGGCCGGCGCCTATGCCGGCGCCGAGACGGACCTGCTGCTGGCCCGGTGACCAGCGGCTACGGTCGGGTCGTGCGCCCCTTCAGCCAGGTCGATGTCTTCTCCGCGGAACCGATGCTGGGCAACCCGGTGGCGGTCGTGCACGACGCCGACGGCGTCAGCGACGAGCAGATGGCCGCGTTTGCGCGGTGGACGAACCTGTCCGAGACGACGTTCCTGCTCCGGCCGACCGATCCCGGGAGCGACTACCGGCTGCGGATCTGGACGCCCGGCGGGGAGCTGCCCTTCGCCGGCCATCCGACGCTCGGCTCGGCGCACGCCTGGCTCGAGGCCGGGGGAGTGCCCGCCCGGTCGGACGAGGTGGTGCAGGAGTGTGGGACCGGGCTGGTGCGGGTGCGCCGAGGTGAGCGGCTGGCCTTCGCCGCGCCGCCGCTGGTGCGGTCCGGCCCGGTGTCGGACGACGAGCTGGCCACGATCGTGGGCGCACTGCGGATCGACGCCCAGGACGTCGTGGACGCCGCCTGGGTCGACAACGGAGCCGGCTGGGTGGCTGTGCTGGTTGCGGACGCCGATGCCGTGCTCGGGCTACGCCCCGATGTCGGCGCCTTCGGGGGCCTCGACATCGGCGCCGTGGGTCCGCACCCTGCCGGATCGGAGTGCGCGATCGAAGTGCGGGCGTTCGCTCCGGAGATCGGCATCCCCGAGGACCCGGTCACGGGCAGCCTCAATGCAGGGCTCGCCATGTGGTTGGCCGGCAGCCGGCTGCCCACGTCGTACGTCGCCGCCCAGGGCACGGCGATCGGGCGCCTCGGCCGCGTGCACGTGTCGGTCGAGGACGACGTGGTCTGGGTCGGCGGTGACACGCGGACGGCCATCAGCGGTCAGGTCGATCTGTGACGAGTAGGTTGGGGACGTGCAGCAGTACCTCGACCTCCTCCAGCGCATCCTCGACACCGGCGCTGAGAAGAGCGACCGCACCGGCACCGGCACCCTCTCGGTCTTCGGCCACCAGATGCGGTTCGACCTGACCGAGGGCTTCCCGCTCGTCACCACCAAGAAGGTGCATACCCGGTCGGTCTTCGCGGAGCTGCTGTGGTTCCTTCGCGGCGACACCAACGTGAAGTGGCTGCAGGATCGCGGCGTCTCGATCTGGGACGAGTGGGCCGACCCCGACGGTGACCTCGGCCCCGTCTACGGCTACCAGTGGCGCTCCTGGCCGACCCCCGACGGTCATCACGTCGACCAGATCGCGCAGGTGGTCGAGCAGATCAGGCGCGACCCCGACTCGCGCCGCCACATCGTCTCGGCCTGGAACGTCGCAGACATCCCGCAGATGGCGCTGGCGCCGTGCCACACGATGTTCCAGTTCTACGTCGCCGAGGGACGGCTGTCATGCCAGCTCTACCAGCGCTCGGCGGACGTGTTCCTGGGCGTGCCGTTCAACATCGCGTCGTACGCGCTGCTCACCCACATGGTCGCCCAGGTCACCGGCCTCGAGGTCGGTGACTTCGTGCACACGTTCGGCGACGCCCACCTCTACTCCAACCACCTCGAGCAGGCGCGGCTGCAGCTGACCCGCGACCCGCGGCCGCTGCCCACGCTGCGGCTGGACCGCTCGGTCACGGAGCTGGACGCGTTCGAGCTCGAGCACATCGAGATCGAGGGCTACGACCCGCACCCCGGCATCAAGGCCCCCATTGCCGTCTGAGACTGCCGGATGACACCCGCGGGCAAGCGGATCGTGCTCGTCGCGGCCGTCGCCGACAACGGCGTGATCGGCGTCGACGGCGACATCCCGTGGCGGATCCCCGAGGACTTCGCGCACTTCAAGGCCACCACCATGGGTCACACGCTGCTGATGGGGCGCGCGACGTACGAGTCGATCGGCCGCCCGCTCCCCGGACGCACCACCCTGGTGCTCACCCGTGACCCGGACTGGTCGGCCGAAGGCGTCCTGGTCGCCTCCTCCCTCGAGTCGGCGCTCGACGTCGCCGACGGACTCCCGGGCGACGTCATGGTGGTCGGTGGCGCCGCCGTCTACGGCGAGGCGCTCCTCGTCGCCGACGAGCAGGTCCTCACCGAGGTCCACCGGTCACCCCCCGGTGACACCTTCTACCCACCCTTCGACACGGCCGACTGGACCGAGTCGCGGCGGGAGGTCTTCGACGGGTACGAGCGGGTGTGGTGGATCCGGGCCTCGTAGCTCCCAGCGGGTGGTCGAGCCGGGCGAGGCCGGGTTGGGTACGCCGGACGGGGGGCTCGAGCCGTCCGTCGCTGACCGATCACCCCGGCCACGCTAACAAGGGGCCGGGGCGATCGGCGCGTCCCACAGGGTGCGACGTCAGGTGCCGGTCGGCGGAGGGCAGTCGATGAC
>JALZCZ010000446.1 GCA_030862825.1 Actinomycetota bacterium | reverse complement strand
CAAGGCGAAGGGCCCACCGGAGGATCGCTCCGATGGGCCCTTCGTCGTACGGCTCCAGCCGCGGGTCAGCCGTGGATCAGCCGACGTGGACGCCCTCGGGGCCGTCGGTCGCCAGCTCGGTGTGCTTGACGTTCAGGAACACCCAGACCACCACCGACGCGGCCAGCATCATGATCGCGCCGAGCAGGAACGCGTTGGTGGCGCCCTCGGTGAAGACCTGCGAGCGGGTGATGGCTTGCAGCGCCTCCAGCTGCTGGGGGCTCGGAGCCGCCCCGCCCGCGTTCTTGGCGGCCTCGGCGAGCTCCTCGCCCCGGTCGGTGAACGTCTGCGTGGCCAGTGTTGACAGCACCGCGAGACCGAGCGCGCCGCCGACCTGCTGCATCGTGTTGAGCACGCCGGAACCGATGCCGGAGTCCTCGTCCCGCAGGTGGTGCACGGCGGTCAGGGTCAGCGGTACGAAGACCAGGCCCATGCCGACCGACATCAGGAGGATGCCGGGCAGCACGTCAGCGGCGTAGCTCCCCTCGACCATGGACACCGGGAACGTGGTGTCGTAGGGCAGCCGGGAGAACAGGAAGAGGCCGGCGGCCGCGAGCAGCGTGCCGACGCCCGCGAGGTAGCGGGCGTCGAAACGGTTGATCAGGTTGGACGCCAGGCCGGCGGCGAACACGAGGCCGAAGCAGAACGGCAGGAACGCGACGCCCGCCTCGAGGGAGCTGTAGCCCATGATGTTCTGGATGTACTGGCTGAGGAAGTAGAACATCGCGAACATGGCTGCCGGAGCCAGGAACATCGCCCCGAAGCTGGCCGCACGGGTGCGGTTCATGAACACCCGAGACGGGAGCAGCGGGTGCTCGACCCTGCTCTCGATGACCAGGAACAGGGCGACGATGATCGCGCCGGCCGCCAGGCTGGCGACGGTCCAGAAGTCTCCCCAGCCCTCGCTGCCGGCTCGGCTGAAGCCGTAGACGATGCCGAGGAGCCCGACCGTGCCGGTGACGGCCCCGGGCAGGTCGAGCCAGCCCTTGTGCGACTCGGATTCGCGCAGGAAGCGCGGGGCCAGCAGCGCGGCCGCGATGCCGATCGGGGTGTTGATCAGCAGGGTGATCCGCCAACCTTCGATGTCCATACCGAAGAAGCTGTCCAGCCCCGTGAGCCAGCCACCGAGGATCAGCCCTACAGCCGCGCCCGCCCCGGACATGGCGGCGTACACCGCGAAGGCGCGGTTGCGCTGCGGACCGGCCGGGAAGGTGGTGGCGATCAGCGCCAGGGCGGCGGGTGACGCGAGGGCAGCGCCGAGACCCTGCAGGCCACGAGCCGCGAGCAGCAGTCCCTCGTTGGTCGCGAGACCGCCGAGGAGCGAGGCCACGCCGAAGACGATCAGGCCGATCATGAAGATCCGGCGTCGTCCGTAGAGGTCACCGAGCCGGCCACCGAGCAGCAGCAGGCTGCCGAACGCGAGCGCGTAGCCGGTGACGACCCAGGTCAGGTTGGCGTTGGAGATGCCGAGGTCGGCCTGGATGTAGGGAAGGGCGATGTTGACGATGGTGCCGTCGAGCACCACCATCAGCTGGGCCACGGAGATCAGCACCAGGGCCCAGCCCAGGTGCAGGTCCTTGCCTGGTTTGCCGGGAGCGATCTCCTCGGCTGTCGTTGTGTGGGTCACTTCGATTCCTTCTCGTTGTCGTCGCGGGTCTGGGAGGGGTGCTGCGTAAGCACCGAGGGGAGGATGATCTGGTCGATCACCCTGACGATCAGGTCTTGGGTCGGCTGCTCGCCGAGGAGGAACTGGCGGTGCAGGACGATGCCCGGCAGGGCGGCGGTGATGATGTCGAGGTCGACGTCGTCACGGATCTCGCCACGGTCGATGGCGCGCTGGAAGATCAGACGTACGGCGGCCGCCTTGGGACCGATGAACTGCTCCCGGAACGCCGCGGCGAACTCGGCGTCGCGGGCGATGGCGGTGATCACTGCGGCCAGGACCGCCAGCTGTCGCTGGTCGGTCAGGCTGCCCATGCCACAGAAGGCCTCGAGCAGGTCGCCGCGCAGGCTGCCGGTGTCGGGCGCGGCGGGCGCTCCCTTCTGGGAGAGCAGGGCGTCGATGATCAGGCTGACCTTGCCGTTCCAGCGACGGTAGAGCGTCGCCTTCGAGGCGCGGGCGTGCGTGGCCACGGCGTCCATGGTCAGCCGGTCGTAGCCGACGTCGGCCAGCACGTCGAGGGTCGCGGTCAGGATCTCCTGCTCGCGGTCGCCCTCGATGCGCGGCCTGGTGGCGGCGACTTCGGTGGGGGTCATGCGGTCCTCTGTTACGTCGGTCACGGATGAAACGGAACGGTTTCGTTTCATCGAACAGAGTAGGTCGGGGATTCATTCCCAGCAAACCGAATTTCTTCGCCGGTCTGGACCGGTGCCTCCCACGGGCCGTTGACCCGTCGTTTGGTCACCAACCGCGGATTTCGGTGGCGTCAACCTGGGCGTTGGTGACCGAACCGCAGCTGTCGGCAGCAGGCGGCAAGATAGGGCCATGACCGAGCCCACCCCAGACCCGGCCCCCGTCACCGCGGCCACCGCGGAGGCACGCGACGAGCACCAGTCGCTCGTGGACGTGATCGAAGAGGCGCGGTGGCGCTACTTCGTCAAGGACGAGCCCACCCTGTCCGACGCCGACTACGACCAGAAGCTGCGCCGGCTGCAGGAGCTCGAAGAGGAGTTCCCGGAGCTTCGCACCCCCGACTCGCCGACCCAGAAGGTCGGTGGGGCCGTCTCCACCGAGTTCACCGCCGTCAACCACCTGCGTCGGATGGAGAGCCTCGACAACGCCTTCTCCTACGACGAGCTGGCGACCTGGCACGCCCGGCTGGCCCGCGACGGCGTGGCCGACCCCGCGCTGCTGTGCGAGCTGAAGGTCGACGGCCTGGCGATCAACCTCCTCTACGAGCAGGGCCGCCTGGTCCGGGCGCTGACCCGCGGTGACGGCACCACCGGCGAGGACGTCACCCCCAACGTGAAGACGATCGACTCGATCCCGCACCGGCTGACGGGCACCGACGAGTTCCCCGTGCCGGCCCTGATCGAGGTGCGCGGCGAGGTGTTCCTCCCGGTGGCGGCGTTCGAGCGGCTCAACGAGTCGATGGTGGAGGCGGGCAAGCCGATGTTCGCCAACCCGCGCAACGCGGCGGCGGGCTCACTGCGCCAGAAGGACCCCCGGGTCACCGCCACCCGGGCGCTGGGGATGGTCTGCCACGGCATCGGGGAGCGCGAGGGCTTCGAGCCGAAGGCCCAGTCCCACGCCTACGACGCGCTGAAGGCGTGGGGGCTGCCGACCTCCGACAAGGTCCAGGTGCTGCCGACCCTGGCGGACGTCGAGAAGTTCATCGAGCACGCGGGCGAGCACCGCCACGACCTGGTCGCCTACGAGATCGACGGCGTCGTGATCAAGGTCGACGACGTCGGGCTGCAGCGCCGGCTGGGCTCCACGAGCCGCGCGCCGCGCTGGGCGATCGCGTTCAAGTACCCGCCCGAGGAGGTCAACGCCAAGCTGCTCGAGATCCGGGTCAACGTCGGCCGCACCGGCCGCGTGACGCCGTACGGCGTGATGGAGCCGACCCGGGTGGCCGGGTCGACCGTCGAGAACGCCACGCTGCACAACGCCCACGAGGTGAAGCGCAAGGACGTCCGGCCCGGCGACACCGTGATCCTGCGCAAGGCGGGCGACGTGATCCCGGAGATCCTGGGGCCGGTGCTTCCCCTGCGCCCCGAGGGCCTGGCCGAGTGGGTGATGCCCACCGAGTGTCCCGCCTGCGGCACCATGCTGGCGCAGCAGAAGGAGGGCGACAAGGACCTCCGCTGCCCCAACCACCAGTTCTGTCCGGCGCAGGTGCGCGAGCGCGTCTTCCACGTCGCAGGTCGCGGCGCGTTCGACATCGAGGGCCTGGGCTTCGAGGCCGCCACGGCGCTGCTCGACGCCAAGGTGATCGCCGACGAGGGAGACGTCTTCGACCTCGACGAGGAGAAGGTACGCCGGGCGCCGCTCTTCACCCGTGCGCCCAGGAAGGGAGAGGGCGACGCCCCGGTGCTCAGCGCCAACGGACAGCGGCTGCTGGCCAACCTCGACCAGGCCAAGCAGGTGCCGTTGTGGCGGGTGCTGGTCGCGCTGTCGATCCGCCATGTCGGCCCGACCGCCGCCCGGGCCCTGGCCCAGGAGTTCGGGTCCATGGAGCGGATCCGGTCGGCGTCGCGCGAGGAGCTGGCGGCCGCCGAGGG
>JALZCZ010000126.1 GCA_030862825.1 Actinomycetota bacterium | reverse complement strand
GGGGGGCCGAGTGCCTTGACGTCCTGGTCGGCCTCGTCGCGGCTGCCGCCGCTGGTGCCGAGCTGGCCGCGGGAGTTGAGACCCCAGCACCGCACCCTGCCTGACGACAGCAGGGCGCAGGTGTGGCTGTCGCCGGCGACCAGCGCGGTGGCTCCGGAGAGCGGGTCGTTCGCGTCCGGGTCGGTGTCCTGCTGGACCAGCACCGCGCCGGTCTGGGCGTCGGTGTTGTTGGTGCCGAGCTGGCCCACTCCGTTGGCACCCCAGCACCGCACCCGGCCGCCGGCGACGAGGGCGCAGGCATGGTCGCCACCGACGGCCACGGAGGTGACACCGGGCAGGGGCGCGAGCGGGCCCGGGTTCTCCGGATCGGGGTCGTAGAGCACGTCGACGGGGGCGGTCCGGTCGGTGGTGCTGGCGTCGCCGACCTGGCCCTGACCGTTGTAGCCCCAGCACCGCGCGGTGCCGGAGTCGACCAGGCAGGTCGTGCCACGCTCGACGCCACCGGTGAGCGTGCCGCCCAGGTCGTACGACGTGGCACCGGCGAGGTGGGTCGACGCGCTGGGCGCGAGGACGGCGGTCGTGCCCGAGTCGACGATCTCGCGATGTCTGTTGAGCCCCCAGCAGCGCTCGCCTGCCACGTCAACCGGCGTCGCGCAGAAGGCGCCGTTGCCCGCATGGAGCGATGTCGCATCCTCACGCCCGGGGGTTCCGCCGTCGAGGTCGATCGGCACCGCGACCGCGGTCGAGGTGGGACCGGCGTTGTCGATGCCGAGCCTGCCGTCGGCGTTGCTGCCCCAGCAGGCCGGCCGGATCGCGGGGTCGACGTTGTCGGTGACCAGCGCGCAGGCCACGTCGTTGGCGGTGGCGATCTGCACGGCACCGCGGATGCCGGTGACCGTCGTGGCGATGCCCACGGGCGAGACGTGGCCGCCCAGCTGGCCGTAGAAGTCGTAGCCCCAGCAGCGCATCTCGTTGCCCGTCAGAGCGCACGTGTGGAAGCCGCCGGCAACCGCTGCGGAAGCGGTGAGACCCGGCACCGGGTTGGCCCAGCGCGAGTCCTCCCATTCATCGGGGGTCGTCAGGGGGTTCCGGTCGTGGCCGAGCTGGCCGTGGCCGTTCTGGCCCCAGCAGCGGACGGCGTTCGTGTCCATCACCGCACAGGTGTGGAACTGGCCGGCCGACACGGACCTGGCCTCCACCATAGGGGCGTCGGTATCCACCAGCGGGTCGTCGGGAGCGAGGTCGATCTGCACGCGCAACGGCGCCGGGCTGTCCGACATCAGGTTGTCCGCCGGGTTCACCGGGGTCGCATGCCCCAGCTGGCCGTAGGCGTTCTGGCCCCAGCAGTAGACCGGGTTGTCGGGCCAGCCATCGCCGCCGAGCAGCGCGCAGGTGTGGGCGCCACCGGCGCTCACGGCCAGCACGCCCTTCATCTGCGCACCGGGGTCGGCGGGCGTGGCGACGGAGACCGGCGCCGACCGCTGCACCTCGGATCCGTCGCCGAGCTGCCCGAAGGCGTTGTGTCCCCAGCACAGGAGCCGTCCCTCCTCGACCATCCGGGCGCAGGTGTGGTTCTCCCCCGCCGTGATGTCGGCGGCCGGGTCGTCGACATCGATACCGTCGACGGCGACCGGAGTCTTGGTGGTCCCGCCCGGGGCTCCGTCGCCGAGCTGGCCCATACCGTTCTGGCCCCAGCAGCGAACGGAGCCGTCGCCCAGCAGGGCGCAGGAGTGCACGCTGCCGACGGTGATGTGGCGGACGCCGGCGAGCGGCACCGCGTACGGCGTCAGCTGGTCGTCGTCCGACGACGCCCCGACCTGGCCGCTGCCGTTGAGACCCCAGCACTTCACCGTCCCGCCGTGGACGAGGGCACAGGTATGGGCCGTGCCGGCGCCGATCTCGAGCGCGCCGGTGATGCCGGCGACCAGGCGCGGCTGGGTGCTGGTCGTGGTGTCTCCGGTGCCGAGCTGTCCGTGGGAGTTGTCGCCCCAGCACTCGACGGCACCGGAGTCGGTGATCGCGCAGGAGTGCTGGGCGCCCAGCGAGATCAGCCGCTGAGCGTTGCGTGTGGCCGCGATGCCGCCCTCGCTGGAGTCGCCCGAGCCCGGCGTGGCGGCGTACACCACGCCCACCAGGCCGAGCACCAGGACCAGCGCCAGGTGCCGCCACGAGGCGCGCGGCCCGCCCGGGGCTAGCACGGGTCCTCCACGGCCGTTTCCGGGATGCCGAGCTTCTGCTTCAGCGGCTCCCAGCCGTTGTTGGCGTTGTAGACCAGCTTGGCCAGGCAGTCATGGCCTTCGTCGTTGGGGAAGGCACCCATGTTCTTGGTGGTCTGCGTGGTGTTGATCAGGATCCCGGTCACGGCCGGCGGCAGGTAGTGCCACGGCGGGAGGTTGCCGTTGTCGCCGTCGCTCTTCACCCACTCCTGGTCGCAGCCGAAGTCGTTGGTGGAGTCGTGGTTGTGGACGATCTTGGGCGGGTGGTAGATGGTCGTCTTGATCTCGACGTCCATCGACATGCAGTGGTCCTCGAAGGCCTCGTAGGGGTTGACGAAGTAGAAGCTGCCCTGCGACGCGAGCGCGAACTTCTTCACCACTGCCTCGATGGTGCTGTTCAGCTTCTTGGTGATCTGGTCCATCGTGACCAGTGCCGGCGGGAGCAGCATCCAGCGGATCGTGCAGGTGGGGATGGTGTCCTGCAGCTTGGCGCAGAAGCCCGGCACCTCGGTGGCCACGTTGGTGGCGCGGGGGTACGGGTTGTAGTAGCCCATCACGGCGACGACCATCCGCGGGTTGCCGTCCATCTGGACCTTGAGCTGGTTGAGGATGTCGGAGAGGTCGTCGTTGAGCTTCTCCCACGGTCCGGCCGTGTAGACCGCGAGGGCGCAGGCGTTGGCCTCGATGAACTGGTGGTTCTTGATGAAGGTCATGCAGGTCGTGATGTGCTCGCGGATCACGTTCTGCTCACGTCCGAGGGTCACCGTGACCAGGCGCGGGCGCAGGTCGTGGGCGAGGCTCTGCTGCGTGAAGCCCGACGGGGTGTCCTCGTCCTGGTACTGGTCGGTCGTGGTGTCGCCCTCCGCAACGTTGTGCAGGCAGAAGGGGAACTTGTCCTCCTGGAGCAGCTTGGTCAGCTCCTCCGGGAATCGCTGAGCCGCGGAGGTGTCCGGCGACGAGGTCTCCTCGACCTTCTTCGCTCCGAACGGCACACCGTCACCGACGGCGACGTACGGAAGCTCGATCGACTGCCCGCACGGGTCCGGCCCGGGCAGGTCGGGGTCGGCGCCCAGCGTCAGCACGCCGGGCGCGAGGGCGGAGGCCGCCCCCGTGGTGGCCACTGCGAGCGCAGCGGCCACCACCGAGAGTCTCGTCCGTGCGGACATGGATGCTCAGCTGCTCTGCGTGTCGGCGTTGTTGCCCTCTTGGTGCTCGACCACGGTGTTGGCCGGGTCGACGTAGGCGTTGGCCGTGATCGGTGGCGTCGCGGTGACGTACGTCGCCACCGAGAAGTTCACCGGACTGTCGGCCGCCAGGGGACCGTGGCAGGTGACCTTGTTGATCGGGTTCTCCTCGATCTGGCAGGACCAGCCGGTCGGCACGGACGACATGTTCTGTGGGATGACGCCCACCGGCATCTCGACCTCGACGTAGACGTCGGAGGCTGCGTCGCCCGCCGCCTGCACCGTCCAGGCCACCGTGCCTGCGGAGCCCTGCGAGCCCGTGACGCTGGTGATGTCGACCGTCAGGTCCACCTTCGACACGACCCGCACGTTCAGCAGGTTCGAGTTGTTCGCCTCGTTCGCCTCCGGAACCGTGTTGCCCGGGTCGACCCGGCTGATCAGTGCGTAGGTGTAGTCGTGTCGGGCCGGCGCGCGCACCGTGATCGTGAACGTCGCGGTCTTGTCGTAGGTCGGGTCGAGGTCGCCGGACCCATCGAGTGCACCTCCGTCACAGGTCAGCACGTTGCTCGCGATGCCGCAGGTGAAGTCGTTGGTCCCGCTCGCGTTCACGAACGTCGCCCCGTCCTCGAGCACGTGCCGGGTCACGACGTTGTACGCCGGGTTGGTGCCGGTGTTGGTCACCTTGACCGTGTAGAGGTACTCCTCGCTCGGCTTGGGCTCGGAGAGCGCGACCGGGGTGGTGCTCGGGGGCGTGGGCTTCCTGAACGCCTTGATCTCCTCCACGACCAGGTCGCGGTAGACCCCGCCGCCGCTCAGCCGCACCTTGGTGACCGTCGAGTCGGTGTTGTTGAGCTCGTCGTTCTCGGCGATCGCGTCGTCCGGGTCGACCATGGCGGTGTTCACGTAGTCACCCGGCTCGGTGGGCGCGAACACCTCGATCACGATCGCGCGCGTCGACGGGCTGGACGTCTCGTCCGGACCGGCCGAGCCGTCCAGCGTGCCGCCGGTGCAGGTCACGACGTTGCCCGCGCCTGCGCACTCGAAGGCGCCGGCGCCCGGTGCGCTGTCCACCGCAGTGCGGAAGACCGAGCCCTCGGGCAGGGTGTCCCGGACCTTCACGTTGAAGGCCACGGCGGTGCCGCTGTTGGTCACGTCCAGCGTGTACTGCAGCGTGCCGCTCGGCACCACGTCGCCGGCCGGAGCCGTCTGCCTGCTGTCGATCTGGAGGTCCTTGTAGCGACCGCCACCTCCGACGGCGACCGTCGTGACGGACTGGGCGCTGTTGTTGGTCTCGTCCGCCTCGGGGTGGGTGTTGTCGGGGTCGACGAGCGCCTTGTTGATGTAGTCGCCGGGCTGGCCGGCGGTGAACATGCTGACGTGAATCGTCCGTGTCGAGTCGCCGGCCTGGGCGGTCTGGTTCTGGGCGCCGTCCAGCGTGCCGCCGGTGCAGCGGACGATGCCGCCGCTCTCGTTGCACTGGAAGTCACCGGTGCCCGGATTGTCGTCGACGGCGTAGCGGAACGTGAACCCGGCCGGGACGATGTCGTCGACCTCGACGTCGAAAGCGACGTCCGATCCGTGGTTGGTGACCACCAGGTCGTAGATCACGATGCCGTTGGGGGCGACGCTGCCCGCTGGCGAGACCTGGGTCTTGGTGATGTCGAACTCGTGGAACGGGTGCAGGCCGCCCTCGATCTTGATCTCGGTGCGGAACGTGTTGACGTTGTTGTCCTCCAGCAGCTCGGGGACCTCGTTGGCGGGGTCGACCCGCACCTGGTTGCGGATGAACCCGGGCTGCGACGGCGCGAAGACGACCAGGGTGATGGTGGCGACGTCCGGTGCCAGGTTGTGGTCGTGCGTGCCACGGAGGCGGCCGCCGACACAGGTCACGTCACCCCCGGTCGCGGAGCCGTCGTGGCTGCAGGTGAAGTTGTGCGGGTTCGCCGGGTCGTCCTGCACGGAACGGAAGCGCGTGCCCGCGGGCAGGGTGTCCTTGAAGGTCACGCCCGTCGCGTCCTGGGTGCCGATGTTGGAGACCAGGATCGTGTAGGTGAGCGTCCCGCTCGGGGCGATCGGCGACTCGCTGGTCTTGGAGATCGTCAGGTCGATGCCGGTGACGACAGGCGTGCTGACGCTCCAGACATTGTTGGTCTCGTCGGACTCGTAGATCGCGTTGGCCGGATCGGCGGTGATCGTCGCCTCGATGGTGCCGGGCGTCGGCGGCGACACGACATGCAGCGTGAGGAACTCGAACGTGCCATAGGGCACGCCGCTGTTGTTGGCGCCCGCGACCAGCGGCACCGAGCAGACGATCGGGGTGCCGATGCCGTTCGCCTGGTCGCAGACGACATCGGCGCGGTCGTCGTCGAGGAAGAGCACGCCCGGCGACACGACCTGGCGGACCAGCACGTCGGTCGCGTCATCGAGGCCGCTGTTGCCGATCGATACGTCGTACTGGAAGTGGTCCCACGCGCGGAACGGGTCGGTCGAGGCGGGGGTGTCGTCGGCGTCGAGGTGGTTGGTCGTCGCCCGCTGGACGATCGAGAGGTCCACACCGGGCTTGATCGTCGTGGTGGTCCGCGACGTGTTGGTGGTCGACTTGTTCTTGATCTCCCCACTCGTCGTGGCCATGTTGGTGATCAGGGTCCCGGCCGGGCTGGTGACGATGCCCTGGATCGTGATGCTCAGCTGCTCCCCGGGTTCGAGGCGCAGGGTCGGACGCTTCTGGGTGCACGTCACCTGGGGCGCGGTCACCGTGCAGACACCCTTGGTGGTCGTGGCCGTGATACTGGCCGCGTCGAGACCCTGGGTCACGTCCGTGGTGACGACGTTGTCCGCGCGGACGGCGGCGGTGTTCTGCACCACGAGCGTGTACGTCATCAGGTCGCCGGGCCGTAGCACGTCCGGGCTGCCTGTCTTGACGATGGTCAGCTCGGTCTGAGCCGGCTGCACGCCGTTGACGGAGACGAGGGCGCCGGTGTTGTTCAGCTCGTTGGACTCGTCGATGAAGTCGTAGGGGTCGACGACGGCGGTGTTCTTCATCTGGTTGCCGTCGTCGGGGTTGGCCACCGCCGCGCTGATCGAGATCGTCGCGTTGGCGCCGGCGTTGACGCGTCCGCCGGTGCACTGGACGGTCCGCGGAGACAGGGGCACGCAGGCGAAGAGGCTGTTGGCGGTCACCGAGGAGAAGCTGGTGCCGTCGGGCAGGGTGTCGACGACGGTGATGTTCACGGCGTTGGAGTTGCCGGAGTTGTTGACGGTCAGGTGGTAGACGACGTCGGAGTCGTCGGCGATCGTCGCCGGTCCCTGGACGCTGATGCTGAGGTCGGGCTTGGGGCTCTGGTTCGTGTTGTCGACCAGGACGGTGGAGTAGACCGTTGTCTCGTAGCCGCTGCTCTCGTGGTTGCCGGTCACCGTCACGCCGTTGAACAGGGTGGACCCGTCGGGCGCGGTCACCGTGCCCCGGATCGTGATCCGCCAGGACTGTCGCCCGTCGAGGATGCCGGCGAGGCAGGTCACCTGGTTGTCGGTCTGGCTGCAGGTTCCGACGTTGCTGGTGAGGATCAGCCCGGTCATGCCGCTGATCTGGGTGTTGAGGACGGTGTCCTGGGTGATGTCACCGCCCGCGTTCGTCACGTCGATCGTGTACGTCAGCTGACTGCCCGACGAGACCGGGTTGGCAGACGGCGTCATGGTGACCACGAACGGCGAGTCGTCCGCTTGCGCGGGCACCGTGGTCAGGGCGAAGAACGACCCGACGACAGCCAGCAGGACGAGGCACACCAGGGTCCTCGAGCGACGCGGCGCGGTACGGCGGAAGAAGCGATTGCGGCGGGAATCAGACATGTCCACAGGCCTCACGTCAGGGTCCGAGCTGGCCTGGGAAGAGGAGTCCGCCCGAGCCGGCGTAACTGCGGACCGGTCTACGCCTGCTGGTTGCCGCGGCACAGTGAAAATGTCCGATCGTTCACGAAATGGCCCGGTGGGGCCACGTCCGGACGCCGAAAGATGGCACGTGTTCGTCATTGACCGACGAGTTCAGCAGACACCGGTCTAGCCCGGCAGGCGCTCCACGAGCTCTCTCGGTGTCGACGTCGCAGCTGCGGTCGCGTGCCTGAGACCGCTCCCTGGACCGGAGGGGGGCACACGACCCGGCGGCGCGCTGCCCGTCCACCTACTCCAGCCGGAACTCCACCTTGCGGGTCGAGACGTCGGCCGTGGCCAGCCGCACGGTGACGTCGGTGCCGAGCGGTAGCTCGGAGCCGCCGACGACGGGGGCCTCCACGCCGGGCTCCTTCACCACCACGGTGCCGCGGGTCGGGTCCTTCTCGTCGACGCTGACCACGACCGCGTCGAACGCCTCGCCGACCCGGTCGGCCAGCACCCCCGCCTCCACCAGGTCGAGCACCGCGCGTTCGTAGGACTTCGCGCGCTGGCCGGAGCGCTGCATCGTCTTCGGCAGCTCGGGCAGGGCGGCCAGCACCCAGGCGGGGACCTCCCGCCCGGCGCACAGGGCGACGCACACCTCGGCGGCGTAGCGGTCGCAGAGCCGGCGCAGCGGTGCGGTGACGTGGGCGTACTCGGACACCAGCGCCGTGTGCTGGGGCTCGGCGGGCACCTCGCCGTCGAAGGCGACGTACCCGCTGCCCCGCAGCAGCCGGGCCGAGGCCACGACCATGGCGGCGTGCTTCGGGTCGGTCGGGTCGAGGGCCCGGATGAAGTCGGGGTAGAGCTGCTCGGCCGGCCATCGGATGCCCAGTGCTGTGGCGGTGCGGTGCAGGCGCTGTACGTCGCGGTGGTCCGGTGGGGGAAGCGTCCGCAGGAGACCGACCCGGGCGTAGACCATGAGCGTGGCCGCGCCGAACCCGGTCAGCAGCGAGATCTGTGCGTTCCAGAGCTCGACCGGGAGCATGCTGCGGAACTCCAGCGTCCAGCGGTGGCCGTGGATGTCGACCTCCTGCTCCGGCAGCGGGAGCGACACCCCGCCCCGCACAGCGTCGCGGCGGATCCGGAGCTCGCCGATCTCCTTGAGCAGCTGGAGCACCTCACCGGCCGTGCCGTCGTCGATGGAACGCTGCGCCTCGTCGTAGGTCAGCTGGGCGGTGGACCGGACGCGGGCCCGCTCGACGACGACGTCGGTGCCCTCCCCCGTCTCGTCGACCTGGATCGTCCACAGCAGCGCCGGCCGGACCCGGTCGGGCAGGAGCGATCCGGCGTCCTCGGAGATCACCTTGGGGTGCAGCGGGATCTTCGAGTCCGCTCCGTACAAGGTCTCGCCGCGCTTGTGCGACTCCACGTCGATGGGGTCGCCCGGGGTGACGAACGCGGCCAGGTCGGCGATGGCGTAGTGCACGACGTAGCCGTCGCCGGAGCGTTCGATGTGCAGCGCCTGGTCGAGGTCCATCGCGCCCTCGGGGTCGATGCTGAGGAACGGGAGGTCGGTGCGGTCCAGCTCCGGCAGCCGCGGGTTCGCGGCGGCCACCTCCGCGGCGGCGAGCACCTCGGGCGGAAACTCACCCGGAAGCTCCAGCTCGTCCCGGATTCTCGAGAGGCCCTCGTGCAGTGTCGCGGCTGCGACCCCGTCGTCGGCACCCCTGACCCGGACCACCTGGCTGCTCGGCATGCAACGCACCCTAACGTTGTCGCCCGTGCTGATCCTGCTGCCGCCGAGCGAAGGCAAGTCGTCCGCCCGGCGCGGCAAACCGCTCGACCTGACGACCCTCACCGCGCCCGAGCTGACGTCGGCCCGGGAGCGGGTGGTGGAGGCGCTCGTCGACCTCTGTGCCGATGACCCCGAGGAGGCGGGACGCGTCCTGGGCGTGGGGCACACCCAGCTCGATCTGGTGCGCCTCAACGCCGGCCTACGCACCGCGCCGACCGCCCGTGCCGACCACGTCTACAGCGGTGTCCTCTACGACGCCCTGGGACTCGCGTCCCTGTCGACGGGTGCGAAGCGCCGGGCGAGCTCTCGGGTCGCGGTCACCAGCAGCCTGTTCGGGCTGGTGCGGCCCGCCGACCGAATCCCCGCGTACCGCCTCTCGGGTGACACGTCCTTGCCCGGTGTCGGTCCCGTCGCCGGCGTCTGGCGCGAGGCCCTGGGTCCCGCCGTCACGGCGGCCGTCGGGCGCGGTCTGCTGGTTGACCTGCGCAGCACCGTGTACGCCGCGTTCTGGCGACCGCCCGCCGCCCTGGCGCCCAAGGTGGCCACGGTGCGGGTGCTGCACGAGGTCGCAGGGAAGCGTCAGGTGGTCAGCCACTTCAACAAGGCCACGAAGGGCAGGATCGTCCGGGGGCTGCTCGAGGACGGTCGCGACCCTCGCTCCCCCGCCAAGCTGGCCGAGGTGCTGACCGACCTCGGCTGGACCGTCGAGGCGGGCGGGCCGTCGACCAAGGGCACCCAGCTCGACGTCGTCGTCAGCGACCTGTAGGGCCGGGGCGCACCAGCCCCGCCTCGTAGGCGAAGACGACCGCGTGCACCCGGTCTCGCACCCGGAGCTTGTCGAGCACCGACGCGACGTGGGTCTTCACAGTGGTCTCCCCCACGAACAGGCTGGCCGCGATCTCGGCGTTGGACATGCCCCGAGCCACGAGCCGGAGCACCTCCTGCTCGCGCTCGGTGAGGCGCTCCAGCTCTGCGGATGCATCGCGGTAGCTCGACCGCAACCCGACGAACTCCTGCACCAGGCGCCGCGTCACCGATGGCGCCAGCAGCGACTCGCCGCCGGCGACCACGTGCAGGGCACGCACCAGGTCGTCGGGCGGAGAGTCCTTCAAGAGGAACCCGCTCGCGCCCGCCTGCAGGGCCGTGAACACATACTCGTCGAGGTCGTACGTCGTCAGGATCAGGACCTTGGTCGACATCGACGAGACGATCTCGCGGGTGGCCGCGATGCCGTCGAGGACGGGCATCCGGATGTCCATGATCGCGACGTCGGGGCGGGTCCTGCGACACACCTCGATCGCAGCTCGGCCGTCCGCCGCCTCGCCGACCACCTCGAGGCCCGGCTCCGCCTCGAGCAGCTTCGAGAAGCCGGCCCGCACCAGCACCTGGTCGTCCGCGATCAGCACCCGCACGGTCACGCGCCCTCCGACACCGTCGGAATCAGCGCCCGGACACCGAATCCGCCGTGCTGGCGCGGACCTGCCTCCAGCCGGCCGCCGTAGAGACGCACCCGCTCGCGCATGCCGACCAGCCCGTGGCCGCCGCCGCCCAGCACGCTGGAGGTCTCGTCGCGCGTCCCGTCGTCCTCGATCGCGACCGTCACCGCGTGGTCGAGATAGCCGATCCGCACCCGCACCGACGAGCCCGGCGCGTGCCGGAACGCGTTGGTCAGCGCTTCCTGCGCGATCCGGTAGGCGGACAGGTCGACGCCCGGCGGGAGGCTGCGCTGCTCGCCCGTCACCTCGAGCTCGACGTCGACCCCGGTCCTCCGGAGCTGCTGGACGAGAGCGTCGAGGTCGTGCAGCGCGGGCATCGGCTGCAGCGCCTCGTCCGGCTCCTCGTCCATCCGCAGCAGCCCGAGCAGCCGGCGCAGCTCGCCCAGCGCCTCGCGCCCGGTCTCCTCGATCGTGCGGAGGGTGCGCGCCGAGCTGCCGTCGTCCTCTCCCCCGAGCAGCCGGGCCTCCACCGACGCCTGGATCACGATCACGCTCAGGCTGTGCGCCACGACGTCGTGCAGCTCTCGTGCGATCCGGGTCCGCTCCTGCGTGGCGGCCTGCCGAGCGTGCGCGTCGCGATCCGCCTCCGCCCGCTGCGCCTGCTCGCGCGCCTGAACCGCCTCCCGGTGCCGGCGCCGCAGCAGGTGCCCCAGCGCACCGGCCGCCGCCCAGAACAGCAGGGTGGGCAGCGCATCGAGCGCGGGTCGTCCGCCCGCGACGGTCGCCAGCTCGGCGCCGAGCAGGAGCACGGCGGAGAGCCCGGCCCCGACGGCGAGCGGCCAACCCTCGGCGTGCCGTCCGAGCGCGAAGATCCCGACCAGCAGGACCAGGAACGGCTCCACGGCCGGCTGCTGGGTCGGATCGCCCGCCGACAGCATCAGCAGATAGATGGCGACCAGCGTCGAGGAGGCGACGACGACAGGGGCTGGACCATGCCGCCTGGCGACGAGCGCCAGGGCGGCACCGACCAGGACGACCGTTGTCAGCCACAAGGGCTCGGGGAACCCCGAGGAGCCGTTGCCGGCGATGTCGACGACCGTGAGGGCCGCCAGCGCGACCGGCACCGCGGCGTCGCGCGCCAGCTCTCGCCACTCGGTCATGGACGGACCGTAACAACGGCGGGGCCCCCGCGCGTCGACTTCCAGGGCGAGCACCCTCCTCCTCGAGGAGGAGCAGCTCCGGCCGGCTCGCCGAGGCGCCGGGCGGCCGGCGTCCGCAACATTCCAGGTCGACCCGTCAGATACCAGCCGATGCGGTCGACGTGACCACTTCGACACGGAGGACCCGATGACCACTGCACAGCTGACCGATCACCCCGGGCACCACCACACCGGACCGATGCGCCGAGTGCGCTCCGGTGCCGGCCTGGCGTTCGTGGCCCTGACCCTGGCCGGCAACTCACTGACCGAGTCCGCGGTCGATCCCGAGGCCGAGCTGACCGGCGAGGTTGCCCTGTCGCAGCTCGCTGCCAAGGCGGGGAGCACGCTCGCCCAGGTGGGCCTGGTGCTCGAGCTCGTGGGCTTCGTGGCGCTGGCCGTCTTCGTGGCACAGATCGTCGCCGACGGCGTACGACGATCGCGGCCAGCCGTGTCCGCGGTCCTGGCCGCGATCGCGGTGACGGTGATGCTGGCCGTGAAGCTCGGCTCGGGTGCGCCCTACGTCGCCGGACTGGCCCACCACGAGCTCATCTCGGAGGACACCGCGCTGACGCTGACGGTCATCAACGGAGCCGGTTTCGTGCTCTGCTGGCTCCCCTTCGCCGTCTTCGTCCTCGCCGCCGCCTGGTCGCTGCGTGCGGCGGGCGACCTCGGCCGGCTGGGACTGGGGACGGCGGTCGCCATCGGTGGCCTCGGGGTGCTGGCCGGGCTGGTGGGGGCCCTCGACACCGCCGATGCCAACCCCGTGCCGTTCCTGCTGGGCTGCCTGTGGACGGCGGTCGTGAGCGTCCGGCTCAGCGTCGGCCGGCGTTAGGGCCGGCCGGTCACCACTTGCTGTCGCCACCGAACGGGTCGTTGCCGGGAGGCAGCGCGTTGTACATCCGCATGGAGGTGTGCGGGCCGCGGTCGCCCTCGGCCTCGTAGAACGCGAGCACCGTGACCGAGGCGGGCGCGAGCTCCATCCGGAAGACCGCCTCCAGCGGGGCGTCCACCGCGTGCGCCACCAGCGTCTTGATCGGTGTCACATGGCTGACCACCACCACCGTCTTCCCCCGGTGGGCCGCCAGCAGCCGGTCGAGGGCGTCCAGCACCCGCTTCTGCACGTCGCGGAACGTCTCCCCGCCGGGAGGAGCCATCTCGAGCGAGCCCATCCAGGCGTCGAGGTCGGCCTGGTGCTGCTCGGCGACCTCGACGAAGGTGAGGCCGTCCCAGGCACCGAACTCCATCTCCGCGAACCCCGGCTCCACGTCGAGCGGATGCCCCAGCCGCTCCGCCAGGATCTCGGCGGACTCGCGGGTGCGGCGTACCGGCGAGGTGATCACCACATCGACGGTCTCGGCCAGCGGCGCGATCCAGTCGGCCACCGCCCTGATCTGGGCGCGGCCCTCGTCGCTGAGACCGGGGTTGTCGCCGCCGAGCCCGCCCGAGAACCGCTTGCTCGTCGTGTGCGCGGTGACCCCGTGGCGGACCAGGATCACCGTCGTCTGGACCGCGGGCGGCGCCCAGCCGCGGGCCGGACCCGACTCGGCGTCGGCCGCGGCGTCCGGGCTCTGCATCTCCTCGACGATGCTCTCGGGCTCCTCGAGGGCCGCCTCGTGCTCCTCGGTCGACACGGTGACGCCGTCCCGCTTGCCGTCCAGCGCCTCGTTGGCGAGCCGGTCGGCGTGCGCGTTCTGCAGCCGTGGCACCCAGGTGTACGTCGTGCCGAACGGCGCCAGCCGGTCGGCCTCCATGGCCAGCGGCTTCATGGCCGGGTGCTTGATCTTCCAGTTACCCGTCATCTGTTCGACGACGAGCTTGGAGTCCATCCGGACCTCGATCTCGGCGTCCGGCGCGAACTCCGCCGCCAGCCGCAGCCCGGCGATGAGGCCGGAGTACTCCGCGACGTTGTTGGAGGCGATGCCGATCGTGCTGCCGTCCTCGGCGATGACCTCCCCGGTCTCGGCGTCCTTCAGCACCGCTCCGTACGCCGCTTCGCCGGGGTTGCCGCGCGACCCACCGTCGGCCTCGATGATGACCGAGCGATGGCGGGGCCGATGAGTCACAGACCCGACTCGCTCGTCCGCACCAGGATCCGCGAGCACTCCTCGCACCGGATCACCAGATCGCTGGGGGCCTTCCTGATCACCTCGATCTCGGCGTTGTCGATGGTGAGCTGGCAGCCGCTGCAGCGGCGCTGCCTCAGTTCGGCCGCACCGATGCCCTTCCGGTTGGCGCGCAGCTTCTCGTAGAGCGCCAGCAGGTCCTCGGGCATGCCGTCGACTGCCGGGCCGCGCTCCGCGGTCAACGCGTCCAGCTCGCGGTCGATCTCGGCCGTGCGCTGGTCGCGGGCGGCGGTGAGCTCAGCGAGGCGCTCCTCGGCGCTCGCGACCTGCTGCTGCAGGCTGTCGAGGGTCTTCTGGGCGTCCTCGAGCTGTTCCATCACCTCGAGCTCCTCGTCCTCGAGGGTCGCGATCCGCCGCTCGAGGGTCTCCAGCTCGTGCTGCATGCGCTCGAGGTCCTTGGGGTTGCTGATCAACCCTTGGTCCATGCGGTCGCGGTCGCGGGTCCGCCGAGCCTTCACCTGCTCGACATCGGCGTCCGCCTTCGTCTGCGAAGCCGTCAGGTCGTCGACCACGATCTGCTGGTCGCGGACCTGGTCGGCCAGCTCGGCACGCGTGGCGCTGAGCGTGGCAATCTCGGCGAGCTGGGGCAGGCTCGCCCGCTGGTGGCGCAGCTTGTCGGCCTTGGCATCCAAGGCCTGTACGTCGAGCAGCTTGAGCTGAGCGAACGGGTCGGCTTTCACGCATCGCCTTTCGGGGTGGGGTCAACTCGGTTGGTCCAGGGGTCGGTGTTGGTCGTGCTGACGCGGGTCTCCACCGTATCGCCGCGCTCCTCACCGAAGGCAGTGCGCAGCCGATGCTCCACCACGGGCAGCCAGGTCCACTCGGCGGCCCAGTGGGCGACATCGACCAGCGCGGGCCCGTTCTTCTCCAGGAACTCCGCCGCGGGGTGGTGCCGCAGGTCGCTGGTCACGTAGACATCCGCGTCCGTGGCGAGCACGGCGTCGAGCAGGAAGTCGCCGGCCCCGCCGCACACCGCCACCCGGCGCACGTCGCGGTCGGCGTCACCGGCGAACCGCACGCCCTGTGCCGTCGCGGGCAGCGCGGCGGCGACCGTCTCGGCGAAGGCGGCCAGGGTGGTGCGCTCGACGTTGCCGATCCGGCCGGAGCCGGTGCTGGCAACTCCAGGGTCGGCGAGCTCGACGACGTCGTAGACCGGCTCTTCGTAGGGGTGGGCGTCCAGCATCGCACCCACCACGACGCCGCGCAGCGCACGGTCGAGCACCACCTCGACCCGCACCTCGTCCACGGTCTCGAGGTCGCCGACCGTGCCGACGGCCGGGTCGGCACCTGCCAGTGGCCGGAACCTGCCCTGGCCGGGGGTGGTGAAGCTGGCGAAGTCGTAGTTGCCGATCCGGCCGGCGCCCGCCTCGGCGATGGCGGCGCGGACCGGCGCGGCCGCGTCGGCCGGCACGTAGACGGTGAGCTTGTCGACCGACCCGTTGCCTGCGCCGCGGATCGGCTCCTGATGGGTGAGGCCCAGGGCGGTGGCCAAGGCCTCGGAGACCCCGCCCTCCGCCTGGTCGGCGTTGGTGTGGGCGGTGAGCAACGCACACCCGGCCCCGGTGAGGGTGGCCAGGGTGCGCCCCTTGGGAGTGGTGGCAGGAAAGCCGTGGACGGGCTTGAGGAAGAGCGGGTGGTGGACGACGAGCAGGTCGGCTCCCCACTCCGCCGCCTCCTCGGCCACCGCCAGCGTCGGGTCGACGGCGAACAGCACCTTCTTGACCGTCGCCGCAGGGTCGCCGTACACAAGGCCGACGGCGTCCCAGCTGTCGGCGGTCTGCGGCGGGTACCACGTGTGCAGCCGCTGGAGCAGGTCATCGAGGGAGGGCACTGCCACACGCTAAGCGATCCCCTAGTCTCGGCCGCATGCCAGTAGTGAAGATCAACGCCATCTCGGTGCCGCCGCAGGCGCACGAGGAGCTCGAGAAGCGCTTCGCCAACCGCGCCCACAGCGTCGAGGGCACCCCCGGTTTCCTCGGCTTCCAGCTGCTCCGGCCGGTCAAGGGCGAGGAGCGCTACTTCGTCGTGACCCAGTGGGAGGACGAGGAGTCGTTCGCCGCCTGGCGCGACGGTCCGGCCATCGCCGCCCACTCCGGCGAGCGGGCCAACCCGGTCTCGACCGGGGCCGACCTCCTGGAGTTCGAGGTCGTGATCGACCAGCGTCCGAGCTGAGCGGCATGCTCCTGACCGTTGCACCTGCTGGACGAGCGTTCTGACGCCTGCCTGGTGGCTCCACGCGCAGAGCTTGCGGCGGCGGCCTCAGTGGACCTGGCGGTCGTAGCCCTCCCAGTACGGCGCGCGCAGCTTGAACTTCTGCAGCTTGCCGGTGGCGGTGCGGGCCAGCTCCTCGCGGAACTCGACGGATGTCGGTGCCTTGTAGCCGGCGGCCTTGTCCTTGCACCAGGCGATCAGCTCGGCCTCGGTGACCTGCTGGCCGTCGGCGAGCACCACCAGCGCCTTGATCGTCTCGCCCCACTTCTCGCTCGGCACGCCGATCACCGCCACCTCGGCGACCGCCGGGTGGGAGAACAGCACGTCCTCGACCTCGATGCTCGAGACATTCTCGCCGCCGGTGATGATCACGTCCTTCTTGCGGTCCTTGATCGTCACGTAGCCGTCGTCGCCGACCTCGGCACCGTCGCCGGTGCGGAACCAGCCGTCGACCAGCGCGTCTGCGGTCTCCTCCGGCTGCTGCCAGTAGCCCTCGAGCACCACGTTGGAGCGGGCCAACAGCTCGCCCGCGCCTTCCTCGGACTCGGCCGCCCTGAGGCGTACGCCGAGCGCGGGCGCACCCGCGCGGGTCAGCAGGGATGCGCGCTCCTCGGGCTCGAGGTCGTCCCACTCGGCGCGGGTGCGGTTGATGGTCAGCAGTGGGGAGGTCTCGGTCAGGCCGTAGATCTGGATGAACTCCCAGCCCAGCTCCGACTCCACCCGGGCCACCGTCTTCGTCGGCGGTGGGGCCCCGGCCATGATGATCCGCAGCCGGTCGCGCCCCGGGATCTCGCCCTCCCACGTCTGGGCCGCCTCGAGCACGGCCGCGGCCACCGCCGGCGCCGCACACATCACGGTCACACCGTGCTGCTCGACCCGACGCAGGATCTCGGCGCCGTCGATCTTGCGGATCACCACCTGCTTGACGCCGAGGCCGGTCATCGCGAACGGCATCCCCCAGCCGTTGGCGTGGAACATCGGCAGCGTGTGCAGGTAGACGTCACGGTCGCTGACGGTCGTGTGCATCGCGAAGGTCACCGCGTTCACCCAGATGTTGCGGTGCGTGATCTGCACGCCTTTGGGTCGCGCGGTCGTGCCCGAGGTGTAGTTGATGCACGCCGTCGCGGCCTCGTCCGGCTCCCAGGGCTGCGGCTCGACTCCCTCGTCGGCGTACAGGTCGGCATCGTCACCCAGCACGAAGCGCTGCTCGGCCGTCACGTCCGCGAGCGCCTCGTCGAGCTCGGGGTCGACGTACAGCACCCGCGCGCCGGAGTGCTCCACGATGTACTTCACCTCGTCGGGCCGGAGCCGGAAGTTCACCGGCACCAACACCCGTCCCGAGCCGGCCACACCGAAGAACGACGTCAGCAGCCGGGCACTGTTGTGGCTCACGATCGCCACCCGGTCGCCGACCCCCACCCCCAGCTGGTCGAGCCGTGCCGCCTGCCGACGGGCCAAGGCGCCCATCTCGGCGTAGGTGACCTCGCCCAGCGAGGGCGCCGGCTGGTCCGGCTCGTCGACCACCCCCACCCGCTCGCCGTAGACCTGTACGGCGCGGTCGATGAAGTCGGACACGCTGAACGGGACGAACACGGGGCCTCCTACGTCTGTGACTCCGGCCACTCTAGGACCGGCCGGTTGCCCCGCGGTTGCCGCACCGAACATGAGGCCGCTCTCATGTCGCTCTCATGACCGCCCCACGACCGCGTCGCACCCTGGGCGCATGAGCACGACCTGGAAGGCGTTGATCGCAGTGGCCCTGGTGATCCCGCTGGCGGCGTACGTGGTCGGCGCGCTCGTCCCCTCGACCGCCGACAACGACGACCGCAGCCGGCCGGTGATCATCCGTGAGGAGCCCGAGGACGACCCCACGAAACGGCCGCGACGCGATGACAGCGACGATCATCAGCCGGACGACCGGGAGACCCAGACCGGCCGAGTGGACGATGATGACGAGGGCGGCGACGACAGCGCCGACGGGGACGACGACAGCGGCGGTGGCCAGGGAGGCTCCGGACCACGTGGCGACGAGACGGACGACAACCGGCGACCCGTCGGCGACGGAGACGACGATCGAGATGGCGGCGATCGCACCGACGACGGAGGCGGGAACGACGACCGGGACGACGGAGACGGAGACGACTGAACCGTCTCGACACGAGCGGGGCTGGCTCAGGTTCTCGGTCCGGACCCGGATCGCGGTCACGATCGCCGTGCTCACCGGCGTGTCGATGGCGGGCGCGGGCGCCCTGGTCTACGCGCTCGAGTCGGCGCAGATCGAGAACGACATCAACCAGCAGATCGACCAGGAGATCTCGGAGTTCCGCGCGCTCGAGTCCAACGGCACCGACCCGGAGACGGGCGAGCCCTTCGCCAGCGCGGAGTCCCTCCTCCGACTGTTCCTGGCCCGCCAGGTCACCGATGACGACGAGATGCTGGTGATCTACGCCGGCAACGAGGCCGTCGACAACACACCGCACCCGTCCGCGCGGTCGATCCTCGGCGAGGAGGAGTACCAGGACGCCGTGGCCGCGGGACTCAGCTCGGGCGGGACCTCGGTGTATGAGAGTCCTCAGTTCAGCGAGGTCTGGATCACCGTGCTGCAGGTGCAGACCCCGCCGGAGACCGACACCGATGGCGCCCTGGTCATCATCAACCTGTTGGACGACGAGCGCAGCGAGCTCGTCCGCACCATCCGCACCTACGCGGTGATCACGCTGCTCTCGCTGTTGCTGATCACGTTCCTCGCCCTTTGGCAGTCGGGGCGGCTGCTCGCCCCGCTGACCACGCTGCGGCAGACCGCACGGGAGATCACCGCCAGGGACCTGTCGCGGCGGATCCCGGCCAGGGGCAACGACGACATCACCGCGTTGACGCACACCATCAACGACATGCTCGACCGCCTCGAGGCGGGCTTCGAGGCGCAACGCAACTTCCTCGACGACGCCGGTCATGAGCTGAAGACGCCCCTGACGGTCGTCCGTGGCCACCTCGAGCTGCTCGCCCACGGCAACGAGGACGAGGTCGCCGAGACCCGCGAACTCCTCCTCGACGAGGTGGACCGGATGTCGCGGCTGGTGGAGGACCTGGTGCTGCTGGCCAAGGCACGGCGGCCCGACTTCCTGAGTCCGCGGCAGGTGGACCTCGACCGGCTCACTCACGCCGTGCTCGCCAAGTCGCGCGCACTGGGTGACCGCGACTGGCAGCTCGACGGGACGGGCGAGGCCCAGATCATCGTCGACGAGCAGCGAATCACCCAGGCCGTCCTGCAGCTCGCCGACAACGCCGTCAAGCACACTGATCCGGGCGACGTGGTGGCCATCGGGTCGTCGTACGACGACGTCAACGTGCGGCTCTGGGTGCGCGACACCGGTGACGGGGTGCCCGAGGCCGACCGCCAGCACGTCTTCGAGCGGTTCGGCCGCAGCACGGTGCGACCTGGCGACGAGGGCTTCGGGCTGGGGCTCTCGATCGTGAAGGCGATCGCGGTCGCCCACGGAGGCACGGTCACGGTGACGGAGGCATCGGGCCGTGGCGCACGGTTCGAGCTCGAGCTGCCCAAGGAGGGTGCATGGCCAGGATCCTGATCGTGGAGGACGAGGCCAGGATCGCGTCCTTCGTGGCCAAGGGACTGCGGGCGGAGGGCCACACCGCGACGGTCGCCGATGACGGTCACGAGGGCCTCGACCACGCGTTGAGCGGCGAGTTCGACCTGATGGTCCTCGACATCGGGCTGCCCGGGCTCGACGGCTTCGAGGTGCTCGACCAGCTGCGCTCCCAAGGCTCCCGGATGCCGGTGATCGTGCTGACCGCTCGCGACTCGGTGACCGACACGGTCTCCGCTCTCGAGGGCGGCGCCGACGACTACATGCCCAAACCCTTCCGCTTCGCCGAGCTGATGGCCCGGATCCGGCTGCGGCTGCGTCACGACCAGGCCGGTGACGGGACCAGCCCGGCCGACGCCCTCGACGCCGGCGGCGTACACCTCGATCTCAGGACCCGCCGCGCCACCGTCGCCGGCCACCAGGTCGACCTGTCCCACCGCGAGTTCATGCTGGCTGAGATCTTCATGCTGAACGCCGGTCACGTCCTGTCGCGGGAGCAGCTGCTCGATCACGTGTGGGGAATGGACTTCGACCCCGGATCCAACGTGGTCGACGTCTATGTCGGCTACCTGCGGAAGAAGTTCGGTGCCGACACGATCGCGACCGTTAGGGGCATGGGCTACCGCTTCGTCAGGTGACAGCGTTCGGTATTCGGACTGTCGTTTGGTCCACAACCGCATACTTTTCGGCCGAATTCCTGCAGTTGGGGAC
>JALZCZ010000107.1 GCA_030862825.1 Actinomycetota bacterium | reverse complement strand
GCTCGCAGGCCGCTGCCTGGCTCGCCGGCTGGATCTGGACGGTGAGCACGTTCGTGCCGGTAACGCTGCTGCCGGCCACCTTCCCGTCCGGAAGGCTCCGCGACCGCCGCCTACCGGTGGCGCTCGGCATGGTCGCGCTGGCGGGCATGTCCGTAGGGCTGGCCACCAGCGGCACGATCGAGGTCTCGCCCACCCACTCGGTCGACAACCCGCTCGCGGCGCCGGTCTCCGGCGAGCTGTTCCTCGGTGGCTCGGTCCTCATGGGTTTGTCCGCGGTCGTCGCGATCACCGGCCTGTGTCTGCGACTGCGCCGGAGCGTCGGCGAGGACCGACGCCGACTCGCTCCTGTGGCCGTGGCCGCGGTCATCACCCTGCCGGTGCTGCTCGCGGCAGCTCCCGCGGGTGACTGGTCCGCGCCGATCCAGCTCGTGGTGGCACCCCTGGTGCCCGGCGCGATCACGCTGTCGGTCCTGCAGTACCACCTCTACGACGTCGAGATCGTCGTCAGGCGGTCGCTGGTCTTCGTGGGCCTCACCGTGCTGGTGATCGGCGGCTACGTGAGCGTCGTACAGGCCTCCGCGAACATGCTGGACCGGGACCCCGGCACACTCGAGTCGATCCTTGCCACGGGAGCGGTGGCGCTCGTGTTCGCTCCAGCGCGCTCGGCGATGCAGCGTGGCGTCGGACGCTGGGTGTACGGCGACCGGGCCACTCCCGATCGCGCGCTCGCGGACATCGGCGGCATGCTGACCGCCACGACCGGCGCGGGCCCGGCCCTGCAGTCGTCGACCGCGCGGCTGCGCGACGCGCTGCGGCTGCCGTGGGTCGAGGTGCGATCGCCCGAAGGGGTGCTCGCCAGTGCGGGAAGCCGTCCACGCTGGGCCGCTGACGGCCTGGTCGAGTCGTTTCCGCTGGTCCACCTCGGCACACCTCAGGGCGATCTGTTGCTCGTCCCGCGGTCGCCCCGGGAGCCGCTGGACACCAGGGACCGGGCGTTGCTGGCCCAGCTCGGCGCGCTGATCGCCGCCGTGCTGGCCAGCCATCGGCTGGTGAGCGACCTGCAACGTTCCCGAGAGAACGTGGTGCTGGCGCGCGAGGAGGAGCGCAGGAGGGTACGCCGGGACCTGCACGACGGCATCGGTCCGTTGCTCTCGGCACTCGGCACCCATGCCGACGTTGCCGCGCTCCGACTCGAACGGGATCCGGAGACAGTGGCCGAGCTGCTGGGACGGATCCGGCAGATCGCCGACGACGCGGTGGCTGGTCTGCGGCGGGTCGTGGACGACCTGCAGCCGGTCGGCCTCGACGAGCTCGGTCTGCCCGATGCCCTGCACGAGCTCGCTACCACTCTGTCGAGCGGCGACCGACGGGTCCAGATCACCGGAACCACCGGGACTTCCCTGCCGGCAGCCGTCGAGGTAGCGGTGTACCGCATCGTCGCCGAGTCGGTCAGCAACTCGTTGCGGCACGGTCACGCCCGGCTCGTCACCGTTGAGCTGGCCCGTGAGGAGTCACGGCTCGACCTCGAGGTTCGCGACGACGGCACGGGCGTGTCCGAGACCGCCACCGCGGGCGTGGGCCTGGCCTCCATGCGCGATCGCGCGGACGAGCTCGGCGCAACCTTCGGTTTCGAGACCTCCGAGCGTGGGACAACCGTGCGCGCCAGCTTCCCTGTGCGGAGCACCTGACGTGCGCGTCCTGATCTGTGACGACCACCCGGTCTTCCGTGGCGGACTCCGACTGCTGCTAGGCGAGCTCGGGGTCGAGGTCGTCGGCGAGGCGGCGACCGGCGAGGGGGCAGTCAGCGCCGCGACCGAGCTGGTGCCGGACGTCGTGGTGATGGACCTGCACCTGCCAGGCATGAGCGGGATCGAGGCGACCCGTGCGATCCGAACCGCCCAGCCCGGGGTCGGCGTACTCGTGCTGACCATGTTGGACGACGACACGACGTTGCTTGCAGCGCTGCGCGCGGGCGCGAACGGCTACCTGCTCAAGGGAGCCGGCCACGCCGACGTCGAGCGCGCGCTTGCCGCAGTCGCGAACGGCGACATGATGGTCGCCGCGGACGTGGCGCAACGCCTTCGGGCCGGACTGGAGGGCGCGCACGCCACGACGCCGTTCCCCCAGCTGAGCCGGCGCGAGCAGGAGGTGCTCGAACTGTTGGCACGGGGACATCCCAACGAACAGATCGCGGGAGCGCTGTTCCTCTCGGTCAAGACCGTGCGCAACAACGTATCCGCCATCCTCACCAAGCTCGGCGTGGACAACCGCGCAGCCGCGGTCGCACTCGCCCGAGATGCCGGCCTGGGCCGGCCCCTACGTGGCAACACCTGACCGCGGCTGACCGCCTCAGCTTGGATCCGAGCCGGCACCGCGGGCGTTGCCAACTCCAGCACCGGACGGGCAAAGCGGCCCAGGCACTTTCATCTGGGCGTTCGTCGAAGTCTGGTCTGCGCAATCCGGCGCCGACAATCTTGCTCGTGAGGACCAGCCGGCAGACACGAACCACCAGGTTCCGGAAATATGCAAGAAGCAAAGCGTCGGGCAATTGATGAACAACGCACCGAGACAAAGCAACGGTCCACCACCTGCGAACGCACGGATCTACTAAATGCGGGGTCGTTTAGTGGCCGGGTGGTGTTCATCTCTCCCGGCTCTCCCCCTCATGCTCTTCGGCATTCCTCGCGGACGCGAGGCCCCCATAGGAGTCGAGATCCCTGCCACCGTTGATCTCGTCGTTGAAGAGTCGCTTGCCGCGGCCCTCCAAGGACGCGTGCCACTCCTGGTGGAAGTGCAGCAGATGCCGTGGCACCAAAGCTCGACAGATATCACACTCTCGAGGGGGTGCCGAGTTCACCATGAGCGGAGGCTATCGATGACAGGAGTTGGGCGCCTGCTTACCTTCCGGTAAACATCTCGTGTCGCGGGACAGACATTCTGCCAGCGTCTTTCGAAGCCGTGAATCAAGTTGAATCGTACGGGTGAAACGCCTTCGCCGCAGGATCGATTGCAGTGACTCGACTTTGTTGCCGCGCCTCAATGCGCGTAGAAGTTTTCCGGGCGCCTCTCGCCCGATGGGCTAGTCCGAATTGACTAGATGATCTCTGGCCATTTTCAGGATTCGCGTGACCCCCTACCTGGCGCAACATGAGAGCAGTCACATGCTGTGATGCCGGACCGGTTCGGGAGGTCGTGTGATCGCTCTGCTGGGACCAGTTCACCGAGGCCCGACGAAGGAACCCTTCGATGCCTAGCACCCGCCAGATCCTGGTGATCGATGACGACGACGCGATCCGTGAGGTCGCACAGGCGAGCCTTGAGCTGGTCGGTGGCTACGAGGTCGCGAGGGCAAGCTCGGGTGGGGTCGCACACTTCGCTGTTCTCGATGCTGTGGACCGGGATGCGGTCGAACGGCATGCCGCGGCGGTGGCCGACCAGAGCGGCGGCATCGACGTGTGTTTCAACGCCACCTCCAACGACGACGTCCAGGGCACGCCGCTGGTCGATATGCCGGTCGGCGACGTCCTGCAGCCGGTCACCAAGGCGACCACGTCGACCTTCACCGTGGCCACGGCCGCCGCCCGACACATGGCGGCACGCGGCACCGGCGTCATCCTCCTCATGGCCGGCGGACGGGAAGCGATCCCGAACCTCGGCGGCTCCCACGTCGCCTGGGCCGCACTCGCCGGCCTGTGCCGACAGTTGGCCGCCGAACCCGGACCGAAGGGTATCCGCGTCGCCTGGCTGCTCTCACCAGGCTCCCCAAAACCAGGCGAGCCCGACCCGGAAGCCGACGGCCTGCTGCTGCCACGACGCCCGAGCTACGCCGACGTTGCCAACGCGGCCGTCTTCGCTGCCTCCGACTGGGCCGCGACAATGACTGCGACTGAAATCAACCTCACCGGGGGCGCGGTCGTCGACTGACCTCGGCGCTGCAGGGAGCACGGACGCCCGCAGGCGACCGCAGGGCGATCCGCTTTTCGGTGACCAACCTCCGGCGGCCGAGCCATAGCCCTCGGCGCCGTAGATGGTTCCGCATGCGGGACGAACGGACTGGAGTGCCGGACCCGGGAGGCCTCTCGCGCTTGACAATCACACGCGGAAAGACGCATCCCGAGAGAGACCCGAAGAATGGCTGACCGCGGCGCCTACCTGAATGCGGGTCAGGCCGTTAGACGGGATCACGGCTCTGCGTGGCGTTGTTCGACTCCTACTTGGGGCACTCCGGTCGCGGACGTCGTGGGCTCACCTGGTGGCGACGCCCAGCCCTTCGACGCGGACGGTCTTGCCCGTGCTTGCGACGACGATCCGCACTGTCCCGGAGCGGGGAGAGGCGAGGCTCGCGACGGCGATCAGCTGCTTCTTCCGAGTTGAGGTGGCACCGAGGCTGACCTTCTTGAGGAGCTTCGAGCCGAGATAGACCTTCACGGTCCCGAACCCGCGGCCACGCGTCGCCACCAACGCGATCCTGCGGACGCCGGACACCTTCTCGCTGAGGGTCGCCCCTCGTTTGGTGGACTGGGAGTAGGTGTTGAGGTAGTAGCCGAAGCCACGGTTCTTTGCCCAGCCCCTGCCGTGGCCCAGCGCCGTGTTGTTCAGCGGAACCGTCCAGACGCGGGTAGCTGGCGTCCGGTCCGGGAAGCCGTCCGGATCGCGGGCCCACACGCGGAGAAGGTGGGTTCGCTGGGCGAGGTTGGCGAAGGTCGGGGACGAGGTGCACGCCGAGCCCGCCCGGTCGTCCAGCGAGCACGTGAACGCGGAGCCGCCCTCGCTCGAGGCGAACCCGAACGCCGTGGACGTGGAGAGGGCGAAGGAACCGTTCGCCGGGGCCTTGGTGATCGTCGTGTCCGGCGGCTCGGGGCAGCCGTCGCCGTTGGCGTCCGCGGTTCCACCGGGGACTGTGGGGCATACGTCCGCCGTGTCGGCGCGGGTGTCGCCGTCGAAGTCGGCGCTGCCCGATCCGACGGCACCGAGGAAGGGGGCCGCTTGCCCGGTGGCGCCGTCGCCGACCGCCGCCCATCCGTCGCCGCCTGCGCCGCCGGTGCCGTGGGTCAGTGTCGAATCCAGGACCGTGTCCACGGAGTCACCGCCCCGGAAGAGCGCGGCGCTCGGGCCGCCGCTGGCGCCCCCGCCGTTGCCACCGGAGCCACCGGGTCCGCCGGGTCCGCCGTTGCCGCC
>JALZCZ010000097.1 GCA_030862825.1 Actinomycetota bacterium | reverse complement strand
ACGGCTGTTCGGTCGATCAGCGCTGGGCCGACACGGCGCGCCAATCCCCGACGCACGCCTCGCCCGCCGATAGCGTGACGAGGCAAGCGTTGCCACCGATCGAGGGAGTCGACCGTGGGCTCAGCCGTGCGCGGTCCCTGGACGGGGCCGCCGCTGCTGTTGATCGCCGTGACCGTGCTCGGGTTCGCTGTCGCTCCTTTGGTGAGCACACCCGGGGATGCGACCGCCGGGGAGCCGCAGGGGCAGGTCGAGCTGTCGTCCGGCGACTCCACGAGCCTCGACGACTCCGGCGACCGGACGACTCCGGACTCGGCCGAACGCGGTACGCCGGAACCCGGCACGGTGATCAAGCCGATCCCGCGTCAGGTGGTCGGGGTGGCGACGTTCAACCAGTTCCGGCGGCTGACCTACTCCCAGATGCTGTCCGACGCGAAGGCGCTGACCTCCAACGACGCGGTCGACATCATCGGCTGGCAGGAGGGATGGGACGGCGCGCCGGTGTTCGCGGCACTGCACGCACGCGGCTGGACGACCAAGCGGTTCCCGAAGGGCGCCAAGGAGTTGGCGGTGTCGTGGCGGCGCGATGACTTCACGTTCGTCGGCGCCGACCAGCGCCTGGTGGCGAGGGGCATCTCCGACGAGACGGGTCGCTACCCGTTCGGCGACCGCTACGCGATCCGGGTCACCCTGCGCGAGCGCGACACGGGCGAGCTGATCTCCGTGCTCGACACCCATCTCCCCCAGGCGATCGAGAACCTCGACCGCCCGGGCCGTTGGCGGCCGACGTACAACTCCGCGCGCGCCCGGCTCCAGCTGACCCGGATGGCGAAGATGTGGGACCGGGCTCCCGGCCGCTGGGTGGTCGGCACCGGCGACTACAACGTCGACGTCGCCGCCGAGTCGAGGACCCGCCCGTACGGCGGTCTGTCACGGATGTTCGCCGGCCGCGCGGTGTCGTCGTACGCCGTCCTCGGCAAGGACCTCGGCCCGACCCATCCGGTGAGCGGACGTCAGATCGACTACGTGCACGCGGCCCGCAGAGCGGTGCGTCAGGAGCGGGTTGAGTTCCTCACCCACCGCACGATCCCCGGCCTCAACAGCGATCACCGGCCCCTGCTGGTGCGCTTCGCCCTGACCTGACGAGACCGAGCACGACGGCAACGACCAGCGCGACCGCGGCGACGACGATCGCCACCGACGCGGACCGCTCCAGGCTCTGGGTCACGCCGTCCCAGACGGCCTCCCCGAGCTCCCGGTCCGCCTCGGGCACCGCCTCGAGCGCGCCCGACCGGCCGACGGCGAGCACCGGCCACATCAGCGCCACCGAGACGATGGACGCACCGGCCAGGATCGCGAGAGCGCGCAGCCGCCGCCGGGCCACGGCCAGGGCGATCACGACCAGCGCGACCCAGGCCACCGGAAGCACGAGACGCGCGGCGTCGAGGGTCTGGTAGCCCTCCTGCGCGGCGCGCAGCGGCCGGTGATCGGGGGTGAACACCAGGCCGGGCGGCTGCACGTCACGCACCGGCAGACCCTGCGCGCGCAGGGTGTCGAGCACCGGCTCGATCACGACGGCGAGGTCGAGCGGGGCGATCCGGCCGGACTGGTCGTCGCGCAGGGTCCGGATCAGCTCGGCGTGCCCCGCGCGATTGGCGGACTCCCAGGCCGGCCGGAAGGAGGGGTCCGTCACCGCTGCGGTGACCGCCGCCGTGATGGCTTGCCGCGCGACCTGCTCCTGCGCGCCGCCGAGCTCCTCGAGCCCGACCGCGTCGGCGGCGTACTGCTCCAGGCGGCCGGTCAATGCCGCCTGAACGTCGGGATCGTCGGCGAGCGGGCCGACCGCGCCGACGTAGCCGTTGGTGTCGGTCACCCGCTCGGCGGTCCACACCGCGGTGATCGCGATCGGGAGGACCAGAGCAGCGAGCAGGGCAACCAGTCCCGAGAGAAATCCACGCACGCGGGCATGGTGGCAGACGACGGAGCGGTGCGGCGGACTCGGGCCGCATGTAACTCAGGGTTGGTCCAACTAGCCGTTCCAACACCCGGATAGTTAGCGAAACACTGAGTTACATGGGCGCACCGGTCAGCGGCCCTTCCACACCGGCGGGCGCTTCTCGGCGAACGCCGTCGCGCCCTCCTGGGCGTCCGCGGAGACGAAGACCGGGGCCATCAGCTCTGACTGCTTCTTCCAGCCCTCGGCCAGCGTCCAGTCGGGGGCGGAGCGGGCGATCTGCTTGGTGATCGCCACCGCCAGCGGGCCATTGGCGGCGATCGTGGCGGCCAGCTCGAGGGCGCCGTCAAGCGCACCGCCCTCGGGCGTGAGCCGGTTGACCAGTCCCAGGTCGGCAGCGCGCTGGGCGGTGATCGGGTCGCCTGTCAGCAGCATCTCGAGGGCGACGGCCTGCGGGATCCGCTGCGCCAGCAGCATCGCCGCTCCGGCGCCGGCGACCAGCGCGCGCTTCACCTCCGGCACGCCCAGCTTCGCCGTCTCGGAGGCGACCACCAGGTCGCACGCCAGCAGCAGCTCGAAGCCGCCGGCGACCGCCCAGCCCTCGACCGCGCCGATCAGCGGCTTGCGCGGCGCTGCCTCGGTGATGCCGCCGAGTCCGCGACCTTGTATCACCGGCACGTCGCCGGTCAGGAAGGCCTTGAGATCCATGCCCGCCGAGAACGTGCCGCCGGCCCCGGTGAGCACGCCGACCCGCAGCTCGTCGCTCGCGTCGAGCTCGTCGACCGCGGCCGCGATGCCGCGAGCCACGTCGCCGTTGAGGGCGTTCTTCGCCTCGGGTCGGTTGATGGTGATGATCTGTACACCGTCACGCGCCTCGACCAGGACTGCTTCGCTCATCGGAGCAACCTAGCCGCCGGCCTTGCACGCGGCGACGGCGAGCGCATCGACGTAGTCGTTCATCCGGTCGCCGGAGTGGCCCTTGACCCACCGGAACGCGATGTCGCCGCGGGTCTGCACCGCGTCGATGAGGGGTTCCCAGAGGTCACGGTTGGCGACCGGCTTCTTGGCGGAGCTGATCCAGCCGCGGTCCAGCCAGCCCCGCCACCACAGGTCGCGGAAGCAGTTGACGACGTACGTCGAGTCGCTGACCACGAGCAGTGGTCCCTCGAGGGCGGTGACGGCCTCGAGGGCGGCACGGATCTCCATCCGCTGGTTGGTGGTGGCCGGGTCGAACCCGGCGTCGAAGACCGACTCGTCGAGCGCCCAGGCCCAGCCACCCGGGCCGGGGTTGCCGGCGCAGGCACCGTCGGTGAAGACCTCCTGGGCACCGGGAGGGACGGCCATGGCGGGGCGCGGTGGGCGGCGAGTGCGAGGTGGCATCAGGTCAGTGTGGCCTGGCTGCGCGGGTCGATCAGAATCTTCGCGTGCCGCTCGGGGTCGCCGAGCGCCTCGAAGGCATCGGCCACTCCGGCGAGTCCGACGGTGCCGGTGATCAGCGGGGTCGGGTCGACTATGCCGTCGGCCAGCAGGTGCAGCGCCTCGCGGAGCTCCTGCGGCGTGTAGCCGAGCACGAACCGCAGGTCGATCTCCTTGTTGATCGCGATCGACGGTCGGATCCGGTCGGCGCCCATGCAGGCGCCAGCCACCACGACCCGCGTATAGATCGGCGCGCCGGCGATGATGTCGTCGATCACGCCGGGCACGCCGACGCACTCGAAGACCACCGGGCCGGATGGCGAGACACCCACCGCGTCGGCCGCGCGCAGCACCTGCCACCACGGCAGCATCGGCACCGCCCGCAGTTTCTCCATGGTGCCGACGGCGAGCTCGAGGAGGCCCTCGGCGGTGACGAAGCGGTCGGCGAACGAGGAGTACGGCGACTCCGCGGCCGGGTCGACCACGACGTCGGCTCCCATCGCCACCGCCAGCTCGCGCCGACCGGGCGAGAAGTCGCTCGCCACCACGCGGCGTACGCCGGACGCCTTGAGCATCGCGATCACGCCGAGCCCGATCGGCCCGCAGCCGATGACGTAGGCGACCTGGCGTTTGGCGACGTCGCCGCGGCGTACGGCGTGCAGCGCGACTGCCATCGGCTCGGTCAACGCCGCAGTGGCCGGCGCCAGGCCGTTCGGCACCTCGAGCATCAGCGACTGCTCGACCAGCACCTGCTCGGCGTACGCGCCAGGAGCGAGCTCGGTCAGCCCGGTGGGGTGCACGCCTCCGTCACGGCGTACCAGCGGGAAGGCGACCACCGGCGTGCCCGGCTTGAGCGCGCCGCGCGCCTTGGGGCCGTAGTCGGCGACCGTGCCGCAGAACTCGTGTCCCAACACCACCCGCTGGTGCGGGCGCATCGCGTGTGCATAGCCGGTCGCAGCCGCCGCGTCGGCCATCTCGTCGGAGTGCTTGCGCGCGTGCAGGTCGGACCCGCAGATCCCGCAGGCGACGACGTCCAGCACCACCTGGCCCCTGCCCGGCACCGGAGCCGGCAGCTCGGCCACCTCCAGGTTCGCGTCCTGACACACCACGGCTCTCATGTGGGGACCGTAACCGACGCCCACCAGAGTGGTTCGACGCTCGTCGCCGGCGCTCCTCGCACCTCAACCACCAGCGCCGCGGATCTTGGCCAGCCGTTGCTTGAGCAGGGGGACGCGGTGCTGGTTGCCGTGGAGCTCGACGTACTGCTCGCCGAACGCCGCCAGCAGGGCGTCGTCGAGGCGGCGTACGGCGCCGGGTGGGTAGCGGTAGTCCATCCGCTCGTTGAGGGCCAGGTCGTCGGTGGGGCGAAGCGCCTCGCTCAGCTCGTCGAGCGAGGTGATGCCGAGCTCGAGCAGGAGGCCGGAGATCCAGGCGTAGTGGTCGGTGCGCGACCAGCCGGCGTCGGCGTACTGCCCGGCCAGGAACGCCGCCAGCTCGCGCGGGTCGAGGCGCGGGTCGTCACTGGCCGCGGCCGGGCCGCGGTCACCCGGCCGGAGCGCCTCGCGGATCGTCGAGAACTCCCGGTCGGCCAGCTCGAGCAGCCCGGCCGCAAGCGTGAACCTGCGGTCGAAGTCGGGCGCGTGCTCGGCCGGTACCTCGCCCTTGTAGCGGATGTCGTGCTCGAACTCCGCCCACGCGTGCTGCAGCACCGTCCGGATCTGCACCTGCGCCATCCGGCCGGTCAGCTGGGTGTACGGCGGCTGGCCCTCGCGCGCAGAGTCGAGGCCGATCAGGAGGTGCCGGCTGGCGTAGCCGAAGCGGCCCTCGCTCGCGGTCTCCTGCCCCATGTCGCGGTCGTCGTGCACGACGACCTGGTCGCTCAGCAGCTCGGCGACCGCAGCGACGTCGCTGTGCACGTAGGTGATGATCCGGACGCCGATCTGGTCGGTAATGTCGCGCAGCGGGTCGGGATAGACCAGCCGGTCGTCGATGGTGCGGGCGGCCTTCTCCGCGAAGCTCGGCACGCTCTTGGTGCGTCCGGTGACGCTCAGGTAGTTGATGCCGGCCTCGTCGAGGATCGAGGTGACCAGCGCGATCGCCTGCTCGCCGGCCTCGATCAGCGCCGGCTGCTGGGCGGCGTACTCCTGCACCGCGCGGCGTACCGGATCGTCGGCGTCCGCGCTCGGCAACGCCGGGGTGACGATGTAGCCGGTCTCGAGGTCGCCGTACGTCGTGGTGCGCTCGGGCTCGAGGTCGGCGAAGCGGGCGATGTACGCGCACAGCACCGCGTCCACCTGGTCCTCCACCACCCGCAGCTCGCTCTTGCGAGTGGCGGTCTCGGCCTGGCCTCGCAGCACGTCCCACTCCGGCCCGGTCTCGACGACGGTCTCCACCAGCGCGACCAGCGTGAGCAGCTCGCCGCGCAGCACCTCGAGGTCGCGGCCCTTCTTCTGCTTGTACTTCAGGGTCCGCGGCAGCGCGAACAGCACGATCGTCGCGGGGTGCGGGTAGACCTCGATCGCGCGCCGGTCGCGGCCGGACCGCGGGTTGAGGTCGAGGCCGAGCCGCTGGCACAGCCGGGCCCCGCGGGTGCTGCCGTTCGCGAACTCCGGCTTGCCGGTGTTGGCCGGGTGCGGCGCCGCCTCGTAGCCGCGAAAGTCGGCGGCCAGCGCCTTCTCCGCCGGCCGGGAGCCGGTGGGGTTGGTGACGATCAGCGGGGCGTCGATGGCGACCAGGCACGGGCCGGCGGTGTACGCCGCGAGCGACTCGACGATCTCGTCGTCGGTGGTCACCAGCCCGACGTGCACCAGCCGACCGCGGTCATCGAGCACGGCGACACCGGAGGGGCGGCGCTCCCCCCAGGCGAGATCGATCCCGATGTGGTGCACCGCCGGAGCCTATCGGCGTCAGGCCCGCTGGTCCTTCAACCACTCGTCGAACGTCGGGCCGGCGATGATCGCGTCCGGCCCCGGCAGCAGGGCGCCACCCTTGATCGAGTCCGGCGCTTCGCGGGCGACCACGGTGAGGTTCTCGCCGCGACGGGCGACCACCCGGCGGGCGAGATCGGCGATCTGCTCGCGCTTCGGCCCGGCCAGCTCGACCAGCTCACCCTCGCGCTCGCCCGTGGCCAGCTCGACCAGAACCCGCGCGATCTCCGCGGTTGCCACCGGCTGGGAGACGAGGTCGTCGACCGTCGTGGTGTCTCCGTTGCGTCCCCAGACGATGGACATCTCCGCGAACTCGTGGAACTGCGCGGCCCGCAGGATGCGCAGCCCCGGTGAGTGCGCCCGGTGGGTGCGCTCCTGCGCGGTCTTGGCGATGTAGTAGTCGAGCTCCGGCACGTCGTCGATCCCGATGATCGACAGCACCACCGTGCGGCCGACGCCGGCGCGGGTGGCCGCATCACCGAGGTTGGCCGCGACGGTCTCGAAGAATTCCACCGCGGTCAGGTCGATCGTGGGGCTCTGCGTGACGTCGATCAGGGCGTCGGCCCCGGTGAGGAGCTCGGTAAGCCCGGCCCCGGTGGTGAGGTCGACCCCTGTCGCCCTGGCGATCCCCACCACGGTGTGACCGGCGGCCTCGGCGACCCGGACGACCTGGGACCCGACGAGACCGGTGGAACCTGCAACGGCGATGTGCACGACATTCTCCTTCAACTCGGATAGTTTCTGTCCGCGATAGTGGCAGAAGAACTCGGATATGTCGAGTCCGGGTATGGTGCCCGCATGAAGATGTCAGCGGGGGTGGAGTGGGCCATCCATTGCTGCGTGGTGCTCAGCCAGGCCGCCGACACGGTGCCGGCGGCGCGACTCGCCGAGTTCCACGACGTCTCGCGCACCTACCTGGCCAAGAGCCTGCAGGCGCTCTCCCGCGCAGGGCTCGTGCGTTCCACGGAGGGCCGGGAGGGTGGATACACACTGACGCGCGACCCGAGCGAGATCAGCGTGCTCCAGATCGTGCAGGCGGTCGACGGCGCTGATCCCGCCTTCCGCTGCACCGAGATCCGTAGGCGCGGCCCCCTGCCCGCGTCCGAGGCGGCCTGTCGCCGCCCGTGCGGGATCGCCCGGGTGATGGCCGAGGCCGAGCACGCGTGGCGCGAGTCGCTCGCTGGGGTCTCGGTCCGCGACCTCGCCGACGACCTCGCCGCCACCACCGGCGCCGGCGGCCTCGGCGGCCTGCGGAGCTGGCTCTCCGGGCCGTGACGCCGCTCTCCGTCGGAGTTTCCTAGCCGGGGTGCCGCGGCGCGGGTTACGTTGTCCTGGCATTGGGAGCCGGGGAGGGCGACTTGGAGGGACACGACGCCGTGCCGCGCAACGACGCGGCCGAGCGCAAACCAGGACGCCGCCGCGCGCAACCGCCACCGACCACGGCGCCGGCCCCACCCTCGGCGCGACCGAATGCCGAGGCCCCCGGGCGACCCGACGCACACCAGGCCAGCCGCGACGTGATCGGCGCGCTGATGGCCGATCCGCCGGCAGCCTCACCCGCCGTCGAGGCCGGACCTGAGCCGGCGCCCGACGCACCAGAAGGGCCGACGAAGCCTGCGCCACCGCCCGAGCCCACCCCTCGACCGACGCCCGAGCCCGCGGCGGCACCGGCCCGCCGGCCGTACGCCGCCCCGGAGCCGGGCGTCTCCACCGCGGTGCGGTTCCCGCCCAAGCAGGGTGCCCGTCGGCTGATGGGCGCGGTCGTGCTGATCGTGCTGGTCGCCACCGGCGGCGCCGCCTACCTCGCGTACGACGACCCCACCATCCTCACCATCGGCGCCACCGCCAGCCTGGGGGTGCTGCTGCTGGTGGTGTGGGCGATCCGGGCCGGCACCCCGCTGACCCGGATGGTGGTGAAGGGCGGCCAGCTCGAGGTCAGGCAGGGCGGCCTCCATCTCAAGTTCGACCTGACCAGCCACTACACGCCGATCAGGGCCCAGGGCACGCCCGGCCGGCGCGGGTGGCGGGTGCTCTTCGGCCGCGGCACGCTGCCGCCGTTCGTGGTCGACTCCTCGATGGTCGACCCGAGGACGTTCATGGAGGTGCTGGACAGCTACCGGCCCGAGTGACCGGTGTCGATCCAGTAGCGCTGCTTGCCCTTCCGGACGTCCTCCAGGACGCCGCCGCTGGCCACGATCGTGGCTGCGGACGCCGAGTTGTCGTCGTCGCAGGTCACCAGCACCCGCTCCAGGCCCAGCTCGGCCGCGCGGCGTACGGCGAGGCCCAGCGCCCGGCTCGCGTGACCCTGCTGCCGGCGCTTCGGCCGGACGGCGTACCCGATGTGCCCACCCTCCTCCAGCAGGAACGCGTTGAGCTCGTGCCGGAACGCGAGGAAGCCGACCACCTCGTCGGGCTCGCCGTCCGTGATCCAGTAGTAGTCGCAGTGCACCATGCCCGCGGGCAGGGCCTGGTCGTGGTCGGCGTACGACAGCAGCTGCTCGACGAACTTCTTGCAGCCCTCCGCAGTGAAGTCGCGCTGCTCACCCACCGGACGGTGCCAGTACCCGGAGCCGTGCACCTGCTCGTCGCCGAACTCGAGCATGGCCTCCTGCCAGCTCTCGCAGAGGGCGACGTCGGGGAGGTGCAGGCGGGTCATGCGGTTCATTCCATCAGGAGAGGCGACAGCCCTCCCAGTCGTTTTCGCTCGCCGTGCGTCACACCAGACGAGACCGGATGCTGTCGGCCGCTGCCGACAGCGCCCTTCTCTCCTCCTCAACGAGCGGGTCCTGCACGACCTCGACGATGCCGGAGGTGCCCAGATGAGCGCGGATGCCGAGGAACAGACCGTCGAGCCCGTACTCGCCGTTCAACATCGCGGAGACGGGCAGTGGCTCGGCGACCGCACCACGAACACCGTCCATCAGCTCGACGACTGCTTGGGCGGGGGCGATGAACGCCGAGCCCGTCTTGCGCAGCTCCACGACGGCGGCGCCGCCGTTGACCGCCTCCTTGACGCACCGGTCGATGACGTCGGGCTTCAGCACCTGGGTCACGGGTCGACCCTTGATCGTCGCCATCGACACGACGGGCACCATCTCCGCGCCGTGGCTGCCGAGCGCGACCGCCCACACGTCGCGAGGAGTCACGCCTGCGGCGGTCGCCAGGGCGTTCCGGAACCGGCTGGAGTCGAGCGTGCCCGCCATGCCGAGGACCTGCCGGGCGGGCAGCCCGCTGGCACGCCAGAACTCGAAGGTCATCTCGTCGAGCGGGTTCGTGACCACGATGACGACAGCCCCAGGCGCGTGCGCCGCCACCGCCTCGGCCACGTCACGGATGACACGACCGTTGACTTCGAGCAGGGCGTCCCTGGTCATGCCCGGGCTGCGCGGCCGCCCGGCAGTGACGACGACGACGTCCGCGCCGGCACACAGGCTCAGTGAGGTGCCGCCCCGGGCCCGGGTCGAGGTGCCGGTGATGCCGGACGCGTGCTCCAGGTCGAGCGCGGTGGCCGCCGCCAACCCGGGCACCACGTCGATGATCGTCAGCTCGTCGGCCATGCCCGAGATGGCGGTGAGGTGGGCCGCGGTCGCCCCGACCATGCCGCTGCCGACGAAGGCCACCCTCGTGAACCTGGTCGGGGTCCGGCCCGCCCGGGGAGCCGGTGCCACCCATCGTGGTGAGCGCCGGATCAGCAGCCGTTGCACGGCGCGCGCCGGGTCGATCGTCGGCGGGGTGACCTGGGGCTGTTCGCCGTGCCGGACGGTGACGCCCAGCCGGTCGGCCACCTCGAGGGCCTGCGGGGTGACGACCGCGTCGCTGGCGACGTACAGCTCCCGATGCCCCCTTCCGGCGGCCACCCGTACGTCGTGCTCGGAGACAAGGGGCATCAGCTGCCCTCCATCGACTCCAGGAGATCGGTCGACGCCTTGACCGCCGTCTGCACCTCTTCTTCGGAACCGGTGATGAACAGGCGCCCGAACCGTCCGACGGCGCGCACCTCGACGATCTTGATGCTGGCGAACTTCTCCGCCTCGTTGGCCGCCGCTGCGATGTACGCCGCCGGGGCGCACTCGACGATGCCGAGGGTCTCCCCCGGCACCACCATCGAGCCCTTGCGCCACTTGTTGAGCAGCTGGGCCTGGTAGGGCTCGACCGAGGTGATCACCTGACGGCTCTCGACCGTCGGCGTGATCCGGTCGGACAGGCTCAGGCCGGTGTGGTCGAGGATGGCGTCACGAGCAGCGATGATCTCGGAGTTGTGAGGCGAGCGAAGCATGAAGAAGCCGAACTCGCGCTCCACGATCTGGCTGCAGGCCTCGATCCGCGCCGCCTTGAGAGCGATGTCGACGATCCGGAAGACCTCGTTGCCCGGCCCGAGCTCGCCCACCAGGATCGAGTCACCGGCCAGAGGGATCGACCCGTAGACGGTGGCGCCGTTGTACGCCGCGAACTGGGGCTGGAGCCGGTCGATCTGCACGAAGGCGCGCAGCTGGAAGTTGTTGTTGTCGCCCATCAGGCGGTCCTCTCGAACAGGGTGGACATGGTGCGCCAGGGCCGGGACTCGTAGGCGACCCGTTTGACGTTGATCAGGTGCATGGCGGTGACGTTGTCGGAGGTGATCGACCCCGAGAGGGTGCCGGTGCCGAGCATGAAGCTGGGCTCGACGTCGGCGGAGAACCCGATGCCCGCATGCATGCACGGCGTGTTCACGAAGACCCGGCCGGCCGGCAGCGACGAGAAGCGGGTGACCACGTCGGGATCGTCGGCATGCAGGGCGGTGCTGTGTCCCTCGCCGCCGAAGCGCAGGATCTCGGCGCACACGGCGTAGCCCTCGTCGGCGTCCGCGACCTCGTAGAAGGCAAGCACCGGCGCCAGCTTCTCCGCCGAGAGCGGGTAGGCCCGGCCGACTCCGGTCTGGTCGGCGATCAGCACTCGCGTGCCCGGCGGCACCGCGAAGCCGGCCCGCTCGGCGAGCACTGGCGCCGGCTGTCCGACGTTCTCCGGGATGATCGCGAGGTCGCGGGCGAACAACAGCTCGCCCAGGCGCTCCGCCTCCGAGCGGCTGCAGAAGTAGGCACCGTGGTCGCGCAGCTCCTGCCGGAGCACGTTGGCGATCGGACGGTCCGCGATCACCGCCTGCTCGCACACACAGCCGGTGCCATGGTCGAAGTCCTTCGACGTCAGGATCCCATCGGCGATGTCCGCCAGGTCGCCGGCTTTCGAGCGATCGACGTAGCACGGCACGTTGCCAGGACCGACCGCGAGCGTCGGCTTCCCCGAGGAGTACGCCGCCTTGACCATGCCGGCACCACCGGTGGCGAGCACCACGGCGACGCGATGGTGGCGCATCAGCTCGCCGGTTCCCTCGATGGAGGCGACCTCCATGCACTGCACCAGGTCGACGGGCGCGCCGGCCTGCACCGCCGCCTCGGCCATCACCCGAGAGGTCTCGGCCGAGGCCCTCGCGCCGCGGGGGTGGGGCGCACACACGATCGCGTTGCCGGCCTTGACCGCCGAGAGCACCTTGAAGATCACGAGCGCCGTCGGGTGGGTGACGGGGATCAGCCCCGCCACGACACCCATCGACTCGCCGACCGCGACCACCTTGGTGACCTCGTCGCGCCAGAGGACGCCGAGGGTGGTGACGTTGGCGAGCCAGTCGGCGACGACCCGCGAGTTGTAGAGGTTCTTGAGGCGCTTGTCCTCGACGTTGCCGTAGCCGGTCTCGACGTGGGCGAGCTCGGCGAGCCGCCCCGCCTCGCGCTCGGCGGCCTGCGCCATGGCGCGCACGATGCGGTCGACGTCCTCGGGCGCGTAGGCCCGGAACTTCTTCCAGGCCGCGTAGCCGCGCTCGGCGCAGTGCCTGGCTTCGGCGATGCTCTCGAGGTCGTTGAACTGTCCGCTCACCACGTCACACGCTCCACCAGGTCGTGGCGCGCGGAGCGTGCTCCGGAGCCTCCTTCAGCCGCCGCCGGGCATCCGCCGGACGGACCCCGCCCAGCCCGAGTGCGTCCGGGTCCCGCCCCGCCGCCATCAGGTCGGCACCCACCAGACACGACGCCAGCGCGATCACCGCATCGGTCGCCGGAGTCCGCACCCCTGCCGCGCGAGCCGACCGGGCGAGCGGCACCAGGGTGTAGGGCACGTCGTCGGTCACGTGCGGCCCGCCGGGGCCGCCGACCGTCACCTCGTCGAACATCTCGATGTCCGCGAGCGCCGTCGCGATGTCCGACGAGGCGTCCTCGTCCTCGACGTCGTACGCCGTGCGCAGCCACGCCGCCGTGGTGGGCAGGTCGCGGACTCCATAGTTGAAGGCCACCTCGAGCCGCTCGTCGTCGAGGCCTCGGAGGAGCGTCTGCGACAGTCCCGGCGGCACCAGATCGCGCAACAACACCGCGGCACCCTTGGCCCCTTCGACGAGGGCGGTGTTGGTGAGCAGCGGTGCGACGCCGAGCACCCCGGTGACACCCCCGAACGCGGTCACCAACGGGCCGTCGACCGGGCGCAGCATCGGGAGCAGGGCGGCAAGACGATCGGTCACCGGCCCGGCCGCATCGACGGGCAGCGTCGACAGGTCGACCTGACGCGTGACGCCGTGCACGGTGACCGTGGCCCCGTCCCGGCTGGCGACATAGGGAACCGCGGCGAGCTCGGCGACCGTCACCGAGCTTCGGCAGTGGTGCCGCTGCAGCTCCTGGTGCAGGGCGAGCGAACCCAGGAAGCGACCCGGCACGAGGACCACGAGGTGGCCGTCGCGGAGGCTGCCCGCCAGCACGCCGGCGTACGTCGGATGCGCGGACGCCGGTGTCACCACGAAGACCACGTCGGCGCCGGCCACCGCGTCATCGACGCTGGCCGTGAGCTCGATGGCCTGCCGCGGGGAGGAGACGGTGCCGGTGTCACCCACCGAGTAGGTGCCCACCAGGTGCGCGCCGCGGACGGTCACCGCGCCGGCGGCCCGTAGGTCCGCGAGCTCCTGGCCGAAGACCGAGTGCAGCCGGACCTCCAGTCCCGCCGCCAACGCCTCGCACGCCAGCAACCGCCCGACCGCGCCCGCACCAAGGACCGCAACCCGGCGTACGGGCTCGACGGACCGAGGGCGCGCGGGTCCGGTGACGCTCAACGCGTTGATCACGGCCCGGAAGTCGGAGTCCGACATGGCCTACCTCTCGAGAGCTCTGCCGTGCAGGGAGTGGGTCAGGCGTCGGGAAGGATCGAGGCCAGGTCCTCGTGCGGCCTGGCGATCACATGGACCGACAGCACGTCGCCCACCTTGTTGGCCGCCACGGCTCCGGCGTCCGTCGCCGCCTTCACGGCGCCGACGTCGCCGCGGACGATGATCGCGACCAGCCCGCCACCAGCCGCCTCCTTGGCGACGATCTGGACGTTGGCGGCCTTGACCATGGCGTCGGCCGCCTCCAGTGCGGGTACGACGCCGCGCGTCTCGATCATGCCAATGGCTACCTGCGGGATCTCAGCCATGCTCACTTACCTCCGGTTCGTGCGGACTGCCGCGGCGTCTTCGCCGCGGAGGTTGTTCGGGAGCGTGTTGACGCAGCCCCTGGGACGGTGCTGGGGACCTCGGTCAGCGACACCTCGTCGACGATGGCGACGACCGAGAGATCGACGGCCAGCTGCCGGTTGTCCGCTGCCTGCCGAGCGGCCGAGCCTCGGCTCAGCAGCACCAGCTGACCCGAGGCTGCGGAGGTGACGTCCAGCGCCACCTCGACGGGCCCATCGGGCTTGCCCTGCGGCGTCACGCCCTGGACGAGCACAAGCCTGCGGCCGGCGAGCGACTGGTCCTTGACCGTGGCTGTGCACAGGCCCCTGACGACGGCGAGCTGCATCAGAACGCATCCAGGTAGCGTTCGCGCTCGACGTCCGAGACGCGCATGGTGACCAGGTCGTGCTCGTGCTGCGAGGTCCCGATGGTGACCCGCACGAGGTCCTCGCCGAAGACCTCCCTGGCCAGGTCCGACTTCCGCAGCGCCTCGATCGCCGCGGGCACGTCGGCCGGCAACCGGGCCGCCCTTTCGTCGGCGTACGCGTCGGCGTCGGTGGGTGGCCCGGGCTCGGTCTGGCGCTCCACCCCGTCGAGGCCGGCCGCGATCTGCGCGGCCATGACCAGGTAGGGGTTCGCGTCGGACGCGCCGTCGCGCTGCTCGATCCGCACGGCGCTGGGCGTGCCCTCGATCACCCGCAGCCCGACGGTGCGGTTGTCGTGGCCCCAGGACGAGGTCTCGGGACAGAACGAGTAGGGCTGGCGCCGCTTGTAGGAGTTGGGGGTCGGCGAACCGAACAACGTCAGGTCGGACATGTGCCGCTGCAGTCCACCGAGGTACCAGCGGCCCAGGTCGGCCAGCTTGCCGTCGTCGGAGAACACGTTGGCGCCGTCGCGCCACAGGGAGTGGTGCAGGTGCAGACCGCTGCCCGACTGGTCGTGGGCGATCTTGGCCATGAAGGACGCGAGGTAGCCGTGTTGCGCCGCGATCTCCTTGACGGAGTTGCGGAAGAGCACCGCGTTGTCGGCGGTTCGCATCGCCTCGTCGTAGCGCACGTTGATCTCCACCTGACCCGGCGCGTACTCGACGTTGGCCGCTTCGATCGGGATGCCGAACGCGATCAGGTCGTTGCGCATGGGCCCGAGCACGTCTTCGTACTCGGCGGCCCGCGCCAGGCCGTAGCACTGGATGTCGTCGTGCCGGGGACGGCGGGTCTCGGCGTCGAGCAGGTAGAACTCGATCTCGAAGCCGATCCGCACCTCGAAGCCCATCCCAGCCGCCTTGGCCAGCACCCGCTCCAGCACGCTGCGCGGCGAGACCGGGAGTGCGTCGCCCTCCTCGTCGAAGGTGTCGCACAGGGCCAGGGCGAAGCCGGGTCGCCAGGGCACGATCCGGAGGTCGTCGACGAGCGGAACGACGTGCATGTCCGGCCAACCCTTGGCCGGATCGCTCCACTCGTCGTCATCGCGAATCTCGCAGCGAGGCGTCCACGTGTAGAGGACGCTGGCCATGTGGATGCCCGACTCGGCGACCGACGGCCACGCCGAGGCGGGCACGAGCTTGCCGCGCAGGACGCCGGCGGCGTCGGGTACTGCGAGCTGAACGGTGTGGACACCGTCCGGGAGTTCGTTGCTCATGTCACCTCGATGTGTGTGGGTGCTGACATGCCGAGCATTACCGTATACGGTATTCGATATGACGACAAGAGGGTCCCGGGAAAGACTGACGGACGCATGGCCAGGCTGACGACCGCTGCGGTCGCCGGGGCGGGGATCGCCGGTGCCTCCACCGCCCTCGCTCTGCAGCGGTCGGGCCTGGCCGTCACCCTGTACGACGCGTGGGAGCCCGGGCATGCCGGCGCCGCGTCCGCCGGGGAGCACCGGATCCTGCGCTCCAGCCACGGCAGCGACGAGCTCTACACCCGATGGGCGCGCGACGCCCGGCTCGGCTGGTTGGAGCTTGCGGAGCAGACCGGGCAGGAGCTCTACGTCGAGTGCGGTGCGGTGATGCTGGCACGCGAGGGGCAGACGGCGTGGGAGGACGCCAGCCGGGACACGCTGGTGCGGCTCGGCATCCCGCACTTCGTCGCGCCCGCGACCGAGCTTCCGGCGCGGCTGCCCGTGCTCGACACCTCGGGCATCGCCTACGGGCTGTGGGAGCCGGAGGCAGGCTTCGTCTACTCCCAGCGCGCGACCCTTGCGACGATCCGCCAGTTCCAGCGCGAGGGCGGTCGCATGGAGCGCGGACGGGTGACGACCGACGCGAGCGAGCGCCCCCGGCTCGACGGCCGCCCGATCGCGGCCGACCTGGTCGTGGTCGCGTGCGGGGCCTGGACGGGTGACCTCTTCCCGCGGACCGTCCGCCGCCATGTCGACGTCGTGCGGCAGAACGTGATCATGATCGCCCCGCCGGCCGGGGACATCCGCTACGACCACGGGTCGTTCCCGTGCTGGATCGACCACGGCAACGGCGCCTACGGCATCCCGGCTGCGGGTGGCTACGGGTTCAAGGCGGTGCTGATCTGGAAGGAGCTGGCGATCGACCTCGAGAAGGAGGATCGGATCGTGGACCCGACCTCCATCGCCCGGACCCGCCGCTACCTGAGCACCCGGTTCCCCGGCCTCGACGACCGGCCGATCAGCCAGATGGCCGTCGGCCAGATCGCCAACACCGCCGACACCCACTTCATCATCGACCGGCACCCCCGCCACCAGGACGTGGTGATCGTGGCCGGTGACTCCGGGCACCTCTTCAAGCATGGCCCGGTGCTCGGCGACTACGTCGCCGGCGTGGCACTGGGACGACACACCACCGACGCCAGGTTCCGGCTGGGTGAGCGAGCGACCGTCGACTTGGCGGCCCGGCCCCAGTGAGCACGAGGGCGCCCAGGATCGGCCAGATGACCGATCCGCGCCCCGGCGCGCGGTCCTACCTTGCGGGAGACCCACGACCCGAGGAGCCACCGTGACCGACCACCACACCCAGGACACGACCGACGTCGGCTGGATGCCCGCGACCGAGATCGTCGCCGCCGTACGCGATGGACGCCTGCGCGTCGCCGACATCGCCGAGGCGATGATCGAGCGCGTCCAGCGCATCAACCCCGACCTCAACGCAGTGATCTGCTTCGACCCCGAACAGGTACGCCGCGATGCGGCGGCGCTCGACGCCGCTCAGGACGAGGGTCGCGAGCTCGGCGCCCTGCACGGCGTCCCGTTCACGATCAAGGACCTCACCGCCGTGAAGGGACTGCCGCTGACCTTCGGCCTGGTCCCGCTCAAGGACAACATCGCCGACCACGACGCAGCGATCATGGAGCGCCTGGTCGCTGCCGGCGGCCTGTTCCTCGGCAAGACCAACACCCCCGAGTCCGGCTACTACGGCGGCACCGATAACCACCTGTTCGGCGCCACCCACAACCCGTGGAAGCGTGGCCACAGTGCTGGCGGCTCATCAGGTGGAGCGGCGGCCGCTGTCGCCGCTGGCCTCGGCCCGCTTGCTGAGGGCAGCGACGGCGCCGGCTCGGTGCGCATCCCGGCCGCGCTGTGCGGGGTGGTCGGCATGAAGCCCTCCACCGGACGGATTCCGCAGACGATCCTCGCCGGCCGCTACTACGAGTGGGCTTACCACGGCCCGATCACCCGGACCGTTGCCGACGCCGCGCTGATGATGGACGTCGTGTGCGGACCCGATGCCCGCGACCCGCTGAGCCTCCCCGGCCACGTCGACTACTCCGCCGCCATAGCCGACCGCGACGTCGCCGGGCTGCGCGTCGCCTGGTCTCCCGATCTCGGCCTCGGTCATGTCGACCCGGAAGTGGTGGACGTGTGTGCCCGGGCGGTCCAGCTGCTCGCCGACGCCGGCGCCGTTGTGGAGGAAGCTCGGCCCGACTGGGACGACCCGGAGACGGCCATGTGGCACGGCGTCTGGGTGCCAGGCTTCGCCTCCGAGCACGATCTCCTCGACTGGCCCGCCCTGCGCGGCCAGGTCGACGACCACCTCATCGAGCTGATGGCCGAGGGCGAGCGCCTGACCGGCGTCGACGTGGGTCGGGCCGACGTCTTCCGCGGTCAGATGTGGGACACCTTCACCGCATTCATGTCCCGCTACGACGTCCTTGTCTCACCCACGCTGGCCTCGGCGACCATCCCGCTCGACCAGTTCGCCCCGTCCTGGCTCGAGGGCGAGTCGCTGCAACGACAGATCCTCGGATGGCTGCTGACCTACCCCTTCAACATGATGACGACCCCGGCCCTCTCCCTGCCGGCGGGCTTCACGGCCGACGGGCGCCCCGTGGGTCTCCAGGTGGCCGGCGGACTGCACCAGGACGCCGTGGTCCTGCGCACCGCAGCGGCCCTCGAGCACCTGAACCCGTGGGCGGAGCACTACCCGGAAGGCTGTCGATGACCGATGCTGGTGGCTGTGCCACCTGACGGCCCCGCTGGCGACCGGTTCCGGTCGACCTCACGCCGCGCACGTCAGCTCGTCGAGCTGACCTGTGCGGCGGTGCCGTTTCGCGCCTGGCTCGTGGGCTACCGCGACGCAGAGCTGGGCACCATGCAGCCGCTGGTCTCCGAGGGCTACCGCCCGGAGCTCGTCGACTTCCTTCTCGGCGACTTCGCCAGAGAGCCGGCGCTTCTCCACGTGGCACGAAGGCCCCAGGTCTCGCTCTTCTGGGAGGACGTCGCCGGCTTCGACAGCGGACCGGTCGCCCGTGACGTGCTTCGCCCCAGCGGGTTCGTCGAGGGCACCTCCCTGGCCCTCATGAACGGCGCCGGCCACAGCGTCGGCATCGTGCACCTCAGCCTGGCAACTACCGTTGTTCCCGCTCATGCCCGCACCCTGCTGCAGCAGCTGCGTCCGGCGCTCGGGGCTCTCGCCGACGCCGCGTCCACCGCATCCGCAGCCCGGCTCACCGCCCGCGAGGTCGAGGTGCTCGGGCTGGTTGCTCGGGGCCGCACCAATCCTCAGATCTGCGCGGAGCTCATGCTCTCTCGCAGCACCGTGGCCACCCACCTCGAGCACATCCTCAGCAAGCTGGGAGCACCAACCCGGGTCGACGCGGCAGTCACCGGGATCCGTCTCGGTCTGGTCGATGCCGCCGAGTCGGACGCCCCCGCGGCTCTCACCAGGTGAAGGGGCGGTCCGCCCCGACCAGCGAGACTCCGGTGAAGGCACTGGCCTCCAGGGTCAGCGCGCGCAGGTCCTCGGGTTCCAGGTTGTGCACGCTGGACTTGCCGCAGGCCTTCGCCAGCAGGGTCGCCTCCATCGTCATCGCGGTCAGGAAACGGTAGACGCGCTCGGAGGCCGCCTCCACGTCGACCCGTTCGGAGAGCTCGGGGTCCTGGGTCGTCACACCCACCGGACAGCGCCCGGTGTGACAGTGGTGGCAGGCACCGGGCTCGGTGCCGATGGCGGCGTAGTCATCGACGTAGCGCGGCGAGTTGCAGCCAAGTGCGATCATCGCCGCCGAGCCGATCATCACGCAGTCGGCGCCCAGGGCGATCGCCTTGGCCACATCCACACCCGAGCGGATGCCGCCGGCGACCACGAGCTTCACCTTGCCCGACATCCCCGTGTCGTCGAGGGCTCGCCGCGCCGCGGGGATCGCAGCGAGCGTGGGCACTCCGGTGTGATCGAGCAGCAGCTCCGGCGAGGCGCCTGTGCCGCCCTCCATGCCGTCGAGGACGATCACATCGGCGCCGGTCTTCGCGGCCACCGCGGTGTCGTAGTAGGGCCGGGTGGCGCCCATCTTCACGAAGACCGGGACCTGGTAGCCGGTCGCCTCCCGGAGCTCCTCGATCTTGATGGTCATGTCATCCGCACCCAGGAAGTCGGGGTGCCGCGAGGTCGATCGCTGGTCCACGCCGGGCGGAAGCGATCGCATCGCCGCCACCCGGTCGGACACCTTCATCCCCAGCAGGAGCCCACCGGTGCCGGGCTTGGCGCCTTGGCCGACCACGATCTCGACGGCATCGGCACGGCGGATGTGGTCGAGGTCGATCATGTAGCGCGCAGGCGACAGCTGGTAGACGAGGGTACGGTTCTCGGCCCGCTCCTCTTCGAGCATGCCGCCCTCGCCCGTGCAGGTCATGGTCCCGGCCTTGCGGGCACCCCGCCCCAGCGCCGCCTTGGCGTTGGCCGACAGGGCACCGAAGCTCATCGCCGCGATGTAGATCGGGATGTCCAGCTCGACGGGCTTCTCGACCTTGCCGAGGCCGTCGCCGAGCACCGTCCGGGTGTCGCAGCTCTCGCGGTAGCCCTCCAGGGGCAGGCGCGTCATCGTCGCCGGCTGGAAGACCAGGTCGTCGAACGAAGGCAGGTTGCGCTGGAACGTCGAGAAGCCGCGCAGCTGGTAGCGGCCCAGCTGCGCCTTCGCGTGGATGTCGGCGATGGTCTCCCGTGTCCATCGCGGCGACTTGCCCTCGGCGTACGACGAGGGGACGCCGGCCGGCCGGTCCGCAACCGCGCCGTCACCGAAGGTGACCAGGTGCTCGTCAGCGATGAACACAGGTTCGGTCTTCAGATCATCAGCCACTTTTTCGCATCCCTTGCCTCGAAGTACCAGAGCTTCTCCCCCGACACGACCTGCTTCCAGTCGGTGCCGCGGGCATCGATGTCGAGCCCCGCGAGCATCTGCTCGAGGTCCGCGACGTCCTCGGCCTCGGGCGAGCGGACGACGGCGTCGATGCCGAGCGTCTCGATCTCGCCGGCGACCCAGACCGTGCCCTGCCAGAGCGAGTCACCGACCGAGCCTCGCGAGTCGCCCAGGCAGACGATGCGTCCGCCATGGCTCATGAAGCCGGTGGAGTAGCCGATGTCGCCCTCGACCACGATGTCGCCGGACTTCTGCGCGACGCCGCAGCGCGGGCCGGCGTTGCCGCGCACGTGGATGGTGCCGCCGCGCATGGCCGCGCCGACGCTCATACCGGCGTTGCCGTTGACGGTGATCTGGCCGGCCGACAGTCCCTCGCCGGTGCCCCACCCGCTGTTGCCGTCGACGACGATCCGGCCGCCGGCCGACAGTCCGCCGCAGTAGTAGCCGACGCTGCCCCGGAAGGTCACCGAGCCCTCCCCGGTCAGCCCGACAGCGAGATTGTGCCGCGACAAAGGCTCGCTGACCTCGACGTCAAGCCCGGCCTCGACGGCCTTGCGAATCTCCTCGTTGATCTCCCGCAGCGGCCGGTCCCCGGCGCGCACGCTGACCAGCTCGGCCGGTGACGTGGCGACGAGGCTCATGCCGCGGCTCCCAGCCGGAGCGGCCACACCTCGGTCATCAGCGGGCCGTCGTAGTTGCGGACGTCGACCTCGTGCTCATAGATGCTGCGCAGCGCCTGCTCCTCGGTGGCGATCGCGATCCCGTCCGACTCTGCGACGACGGCCAACGGCTTGATCGCCCAGCGGTCCTTCGCCATCCCGATCCCATCGGGGGTGCCCAGCAGGTAGGTGAACACGCCGTCCAGCTCGCTCTGGCTCAGAGCCAGGGAACTCTGCAGGGAGTGTCCCTGCGACATCTGCACGGAGTTCCACACAGCGATCAGCTCGGAGTCGTTCTCGCTGCCGAACCGGTAGCCGTCGCGCTCCAGACGCCTTCGCCAGGTGAAGTAGTTGGTGAGCTGGCCGTTGTGGACGATGCACACGTCGGGGAACGGCCGGGCCCAGAAGGGGTGGCTGGCGATCGGCGACACCAGCGACTCCGTGGCCAGGCGCATGTTCGAGAGAGCGTGCGTGCCGTGCATCCGGGAGACGCCGTGCTTCTCGTCCACCTCGCGCGCGTCACCGACGTCCTTGACCACCTCGAGCGATCGGCCGACGGAGAGCAGCTCCACACCGGGCAGCTCCTCGACCGCGTCGACCCAGAGGGACAGGTTGTCCGGCTCGGTGACCTCCATCCGGAACAACACGTGCGGCTGACCGGACTCGTCCCAGCTGGGCTCGCCGGTCAGACCGGCTTCGACCTCACCGAGTCTGTCGACCATCTCATGCATGGTCTGGTCGAGCACGGTGCGGTCGGCCAGGTAGCCGCGTACGACGAAACCGGTCTCGCGTCGCGGGCCATAGATGGCGAACCCGGTGGAGTCCGGACCTCGGTGCCGCATGCAGGCGGCCAGCTCGACGATGTCGGCGCCCACACGCCCGCCGTCGTACCTGACCCGCCCAGAGATTCCGCACATGATCGCTCCCGCTGTGATTCATTCGAGTTTCGTATACGGTATGCGGAAATGAAAGGCGGCGCAAGCCCAACCGAGGCGACAGGAGCGAGTCGTGCAGCAGCCGGAGCGGCGGTCAGCTCTCGTGGATGGTGCGACCAGCGGCGATGTGCTCACACATCGCCTTCTCCGCGACGTCGGGCCCGGCCTCCAATGCCTTGACCAGCGGCTCGTGTGCGACGTCGATGGCTACCTGGTCGGAGGCGTGGGCGAGGTAGTCGCCGAACATGGCGAGGCCACGCGCCCCCTGCCAGACCACGTCGAACAGGTCGAGCATCACGGGGTTGTCGAGCACCTCGACGAACGAGCGGTGGATGGCGAGGTTGGCCTCGTAGACCGCACGCACGTCGCTGAGGTCGGTGCCGGCAGCAGCCCGGACCGCGGCCCGGACATGTTCGATGGCCGGCGCACCCATCGCCGCCGCCCGACGAGCAGCGAAGCACTCGACGGACTCTCGCGCCTCGTAGAGATGTATCGAGTCGTCGACACCGACCGCGCGCACGACGTAGCCCCGGCGACCGGACGGCTCGATCAGGCCCTCCCGCTCCAGGCGGAGCAGGGCGTCGCGCACCGGGGTCCGGCTGATGTCGAGCTCCTGGGCCAGCTGGTCCATGACCAACCGGGAGCCGGGCTCGATGGTGCCCGCGAGCAGAGCGTCGGAGATGCGCTGGTAGGCGCTGTCGGCCAGCGTCGTCGCCCTACGGTCGATCGGCTTCATCGTCGCCACGAGGCCACCATCCCTTTCGCGTGTTCAGTACATGGTATGCGGCATACGACGACTACACCCCAGGAGAAGCGAATGATCAACCTCACCATCGCCGGCGGCGGCCGCTTCGAAGAGATCGGTGGCTACGCAAGGGTCCGGCGCGTCGGCGACCAGGTGTACGTCGCCGGCACGACCGCTGTCGAGCCCTCCGGCCGGCTGCACGCCCCGGGCGACACCTACCGACAGACCCTGTTCGTGCTCGACCGGCTGCGACACCTGCTCGACGAGGCCGGCGCCGAGCTGCGCCACGTCGTCGTCACCCGTGCCTACCTGGCCGAGGGCGCGGCCGCCGGCGACTACGCACGCGCCCACGGGGAGGTCTTCGCCGCCATCCGACCGGTCACGACGGCCGTGACCGCGGGACTGACCGTTCCCGGGATGATGGTCGAGATCGAGGCGCAGGCCGTCGTCATCGACGACTGAACGAGATCGGCTCCCCGCCGCCGGAGCGGACGAGGAGCCGATCCCCGCTTCAGCTGAGGGCGTCGATAATCCGGTCGTAGCTGGGCGAGCGGCGCGAGCGGAGCACGTAAGCCTGCACGTAGCCGATCACGATCACGGCGCCGACGAGCACGAGCAACCCGATCGACACGACGCCGAACCGGGGCGACCCGGCGTCGTCGACGTCGCCGACCAGAAGGGGGAAGTTCTTCGCCGTGACCACGGCGACCGTGGCCAAGCCCAACAGCCCGAGCAACGGGGCCGCCAGCACCCGTAGCTGCGACTCGCCGTCGCGGCCGCGGAAGTAGCGGATCACCGCCAGACAGGTCGCCGCCATCAGGATGATGATGCACAACGAGCCGACTCCGACGAACCACGCGAAGATCTTGAGGTAGGGGTCCATGCCGGCGATGACGCAGACGGTGAGGCAGGAGGCGGCGACCAGGGTGGTCGCGAGTGATGCGGCACTCGGCGACCGGTGTCGTCCGTGCACACCCGAGAGCACCTTCGGAAGCAGTCCCGCGCTCGACATGGTGTGGAGATAGCGGGCGATGATGTTGTGGAAGGACAGCGCGGCCGCGAAAACGCTGGTGATCAGGAGGACGTTGACCGCCACCTCGCCGAACGTGCCGAGCTCGTTCATCGCAGTGTTGATCACGAAGCCGGCTGGATCCTCGGCCGCCGCGGCGACCACCTCGTCGGATCCCCACGCCATCACCAGGGCCCAGGACGAGAAGGCGTAGAAGACCCCGATGATGATGACCGCGAGGAACGTCGCCCTCGGGACCGTGCGATCGGGGTCGTGGGCCTCGTCCCGGAAGATCGCCGTGGCCTCGAAGCCGATGAAGCCTGCGATCGCGAACATCAGGGCGAGGGACGGTGATCCCGAGGTCACCAGGTCGGGGTCGAACGGCTTCGCATCGAGTCCCGAGGCACCTCCGGAGAACACCACCGCCAGGCTGACCAGCACGACGATCGCGATCTCCAGCACCAGCAGGATCGCGAGCACCTTCGAGCTCAGCTCGATGTGCCGGAAGCCCAGGGCCCCCACGGCCGCGATGATGATGCCGGAGATCACCCACCAGGTGATCTCGGGCCCATCCAGCCGCAGGATCCCGTCGCGGGTCGCCGCACCGACGTAGCCGAACACCCCGACCTCGACTGCCATGTAGCAGAGGAGTGCGAGGTAGGCGCCGGCGAGGCCGGACGGCCTGCCCAACCCGTGCGCGATGTAGGTGAAGAACGCGCCGGCCTTCGGGATGGTCCGCGTCATCGCGGTGAACCCGAAGGCGAAGAGCAGCAGAATCATGGCCGCGACGACGAACATGGCCGGGAAGCCCGCGCCGTTGCCGACCAGGAAGCCGATCGGGACGACGCCGGCGATGACGGTGAGTGGCGCCGCCGCAGCGACGACCATGAAGACGATGGAGGGCACTCCGAGTGACCCGCTCAGCGTTCGGGCGGGCGGCGCCCCGACGGCTTGGTCGACCATGTTCCAACCCCTTGTGTGAGGAATATCCCGTATTTCGTATACGGAATGGCCGACGTTAGAAGCAGGACGCGTCCCCGTCAAGGGTCTCCGGCGTCGGGGGTCGCGCGAGGCGGAGGGAAAACTGGAACGTGTTCTAGGGTGACGCCATGCCCGGCTACATCCAGGACGACATCACGCCCGAGGAGCTCGAGCGTCAGCGCGCCCTCTACGGCCCCTTCACCCAGTCGGTGCGGGAGCTGCTGGACGCGACCATCCGCACCACGGTCGACGACGACGAGATCCGCGCCGCGCAGGCGGAGATCGAGGCGATCACCCAGCGCCTGCGCAAGGAGCAGCTCGACGGCCCGTACGGCGTGCGGTTCGGCTCCACGGGTCGCGGCCGGCCCTGGGGCAACACCGTGGTCGGGCTGCGCAACGCGGCCGCGCCGCCGCTCGTGATCGAGCACGACGACGACGGCCTGGCCTGGTCCGACTTCCACCTCGGCGCGGCCTATGAGGGTCCGCCCGGCCTGGTGCACGGCGGCGTCTCGTCGCTGATCCTCGACCAGATGCTCGGGGAGGCCGCGGGGGCGGGCGGACGGCCGGGGATGACGGCCACGCTCACCCTGACCTACCAGCAGGGCACCCCGCTGGGCGACCTGCGCGCGGAGGCCTGGATCGAGCGCGGCGCCGGCATCAAGACCTGGGCCAAGGGCCACATCATCGGGCCCGACGGCATCACCGTGCAGGCCGAGGGCCTCTTCATCATGCCCAAGTGGGCGCGGGAGCTGATGGAGCAGCGCCAGCAGACCCCCCGCTACTTCGAGTAGGCCGCGCGCGTGCTCTCGGTACGCGGTCGCTCGTTCCTCGAGAGAATCAGTGGTCGAGCAGCCCGGCCGCCGGGCGAGGGCGTGTCGAGACCTCAGCCGACCTTGACGCCTCGGGCGCCGGCGTCGGTGAGCCGGGCCTCCTCGAGCGCCTGCTCCTCGAGCTCCCGGCGGCGGCGCTCCACGGTCTCGTCGTACTCCCCCGGCGCGGAGACCAGGTCGGCCGCCCCGCGCGACAGCCGGGCCAGGGCGTTGCGCGCGAAGATCTGCTGCTCGGTGCTGGTGCGCTCCGAACGGCCGCGGCCGAGGAAGGAGACGAACCAGTGCAGGACGGCGGTGACGCGGTTCTTGAAGCCGGTGATGTAGAAGAGGTGCACGGCGAGCCACATCAGCCAGGCGATGAAGCCGGTCAGCCGGATCCTGCCGATCATCGCGACCGCGCGGAAGCGGCTGATGGTCGCCATCGAGCCCTTGTCGAAGTACCTGAAGGGTCGCTGGGCCGGCTTGCCCTTGAGCCGTCCTTCGATCTCCTTGGCGGCGTACTTCGCTCCCTGGATCGCTACCTGCGCCACGCCCGGCAGGTTGTCGAGGTTGATCATGTCGCCGACCACGAACACCTCGGGATGGCCCGGCAGGGTCAGGTCGGGGTTGACGCCGATCCGGCCGGAGCGGTCCAGCGGCGCGCCCGTCTGATCGGCCAGCTTCCGGCCCAGCGGGCTCGCCTGCACGCCGGCGGCCCACACCTTGGTGACCGCGTTGATCCGCTCGACCCGCCCGTCCTTGTGCTTGACCTCGAGGCCGCGCTCGTCGACATCGGTGACCATCGCGCCGAGCATCACTTCGACGCCGAGCTCACCGAGCTCGTGGGCGGTCCAGGCGCCGAGCTTCGCGCCGAAAGGCGGCAGCACCTGAGGTGCCGCGTCGACGAGTACGACGCGCGCGGAGCGGGTGTTGATCGCCCGGAAGTCACGCTTCAGGGTGCGGTGCGCGAGTTCGGCGATCTGCCCGGCCATCTCGACACCGGTCGGGCCGGCGCCGACGACCACGAACGTGAGCAGGTGGTCCACGTCGTCGCCACGCGTGGCGCCGATCTCGGCCAGCTCGAAGGCGCCGAAGATCCGCCCGCGCAGCTCGAGCGCGTCGTCGATCGACTTCATGCCGGGGGCGAACTCGGCGAACCGGTCGTTGCCGAAGTAGGACTGGCCGGCACCCGCCGCCACGATCAGCGAGTCGTAGGGCACCACCGTCTCGCGGCCCAACACGTGGGAGGTCACGGTGCGGCGGGCCAGGTCGATGTCGGTGACCTCGCCGAGCAGGACCCGGGCGTTCTTCTGGCCGCTCAGCACCTCGCGAGTCGGCGGTGCGATCTCGCCCTCGGACAGGATGCCGGTCGCGACCTGGTAGAGCAGCGGCTGGAACAGGTGGTGGGTGGTCTTGGCGACCATGGTGACGTCGACATCCGCGCGGCGCAGCGACTTGGTGCCGAAGAGCCCGCCGAACCCGGAGCCGATGACGACCACCTGATGGCGGTCGCTGGTCCGCTCGACGCTGTCGACTCTCTGGCTGCCGTTCGGCTCGGTCATGAAGGCCTCCGTGGTCGGATGCTGCGCTGCGTTCCTGCTACATATTGTCCCGCCGCACGGCTCCCGGGAAGAAATCCAGGTGGCCGTCTCGTGCATCACATGCCGAGGGTCGGTTTCGGTGGTGCGGACCCAGAAACTTCACTCGAATCCGTGTTTGGTTGCGCGTTCGAGCGGGTAAAACAGCCCAGAATGGCCTGACCACGCCCTGAAACCGTCGGACGAGACTCGGAGACCCGTGTGCCGCTGAACCGGCCAGCCCTGTCCTTGGGCTCAGGACCCCGCGGCGTGCAGAATGCACGCCGGTGGGTGGCCGCGGCATTCACCGACATGAGGCGTCGCGATCTCGCGGAGTGCGCCGAGCTGGGCGTCTCCGAGCTGGTCACCAACGCCCTGCTCCACGCCGCGCCACCCATCCACGTCGCCGTGCGCGGGACCCGCGAGCACCCCAGGGTGGAGGTGCGGGACGCCTCGGCCGACAGCCCGGTGCTGCCGCCGCCGATCGACCACGACGACCCCGACGCCCTGCTGACCACCTTCGGCCGCGGGCTCAACATCGTGGCTCGCGCCTCCGATGCCTGGGGCGCGGAGATCGAGGAGGAAGGGAAGGTCGTGTGGTTCACCCCGGCACCCGACTTCGCCGACGAGGGCACCGAGGGCGTGATCACCGGGGTCACCATCGAGGAACCCGCCGCCGCGGACGCCGGCGACAGCGCGCGGCTCGACATCCGCAAGGTGCCCGTGGAGGCGTACACCGCCTTCCAACGGCACTACCGCGAGCTGCGGCGCGAGGTGCGGCTGCTGGCGCTGGCGCACGAGGAGGAGTATCCCCTCGCCAAGAGCCTCTCCGACCTCTTCGGCTCGCTGGAGAAGCCGTTGCGGCACGACCTCGGGGCCGACCGGATCGATGCCGCCCTGGAGTCCGGTGACAGCCATGTCGACCTCGACGTGGTGCTGCGTCGTCCCGACGCCATCAAGGTCGCCCGTTTGATCGAGATGCTCGACCTCGCCGACGCCTTCTGCCGCGAGGAGCGCCTGCTCTCCCTCGCCCGCAGCCCCGAGCAGGTCACGTTCCAGCGGTGGTTCCTGGGCGAGGTGGTGCGCCAGAGCCAGGGCGAGGAGCCGATCGCCTGGGCGGGCACGCCCGACACGCCTGTGCCCCGCACCAGCGTGTCCTGAGTGTCGGAACCGCCGGTAGCCTGAGACACGCCCAAGGAGGTCGTGTGCCCGGAGCTGCTCTCAGATCCCGCTGGGACGTCCTCCTCGTCGTCGCGGCAGGGGGTGCGCTCGGCAGCCTGGCCCGCTGGGGAGTAGGCGAGCTGCTGCCCTGGGGCGGGGACGGGTTTCCGTGGGCGACGTTCGTCGAGAACGTGACGGGCGGGTTCGCCCTCGGCGTGCTCATGGTCTTCCTGATCGACGTCTGGCCGCCGGTCCGCTACGCCCGGCCCTTCCTCGGCGTAGGGCTGCTGGGCGGCTACACCACGTTCTCGACTTACGTGCTCGAGACGCGTGACCTGTTCGCCGGCGGTCAGCCTGGGATCGCCCTGGCGTACATGGCCGGGTCGCTCGTGGTCGGTGTGGCCGCGGTCTGGCTCGGCATCGCGACCGGCCGCCGCGCCGTACGCCGGGGGCCGCCCCGACGGCGGGAGCACCATGACGCGAACGACCGCACCACCGACGACGAGACGAGGATCAGCTCATGACGTTGAGCGGGCCGGCCACGAGGCTGACGATCATGGTCGGCGAGTCCGACCAGGCGCACCACCACCCCGTCTACACCGAGGTCGTGCACCGCGCCCACCAGGCCGGACTGGCCGGCGCAAGCGTGTTCCGGGGCGTCGAGGGCTACGGCCAGTCCAACCACATCCACACCACGAGGCTGCTGTCGCTGAGCGACGACCTCCCGGTGGCCGTGGTCATCGTCGACAGCGACGAGCGCATCCGCGCGTTCCTGCCGCAGCTCGAGGAGCTGGAGATCGAGGGGCTGGTGCTCCTCGAGCCCGTCGACGTGGTGCGCTACGCCGGACGTGCGCCAGGCAGCTCATGACGATCGCCATGGTCCTGCTGGGAGGGGCGATCGGTGCTCCCCTGCGCTACCTGACCGATCTGTTCGTCCAGTCGCGCCGCGACAGCGTGTTTCCGTGGGGCACCTTCATCGTGAACGTCGCCGGGTCGCTCGTGCTCGGCGCGACGGCGGGCCTCGCCACCGGTCTGACGCTGCCCTCGTGGGTGCTGGTGCTGGTGGGCACCGGGCTGTGTGGGGCGCTCACCACGTTCTCCACGTTCGGCTACGAGACCATCCGGCTGCTGGAGGAGGGCTCGACTCTTGCAGCGGCCACCAACAGCCTGGCCAGCCTGGGCGTGGGCCTCGGCGCGTGTGCCGGCGGCTACGCCGTCACCGCGCTCCTCGTGTGACGTCGCCTCACGCGTAGCCCAGGTCGTGCAGCCGGTCGTCGTCGATGCCGAAGTGGTGGGCGACCTCGTGCACGACGGTGATCCGCACCTCCTCGACCAGCTCGGCCTCGTCGGCGCACATGTCGAGGAGCGGGCCGCGGAAGATGAAGATCCGGTCCGGCAGCTCGAGCTCCCCGGGCATGCCGGTGCGCTCGGTCAGCGCCACCCCGTCGTAGAGCCCGAGCAGGTCCGGGTCGTCGGCGGGCGCCTCGTCCTCGACCAGCACCACCACGTTGCGGACCAGCGACGCCAGCTCGTCCGGGATCCCGTCCAGGGCCTGGTCGACCAGCTCGTCGAAGCGCTCGGGGCTCATCTCGATCGGCACGAGTTCATTGTGACCGGTGCCGGGAACCCCTGGAACCGAGTGTCAGGTGGTCGAGCCGGCCGAGCGCCAGCGACGCCGCATCGAGGCCGGGCGAGCGTGACGACTACGTCCCCGAGATCGGCTCCCGGGGTCTCGAAATGCAGCAACGCTCCAGATGCGTGATCTGGAGCGGTGTGTGGTGCTGAGCGACCCCGACGGGACTCGAACCCGCGGCCTCCGCCGTGACAGGGCGGCGCGCTAACCAACTGCGCTACGGGGCCAGGTTGTGCTGCGAACGTTCGGTGCAGCGGTGGAACTCTAACCCATCGTCGGCGGCGTCTCCCAATCGGGAGTTTCGAGGCTCGCAGCGCTCGCACCTCAACCACCGGGTGATCTATCGACGGCACCCCCAACGGGATTCGAACCCGTGCTACCGCCGTGAAAGGGCGACGTCCTAGGCCGCTAGACGATGGGGGCCGGAACTGCCCGAACAGCATAGGGGCGCCGCAGATGGCGGCCAAACGGAACCCCCCTGCGGCGCCGGCCCCGTGGCGGGCTCCCGTACTCGAGGAACGTCGGCTCGTCTCACCGGCATGAGGTCGTTGCACACCCTGTCCGCCCCCCGTTGTCGCCACCGGCCTCACCTGCGTGCCGATCGGATTCTCTGTCGTGGTCCTCGTGGCCGTTGCCCGGGTCTTGCTTCCCCTACGCCGGAAGGTCGCCGACCGGGCGTAGCCTCGCGGCATGGTCTCGCCACACCGTCGCGCGTTCGTGGAAGCAGCCGAGATCGCTCTTGCCCTGGCGGCGTCGGCCGAGGTCAAGGCCGCCTGGGATGCCGAGAGCGCCTGCGCCGGCATGAGCGTCGGCGGGCTGGCTCACCACCTGGTGTCGCAGGCGATCACGACAGCGGAGCTGCTCGCTACCGAGCCCGGTATCGACCCGATCCCGATGCTGGAGCACTACGAGAGGGCGGCCTGGGTGAAGGCGGACCTCGACGACGAGGTCAACGTCAGCATCCGAGAGGGAAGTGACGAGCGGGCGGCCGGCGGGCCCGACGCGGTCCTGGCCGCCACACGGGAGTCGATCGCCGCGCTGCCCGGGCTCCTGGACGGCCGACGCGAGCCGGACGTCGTGCTGATCCCATGGCAGGGCTGGTCGCTGACGACCGATGACTTCCTGACCACCCGGATGATGGAGATCGTGGTCCACTCCGACGACCTCGCCGCCAGCGTCGACCTGCCCACACCGACCTTCCCGGACAACACCGTCACCGCAGTCCTGGGCCTGCTCACGGGTGTCGCCGTACGCCGCCACGGTCAGGCTGCGGTCGTCCGCGCGCTCAGTCGACCGCAGCGAGCGCCCGACGATGTCTCCGCCTTCTAGCGCCGCTTTCGTGACCAGGGGTGGGCTCCGGTAAGGTTTCCACTCGCTCGGGCAGGTAGCTCAGTTGGTACGAGCGTCCGCCTGAAAAGTGGAAGGTCGGCGGTTCGACCCCGCCCCTGCCCACGAGCAACGGCCCCCGGCCGGCCGAGACGCCGGCCGGGGGTTTCGTCGCCCCGACGGACGAGCGCCTCGGCCCTCGGTCGTGCATCAGGCGGCCACCTCCGGGTACCGCCGACGAAGCCGGCCAGCGGTGGAGGAGGCACGGATGCCCGAAGGGCACACCAT
>JALZCZ010000441.1 GCA_030862825.1 Actinomycetota bacterium | reverse complement strand
GCGGCAGCGTCTCGACCGGCCGCGGCAGCCGGATGGCGCCGCGGCGACCGCGTCGCACCCATGGGCTGCCGGGCACGCTCGGCATGACCCTGCTGGCGGCCCTGTTCCCCGGGTCCGGATATCTCTACGCCGGCCGCAGGCTGCTCGGGGCCGTCGTGCTGGTGGGCTGGCTGGCCGTGGTCGCCACGGCGGTCTGGTACGTCGGCCTGCGCGGCACCACCGCGACGCTGGAGTTCGCGTTCGACCCGACTCGGCTCAAGATCGCCGCGCTGGTCATCGGCCTCGCGCTGTTGACCTGGGCGTTCGTGGTCTTCACGTCGTACCGCCTCGTGCGGCCCCGGCATCGTCCGCGATGGCACACGGTGCTCGGCAACCTGGCCGTGGCCGTGCTCTGCCTTTCCGTCGCCGCGCCCTCGTGGTTGGCTGCCCGCGCCTCACTGGCGCACGCCGACGCGATCTCCAGCGTGTTCGACGACGACAACAACGAGAGTGCGACCACGCCCAGGAACGTCTCCAAGGAGGACCCGTGGGGCGGCGAGGACCGGGTCAACGTGCTCCTGCTCGGCGGTGACGGCGGCGAGGACCGCACCGGGGTCCGCACCGACACCGTGATCGTGCTCAGCATGAACACCAAGACCGGCCGGACCGCGATGTTCAGCCTGCCGCGCAACATGATGAACGCCCAGTTCCCTCAGCACAGCCCGCTCCACGACCTCTACCCCGACGGCTACAGCGGCTACGAGGACGACGGCTTCTACATGCTCAACGCCATCTACGGGCAGATCCCGGAGCGGCATCCCGGCGTCCTCGGCGACAGCGACAACGAGGGCGCCGACGCGCTCAAGCAGGCCGTCGGCGGCAGTCTCGGCATCCCGGTGCACTACTACGTGCTCGTCAACCTGGCCGGCTTCCGCGAGATCGTCGACGCGCTCGGCGGCGTCACCGTCAACATCAACGAGCCGGTCGCCATCAACGGCAACACCGACGCCGGCATCCCGCCCACCGACTACCTGGACCCCGGACCCAACCAGCACCTCGACGGCTTCGAGGCCCTCTGGTTCTCGCGTGGCCGCTACGGCTCCGACGACTACGAGCGGATGGAGCGGCAGCGCTGCATGATCGACGCGATCATCGAGGCCGCCAATCCGGTGAACCTGTTCCGGCGCTACACCGACCTGGCGGCGGCCGGTCAGGAGATCGTCTTCACCGACATACCGCTCGAGCTCGCGCCGGCGTTCGTCAAGCTCGCCCTGAAGGTGAAGGACGCGAAGATCAAGTCCGTGGTCTTCCGCAGCTCCGAGAAGTTCAACTCCGGAGACCCCGACTTCGACTACATGCGCGACACCGTGCAGAAGACCCTCCACCCGCCCGCCCGCAAGCCCGGCGCCAAACCGCACTCCGAGGCCGTGGAGCCGGTCGACGTCTGCGCCTACAACCCGGACGACGACATTGTCGAGGCGAGCGAATAGGCTCGGCGCCACCTCGGGGCGGTAGCTCAGTCGGTTAGAGCAGAGGACTCATAATCCTTGGGTCGTGGGTTCGAGCCCCACCCGCCCCACCTCCCAGCCGGCCCGACGACGGCGGCGGCGGCGCGCCAGCGTTTCGCAGTGTTCGCCGCCTTGCCAGGGCTTCCAGCCCCTACTTTGGAGCGGTGCGCATCTTGTGGGGCATCCCCGTGCCGGGCGCGGTCCGCCGGGCCGAAGATCGAACCCGCAGGTCCGGTGCCGACGAGCGGCTCAGGCTCACCGTCGACAACGCGCCGATCGGCATGACGATGGTGGATCTGGAGCACCGGTTCGTGGATCCGAACCCCCGTCTGTGCTCGATGCTCGGTTACCCGGCCGAGGAGCTCGCGGGGATGACGTTCGAGCAGGTCAGCCACGAGGACGAGCTCGACCTCGACCTCACCCACGTGCAGCGACTGGTGGCCGGTGACATCGACAGCTACGAGATCGAGAAGCGGTACCTGCGCCGAGACGGCTCGGTGCTCTGGGGTCGGCTGGCGGTCAGCCTGGTGCGCGACGAGGACGGCGAACCCCGCTACTTCGTGAGCCAGATCCAGGACATCAGCGAGTTCCGGGCGGCGCAGGACGAGCTCGAGCAGCGAGCGCTGTACGACTCGCTCACCGGGGTGGGCAACCGCAACCTGTTGATGGACCGCCTGACGGCCGCCCTGCTCGCCTCGCCCGAGCAGCCGCGCACACCGGTCGCGGTGGCGTTCTGCGACCTCGACGACTTCAAGCAGATCAACGACACCTACGGCCACGCCATCGGCGACCTCGTGCTGAAGGAGGTGGCGCACCGGCTCCGCGACACCGTGCGCGGCAACGACACGGTGGCGCGGATGGGCAGCGACGAGTTCGTCATCCTGTTCCCCCAGGTCGAGTCGCCCCAGGAGGCGATGACGGTCTTCGACCGCGCCCAGCGGGTCGTGGCGCAGCCGATGGTGATCGACGGTCACACGCTGAGCGTGCTGATGAGTGGTGGTGTTGCCCTGGGACACCCGGGGGACCGGCCGGACAGCCTCCTGCGGAACGCCGACGTCGCGATGTACGCCGCCAAGGAGCGCGGCGGCGGACGCGCGGTGACCTACCACGCAGCCCTGCGTGGTGAGCGCGGAGCGCGGGTCCCGGTCGGGCTGTACGACGGCATGCAGTCGGTGATCCGCGACGCGCTCGAGCACGACCGGGTCGAGCTGGCCTACCAGCCCGTCTTCGATCTGTCGACCGGCCTGATGGTCAGCTCCGAGGCGTTGCTGAGGCTGACCGACGCCCATGGACGCCAGGTCCCGCCGCGCGACGTGATCCCTGCGGCCGAAGCGTCCGGCCTGATCATCGACGTCGGCCGTCGCGTGTTGCAGCTCGCCGCCGCCCAGTCGGCGCGATGGCGCGACCAGCACGGCGTCGTTCTGCCCATCGCCGTCAACGTGTCCGCGGTGCAGCTCGCCCAGCCCAGCTTCCCCGACGAGCTGTTCGAGTTCATCCGGCAGGCCGGTGCCCAGCCGGGGTCGCTGTCACTCGAGCTGACCGAGTCCGTCCTCGTCGAGGCGGGCTTCGGAGGGATGGAGCGGCTGCTGGGACTCAGCAGTGCGGGCGTCGAGCTGGCCATCGACGACTTCGGCACGGGCTACGCGTCACTCTCCTACCTGCACGACCTGCCGGCCACGACGGTCAAGATCGACCAGTCGTTCGTGGCCGGTATCCCCGAGGACGAACGAGCAGTGGCCATCGTGAACGGGGTCATTGCCCTCGCCGACAACTTCGGGATGAGCTGCATCGCCGAGGGCATCGAGACGGAGGCACAGCGGGCCTACCTGGCGGCGCGAGGCGTCCTCGGGCAGGGCCACCTGCTCGGCCGGCCGGGCCGAGCCGACGCCATCGACAGCATCATCGACAGTGGCAGCGCGGCTCCCCACCTGGACGGACCGGTTTAGGCCGGCGCATGCACCTCTTCACAGCGATCGTGCCTCCGGCGACCGTGTTGGAGGCGGTGGTCGACGTGGCTGCCGACATGGTCCGCAACGCCGACGCACCCGTGGAGTCGTCCGCACGAGCGAAGGTCTCGCCCGCGAAGGGTTCGCTCTTCGGACGCAGGAGGAAGAGCGACGGAGAGCTCGATCGGCCGTCCCCGCGCCCGGGTACGACCGAGCCGCAGCTGGATCTGGTCACGCCCAGCCGGATGCAGCTGCCCATCGCGAACTTCGGCAACGTGGCAGCGGCCGACGTGAGTCGGCTGCGGGAGGCGATCCGAGGAGTGGCGGCGACGCTCACGCCACCGACGCTCCACCTGGCCGGCAGCGCAGCCCTGGAGTTTTCCGGCGACCTGTCCGTGTGGGCGAGGGTCCACGGCGACCTGGAGACCCTCCGACGGATCCCGCCGGGGATCACCCGGATCGTCGAGCCTCTCGGCTTCTTCGTCGACCGGCGCCAGTTCCGGCAGATGCTCTCCGTGGCCACGATCACCGATGCGACGACCGTCGAGGTGCTGCAGCAGGTCGTCGTCGCGCTGGACGCCTTCGAGGGGGAGCCGTGGACCGTCGAGCACGTCTCGTTGAGGAAGCGGCGCCTCGATCTCGACCCACCCGGCTCGCAGGAGATCGCCCGCCTCCCGCTCGCGCGGGGCTGACCAGCGCGCCGTAGGGGTGCTTGGCCCGGCGTCCGTGCGGGCACCGGACGCCATGGGACGCATCCGGGTGGGCATCTCCGGCTGGAGCTATCCGCGCTGGCGCGGCGACTTCTACCCGAAGGGCCTGGTACAGCGGCGCGAGCTCGAGTACGCCGCCGAGCGGCTGAGCACGGTGGAGATCAACGGCTCCTTCTACTCCCTCCAGCGGCCGACGTCGTACGCCGCATGGCGGGAGCAGACGCCCGACGACTTCGTGTTCGCGGTCAAGGGCGGGCGGTTCATCACGCACATGAAGAAGCTGCGTGGCGTGGAGACTGCGCTGGCCAACTTCTTCGCATCCGGTCCGTTGGCGCTGGGGCCGAAGCTGGGTCCGGTGCTGTGGCAGCTGCCGGCCAACCTCACCTTCGACGCCGAGCGGATGGCGTCGTTCTTCGACCTGTTGCCGCGCACGACCGCAGCGGCGGCGGCGATGGCAGAAGAGCACGACGACAAGGTGCCGGACGACCGCGCGTTGACCGAGGCAGAGGTTGAGCTGCCGATCAGGCACGCCCTGGAGTTCCGGAGCGAGACGTTCTGCACCGAGGAGTCGTTCGCACTGATGCGGGAGCACGACATCTCCTGCGTCGTCGCTGACACGGCCCAGAAGTTCCCGATGGCGATCCAGCAGACCAGCGACTTCGTCTACGTGCGCCTGCACGGGGACACCGAGCTCTACACGAGCGGCTA
>JALZCZ010000051.1 GCA_030862825.1 Actinomycetota bacterium | reverse complement strand
GCGCCGAACGGCCGGTCAGCTTGAGGTAGTTGATCGTCTCGGCGTCGATCGGGAAGATCGCGGCAGTCGAGCCGAACTCCGGCGACATGTTGCCGATGGTGGCGCGGTTCGCGAGGGAGGTGGCGGCGACGCCCTCGCCGTAGAACTCGACGAACTTGCCGACGACACCGTGCTTGCGGAGCATCTCGGTGATGGTCAGCACGAGGTCGGTGGCGGTGGTGCCGGGCTTGAGCTCACCGGTCAGCTTGAAGCCGACGACACGCGGGATGAGCATCGAGACGGGCTGGCCGAGCATGGCCGCCTCGGCCTCGATGCCGCCGACGCCCCAGCCGACCACGCCGATGCCGTTGACCATCGTGGTGTGGGAGTCGGTGCCGACGCAGGTGTCGGGGTAGGCGACGGGCTCGCCGTTCTCGTCCCTGGTGAAGACCACGCGCGCGAGGTGCTCGATGTTGACCTGGTGCACGATGCCGGTGCCGGGCGGGACGACCTTGAAGTCGTCGAACGCGCCCTGTCCCCACCGCAGGAACTGGTAGCGCTCCCGGTTGCGCTCGTACTCGATCTCGACGTTGCGCCCGAACGCCTCCGGAGTACCGAACACGTCGGCGATCACGGAGTGGTCGATCACCATCTCAGCGGGTGCCAGCGGGTTGATCTTCGCCGGGTCGCCGCCGAGGTCCGCCATCGCCTCGCGCATGGTGGCCAGGTCGACGACGCACGGAACGCCGGTGAAGTCCTGCATGATCACGCGCGCCGGCGTGAACTGGATCTCCTGGCTCGGGTCGGCGTCCGCGTCCCAGCCGGCGATCGCCTTGATGTCGTCGGCGGTGATGTCAGCGCCGTCCTCGGTGCGCAGGAGGTTCTCCAGCAGCACCTTGAGCGAGAACGGCAGCGAGCTGACGTCGAGCCCGTCGCCGGTCACGGCGTCGAGGCGGAAGATCTCGTAGGACTTCCCGTCCACGTCCAGGGCGCTCTTCGCGCCGAAGCTGTCCTTGCTGGGCATCCGCCATCTCCTCGGTGAGTGCTCGTGGGCTTCCCCATCTTGCCGCCGCGGCGGTCGGCCCGGGTAGTAAGGCCTGCCTTACTCGGGGGTGGGGATTTGTCTTGACATCAAGATACACGAGGTCGAGCGACAACGCACACACTGCGGCCGGAAGATTCTTGGACCGAGCTGTCGTATCCGGCCCCGGTCGTTCGTGGAGAGGATGAGAACCACCACCACTACCCCAGGAGATTCGAGATGCGCACGCTGTATGTCACAGAGTTCATCACCGTCGACGGTGTCATCGACTCACCCGGCGGCAACGAAGGGCACCCCCACGCGGGCTGGTCTTTCAAGGACGTCGACTTCCTGCCGGAGGTCTACGCAATGAAGAGCCAGGAGCAGGAGGAGGCCGGAGCGCTCATGCTCGGCAGGGTCAGCTACGACCTGTTCGCCCCGGTCTGGCCGTCGATGACCGAGGAGTTCCCGAGGTACAACGCGATGCCCAAGTACGTCGTCTCCTCCACGCTCAAGGAGGACGATCTCGTCGACAACTGGGGGGACATCACCATCCTCCGGTCGATGGACGATGTCGCCGCGCTGAAGGAGACCGAGGGCGGACCCATCTCGGTCCACGCGAGCGCCCGGCTGGCACAGTCGTTGGCGGCCGCGGGCCTCGTCGACCGCTACCACCTGCTGGTCTTCCCGATCGTCCTCGGCTCGGGCAAGCGGTTGTTCTCCGACAGCTCGCCCGACAAGCACAAGCTGAGCCTCGCCGAGAGCGAGTCCTACGCCAATGGCGTGCAGAAGCTCGTCTACGAGGTCGTGCGCTGACCTAGACGGGTGCCAGCAACGCGACGCACTCCACGTGGTGCGTCATCGGGAACAGGTCGAAGGCCCGCAGCGCCTCGAGCCGGTAGCCGCGCTCGGCGAAGATCGCGACGTCGCGGGCCAGGGCGGCGGGGTCGCACGCCACGTAGGCCACCGCGCGCGGCGACCGGGCCACGACCTGCTCCACGACCGGTCGCTTCGCACCGGTGCGCGGCGGGTCGAGGACCACGAGGTCGAACGGCTCGTCGTGCGTAGCGGACAGCACGGCGTCCACGGGCCCGGCTTCCACCTCGGCGGCCGGCTGGCCCTCGAGGTTGGTGCGGGCATGGGCGGCGGCGGCGCGGTCCGCCTCCACCGCGACCACGAGCCCCGACTCCCCCACCCGCTCGGCGAGGAACCTGGCGAAGATCCCGACGCCGGCATACAGGTCGAGTGCCGTCTCGCCGGGCCGTGGGTCGAGCGCACCCAGAACGGCGTCGACGAGCACCTCCGGGGCCCCCGGGTGCACCTGCCAGAAGCCCTCCGCGGCGACCGCGAACTGCCGGCCGCGCACGTCGTACGACGGCGGGTCGGGACTCTCGAGCAGGCACTCGTCGATCTCGACCACCTCGTGCGAGCGGTGCTTGCGCATCCCGATCCGGCCGCCGGGCAGCGCGACGTAGCGCTGGCGGGTCCGCCAGTGCAGACCGTCGACATCACCGGGGACCGCCTCGACGACGACGTCGACGTCCAGCCCGGCCAGCCGGCGCAGCTGCTCGCGCACGACATCGGCCTTGAGCTCGCGCTGACGGGCCAGGGACACGTGCTGGAAGTCGCAGCCGCCGCAGAGGTCCGGACCGGCGAAGCGGCAGGGAGCCGGGACCCGGTCCGGCGACGCCACCGATACCGAGACCGCGTCACCACGCCAGAACCTGTCGCCCTCGGTGCCGTCGGTGATCTCGACGACCACCCGCTCCCCGGGCAGCGCGTGCCGCACGAAGACCACGCGGTTGTCGGGCTCGGGGATGCGGGCCACGCAGTGTCCGCCGTGGGCGATCGCGCCCACCTCGACCTCGAAGCGCTCTCCGACCCGGGACCTGCCCCGCGGCTTCCGGGCCCGCGGCCGCCGGGTCATCGCCGCTGCCGGTCGCGCCTGCCGCCGACCTGGCCGCGTCGCAGGTCGCCCGGCCGGACCCGCAGGGCCTCGCGCTCCTCCCGCTCACGGGCGATCTCCGAGGACCGCAGCTGGTAGGGCACCGAGGTGACCATGACGCCCGGCGTGAACAGCAGCCGGCCCTTGAGCCGCAGGGCGGTCTGGTTGTGCAGCAGCTGCTCCCACCAGCGCCCGACGACGTACTCCGGGATGTAGACCGCGACCACTCCACGCGGGTTGGCCCGGCGGATCTCGGTGGCGTACTCCACGATCGGCCGGACCAGCTCCCGGTACGGCGAGTGCAGCACCTTGAGCGGCACCCCGAAGTTGCGCTCGTCCCACTCCTCCAGGAGACGGTTCGTCTCATGGGGATCGGCGGCGACGTAGACGCCCTCGAGGATGTTGGGCCGCGACGCCTTGGCGAAGGCGAGCGCCCGCAGGGTCGGCTTGTGCAGCTTGGAGACGAGGACGATCGCGTGCACCCGCGTGGGCAGCACGTTGTCCTCCTCGTCGGCGGCGAGCTCGAGCCTGACCTGCTCGTAGTGCTTGCGGATGCCGCGCATCAACACGAAGAAGATCAGCATGGCCAGGATCGCGATCCAGGCGCCCTGGGTGAACTTGGTGATCAGCACCACCACGAGCACCGTGGCGGTCACGGACAGTCCGAACGCGTTGATGATCCGGCTGGTGAACATCCGGCCCCGGACGGCGGAGTCGACCTCGGTCTTCAGCAGCTTGGTCCAGTGCCGGACCATCCCGGCCTGGCTCGCGGTGAAGGAGACGAAGACACCGACGATGTAGAGCTGGATCAGGCGAGTGACCTCCGCTTCGAAGAAGTAGACCAGCAGGATGGAGAACGTCGCCAGCAGGATCACGCCGTTGCTGTAGGTGAGGCGGTCGCCCCGCGAGCTCAGCTGCCGGGGCATGTATCCGTCGCGCGCCAGGATCGAGCCGAGCACGGGGAACCCGTTGAACGCGGTGTTCGCCGCGAGCATCAGGATCACGCCGGTCGCCGTGGTGACGAGGAAGAATCCGACCGGGAAGCCCTCGAAGATGGTCCTCGCCAGCTGACCGACCACCGGGTCCTGGTGGTAGTTCTCCCCCACCGGTTGACCGTTCGGCCCGAGCAGGTGGTGCGCCGGGTCCTCGACCACCTTGACCCCTGTCAGGTTGGCCAGGGTGATGATCGAGAGCGCCATCGTGGTGGCGATGATGCCCAGCAGGAGCAGGGTGGTGGCCGCGTTCCGGCCCTTCGGCTTGCGGAAGGCCGGGACTCCGTTCGCGATGGCCTCGACCCCTGTCAGGGTGGCGCAGCCGGACGCGAAGGCCCGCAGCAGCAAGAAGGCCAGCGCCAGGCCCGACAGTCCACCCGACAGCGAGTCCTCGGGCAGGATCCCCAGGGCCGCGCTCTCGGCGTCGGGCAGGCCACCCCCGAGGAACTCGCGAAGGAAGCCCCAGGCCGCCATCCCGAGGATCGCCACCATGAAGACGTACGTCGGCACGGCGAAGGCGGTGCCGGACTCGCGGACCCCGCGCAGGTTCATGGCGGTCAGGAAGACGATCAGGATCGTCGCCACCAGCACTTGGTGCCCGCGGAGGGAATCGAACGTGGTCGCGGCGTACTGGGCTGCGGAGGAGATCGAGACAGCAACCGTCAGCACGTAGTCGACGAGCAACGCGCTCGCGACGGTGAGCCCGGCCGTCGGACCGAGGTTGGTGCCGGCGACCTCGTAGTCACCGCCGCCGCTCTGGTAGGCCTGCACGTTCTGGCGGTAGGAGAGGACGACGGCCACCATCACGAAGGCGATGATGATGCCGATCTTCCACGAGTACGTGTAGGTCGTCGCTCCGGCGAGGGCCAGGGTCAGGAAGATCTCGTCGGGTGAGTACGCGACGCTCGACAAGGGGTCGCTCGCGAAGACCGGGAGCGCGACCCGTTTGGGCAGCAGGGTCTCGCCCAGCTGCGAGCTGCGCAGCTTGCGCCCGAGCAGGATCCGCTTCGAGACGTCGCCGACACCCACGAGCGGCAAGGGTACGGGGTCTCGAGGCAAAAGCCTCCATCCCGTCGCTGCGCTCCGGTCCGGAGCTTCCCTCGACCTCTTCGCCCCCTACCGGTCCGGGTTCGCAGGCTCATCCGTCCAGCGGCTCGGGACGCCACTAGGGTGAGTGTGTGCATGTCGTGATCATGGGCTGCGGCCGCGTCGGATCGACGCTCGCCCGCAGCCTCGAGGACCGCAACCACACGGTGGCCGTGATCGACAGCGAGCCCGACGCGTTCCGGCGTCTCGGCCCTGGGTTCAACGGGGAGAAGGTCACCGGCTTCGGCTTCGACCAGCAGGTGCTGGAGAAGGCCGGGATCCGTCGCGCGGACGCGTTCGCAGCGGTGTCCAGCGGTGACAACTCCAACATCATCGCCGCCCGCGTGGCTCGCGAGACGTTCGGCATCCAGCAGGTCGTGGCCCGGATCTACGACCCGGGCCGGGCTGAGGTCTACCAGCGGCTCGGCATCACCACCGTCGCGACCGTGAAGTGGACGGCGGACCAGGTGCTGCGCCGGATCCTGCCGGTGGGCGCCGAGCCCGACTTTCGCGACCCGTCGGGCACCATCCGGCTCGACCAGGTGCCCATCACCGAGGCGTGGGTGGGCCAGCGGACGGTGATCTTCCAGGAGCAGGTGAAGGGCCGGATCGCCTGGATCGACCGCCTCGGAGAGGGCATGCTTCCCACTAGGGACACGGTCATCCAGGAGGGCGACCTGCTCCACCTGGTGATCCGCGAGGAGAACGCTGCCCACGCCTACCAGGCCATTGACCGGGGCCCGGACGAGACCGACTGAGCTGGGGAGGACCACCATGAGAGTCGCCATCGCGGGAGCGGGTGCCGTCGGCCGATCGATCGCGCGCGAGCTGATCCAGAACGGCCACGAGGTGCTGCTGATCGACAAGAGTCCCGGCTCGATCCACCCCGAGCGGGTGCCGGACGCCGAGTGGCTGCTGGCCGACTCGTGCGAGCTGTCCTCACTCGAGGAGGCCCGCCTCGACAAGTGCGACGTGGTGATCGCCGCGACCGGCGACGACAAGGCCAACCTGGTGACCTCGCTGCTGGCCAAGACCGAGTTCGGGGTGCCGCGCACCGTCGGCCGGGTCAACCACCCCAACAACGAGTGGCTGTTCACCGAGGCGTGGGGCGTGGACGTCAACGTCTCGACCCCGCGGATCATGTCGGCGCTGGTCGAGGAGGCGGTCACGGTCGGTGACCTGGTACGGCTGTTCACGTTCCGCCAGGGCAACGCCAACCTGGTCGAGATGACACTGCCGGCCGACTCGCCGTACGTCGGCAAGCCCTCGGGCCTGATCCCGCTGCCCGACAACTGCGCCCTGGTCACGATCCTGCGCGACGGGCAGGTCTACGTGCCCGATCCGGACCAGCCGGTCGAGGGGGGCGACGAGCTGTTGTTCGTGGTGCCGGCTGAGGGCGAGGACGAGCTCGAGAGCCTGCTCGCCCCCGTGGCGCACGGCTCGAAGAGCTGAAGCACTGGGAGGCTGCTGAAGAAGGCGTTCGCAGCGAGCTCGCGATCGACGTGCAGTGGCCAGGCGCCGGCGCGAAGGCAGCCTGGACGTCCCTCGAGCGTCGGCAACGCCGTTGATGTGCGTTCACGCGGCGCGTAGCCGGGCGGATCCCTCAGCAGCCTCCTAGGCCGACCGGACGGGTGTGCGGTCGCGGCCCAGCACCCAGGCCATGGCCGCCAGGGCGGCGAGCTGAAGGGGCCAGCCGAGACCGATCTTCAGCACGCCCAGGATGGCGATGGCCGCGTCGGCGTCCATCGCATCGGCGTTGGCGGCGAGCCATATCGGCGCCTGGCCGGCCACCCTCAGCACGCACGGGAGCGCCAGCAGCCATGTCAGGATCGAGCAGAGCTTCACGACCTGACGGTCGGCGTGCCAGCCGGTCGCGTCGCCGGTGACGCTGCCGACCATGAAGCCCACGAGCGGCCAGCCGATCAAACAGGTCAGGGAGAGCACCACGGCGTAGCCCGAGTTGTAGAGGATCCCTGGCAGGAAGTACGCCAATGCCTGCTCGTCCGCGCTTCCTCCCCGGCTGGCGGCGATCCGCACGAACAGGTAGCCGATGCCGATGCCGAACAACGCGTTGATCACGAACTGCGGACTCGACCGCTGGACGATCCGCACGAGCAGGAGCAGCACCGCGGCTCCCACGCTCACCAGCACCGCGAGGGGCAGCTCCCTGGTGGTCAGCCACAAGACGGTGAAGATGACGGTCGGGACCGCTGCCTCGATCATTCCCCGGCGGCCGCCGAGCGCCTTCGACAGCTGGGCTCGGACGACCGCCTCGACCGTCGCGACCGAGGCCGGAGGGATGGAGGGCTCGTCGCCGGGGCCTGGCGTGGGTGTGGGTGACGCCGAGCTCACGGCATCAGCTCGTAGCGGGGGTTGTACATGATCCGGACGCCCTCGTGGATGCCGATCCGTCCGCCGACCCGCAGCGACTGGCCGGGGCCGATCCCGGCGATCCGACGCCGTCCGAGCCAGACGATGGTGAGCACTCCCGAGCCGTCGTCGAGCTCGGCCTCGAGGGCCGGGACGCCGCCCCGCGGGCGCAGGGTGACGGTACGGAGCCGGCCGTGCAGCTCGACGACCTCGCGGTCGGGGGCATCCGCGATGGCCACCTCGCCCGTCTCGGCGTAGGTGCGGCGCAGGTCGCGGGCGTCCTGGTCGGTGGTGCTGGCCCAGCGGCTGATCGTGCGCCGCAGCTTGCTCTTCTCGGGCATCGCGTGGCGCTCAGTCCTGCGGGGGTGGGACCCGGCGGGCCTGGTCGGGCAGAACCACCGGCAGCGGCTCACCGACGGGCATCGCCTGGGCGCCGCGGCGCACCGCGACCTTGGTGACCGTGTCCTCCCAGTCGTCGACGCCGTCGATCTCGACGGCCGGCTTGCCGAGGAAGGTGGCGCGCAGCAGCCACCGGGGCCCGTTGATGCCGACGATGCGGGAGGGCTGTACGGCGGTGCCGCCGTCGCTGCGCTTCACCTGGACCTGGCAGACCAGCTCGGTGCCGAACCGGCCCTCGCGCTCGGTGGCGGTGCCGCCGCGCTGCGCCATGTCGGCGGCGATCTGCGGGCGCACCTCGCTCCACAGGTCACCGTTGCGCGGAGCGGCGAACGCCCGGAGCTCGATCGCCCCGTCCTTGCCCGCCAGCAGGACCGACTGCACCTGGCCCGACGTCTCGTCGACCTGGAGGCGCAGCTCGCGCCCCTGCTCGGGCTGGATGAGGAGCGACCCGAGGTCCACCCGCTGCACGCCGTCGTCCGGAAGCTCGTCGGCGTCGTACGGACCCGGCGTCGGCTCCGACTCCTCGACGGTGGTGTCGGCCTCGTCCGTCGACGGGGCCGCGTCCTTCTTGCGGCGGAACTTCACGAAGCATTCTCCTGGCTGGATGTCGCGGGTCGGACGGGTGCAGTGGACCCGAAGCCTCCAGTAGAACCGTAACCCCCGTCGCCACGCGAACTGGCGGGAAGCTCGGCCACCTCGGTGAAGCGGGCCTGCTCGTAGCGCTGGACCACGAGCTGGGCGATCCGGTCGCCGCGGCGCAGCTCGATCGTCTCCTGGGGATCGTGGTTGATCAGGAGCACCTTGATCTCCCCGCGGTAGCCGGCGTCGATCGTGCCCGGCGTGTTCACGATCGACAGTCCGTGCCGGGCCGCGAGCCCCGAGCGGGGATGCACCAGGGCGACGTAGCCGTCGGGCAGCGCGAGCGCGATGCCGGTCGGCACCAGCGCCCGCTCCCCCGGCGCCAGGGCGACGTCGACGGTGGTCAGCAGGTCGGCGCCGGCGTCGCCGGGATGGGCGTACGCCGGGAGCGGCAGATCGGGGTCCAGGCGGAGGATCGCGATGTCGAGCACGAAGGGACCCTATGCCCTGCCGCGCAGCTCCTGGTGCGAGGCTTTGCCACGTGGCGACGACCTCCGACCCGGCGACCTATCGCGAGCGGCTCGGCGTGCCGCTCCGCTGGTGGGTGCAGGGCACGATGCTCGTGGCCAGTCTCTGGCTGGCCCTGGTCGTGGCCGTGCCCGGCCCGGTCGCATGGCCGGTGACCGGCGTCGCCCTGCTCCTCCTGGCGGCCTGGTTCCTGACCTACGGCGGGGTCCGCATCGTCGTGGCCGACGGAGAGCTGCGCGCCGGGCGGGCGCACATCGCCGCCGAGCACCTCGGCGCAGCCGAGCCGCTCGACGCGGAGCAGACCCGCCGGGTCGCCGGCGTGGAGGCCGACGCCCGCGCCTACCTGCTGCTCCGCCCCTACCTCAAGCGCGCGGTGCGGATCGAGATCACCGACCCCGCCGACCCCGCGCCGTACTGGCTGCTGAGCACGCGGCATCCCGACCAGCTGGCCGGCGTCCTGACCGGCCTGAATGGGTCCGCGCCGACTGGGTAATGTCACCCCATGGCATCGCAGAGCTCCAAGGTCTGGTCGGTCTTCTCGTTGGTGGCCGCGCTCGGCGCAGCCGCACTCGCACGCAAGACGATCGACAAGTCGTGGAAGCTGGCCACTGGCAAGAAGCCGCCGGAGAACCCCGCCGACCCCGACATCGACATCTGGGAGGCGGTCGCCTGGGCCGCGGTCACGGGAGCCTTCGTCGCCCTGGCCCGGATGATGGCCCAGCGCCGCGCCGCGTCCTACTACACCAAGTCGACCGGCCATCTGCCCCCGGAGCTGCGCAAGGACAACCAGTAGTCGAGCGAGCAGCACCGTGCGAGGAACGAGCGCGGGGCGTGGGCGAGACGAGGTCGAGCGACCCCCGCGAGTGAGGGACGAACTCGCGACGGGCGAGTCGAGACCCACCTCTCACATATACGA
>JALZCZ010000048.1 GCA_030862825.1 Actinomycetota bacterium | reverse complement strand
GCCCTCGGCTCTGTCAGTCGTCCAGCGCGAGCTTCAGCGCGGGCACGGTCACCTTGGTGCCGGTCGTGAGACCGGTGACGGTGAGCACGGCCTTGTGCAGCGGGGTGCTGGCCGGGAGCCGGACCTTGACCGAGGAGGTGCCGGACTCGTCGAAGCCCGGCAGCGCGGCCTGGATCACGGTGGTCACGGGGAAGACGCCCAGCACCTTGTTGCCGAGGCTGACGCTGACCTGCTGGTCACGCACATCGGATGGCGAGGTGAACGACAGCGACGAGAGGTCGAAGCTCACCGTCCGGCCGCGTGGGTCGCTGTCCGGGACCGGGCGGAACGACACCCCGACCGCGCGCTGCGTCGAGTCGACGGGCAGCGGGGTGTCGGCGGCGAACGCGGCCATGTAGTCGACCATCGCCTGCAGGTCGACCTTGCCGGTGTCCTTCTTGTCGGTGCCGCCGGCGAACGCCCGGAAGTTGTCGCCCCCGGAGGCCAGGAACGAGTTCACGGTCACCGAGTACGTCGCGGCTGGGTCGATCGCCGCGCCCTGGAGCCACATGCCGGTGATCCGGGAGCCTTCGGCCAGGCTCGGGTCGTAGGTGTAGGTGAAACCCTCGGATGCCCCGAGCCGGAGGAAGGCACGGGTCGGGACGTTCCCCGCGGCGTCACGCTGCCACTGCTGCTCCAGCGCCTCCTTGATCTGGGCGCCGGTCAGGTCCATGTTCACCAGCGTGTTCGCGAACGGTTGCACCGACGCGGCCTGCTTGTAGGTCAGGGTGCGCGGGAACGCACCGGTGCCGGTGCCGGTCATGTCGCCGCGCAGGCCGCCGGGATTCATGAACGCGATCTGGGAAGTGCCGGCCTCGGGGGTCTCGGTGGCCCACTGCTGGACCTCGGCGACCAGGTTGCCGAGCGTGGACTCACCACCGCGGTTCTCGGTGGTTCCGTTGGCGAGCTTGGCCCGGTTGAAGGCGCCGGCCACCTCGCCGAGAGGCTGTGATCCGAGCACCTCGGCGTTGGCGACTGCGGCGTCCACGATCGTCTTGGTCGCGGGGTCGGCCGGGTAGAGCGCCGGCCCGACAGCAGGGCCCGAACCGTCGGGGTCGGGGCCGACCATCGGCAGGATCGCCTGCGTCTTCGCGGCCACGTCGCCCGTGGCCGTGTCAACGGTGAAGACCACCTGGTTGAGGAAGCTGCCGTACTGGCCGGCCGACACCACCGGGCGCTCGGTCACCGCTCGGCCCTCGGTCGCCCACGCGGGCACCGGGACGGAGTGGTTGTAGGCCAGGTGGGTGTGGCCCGAGACGATGGCGTCGACGTCGGGGCTCACGCCGTTGACGATCGCGCCGAACGCGTTCGTCGGGTCGGTCGCGGAGGCTTCGCTGGTGCCGGGTGCCCCCTCGTGGACGAGCAGCACGATGACGTCGGCGCCGTTCGCCTTGAGCGTGGTCGCCTCCGCGTTGGTCGCGTCGACGATGTCGGTGACGGTGACCCCCGCGATGCCGGCCGGCGAAACCAGGGACGGGAGGTCCTCGGTGACCGCGCCCACGAAGCCGACCTCGACGTCGCCGAAGTCCTTGACCCAGCTTTCGGCGAGCTCGTCGGCGCCGGCGGGCTCGATGATGTTGGCGGCGATGTACTCCCAGTTCGCCCGGTCCTGCACGCGACCGACGAGGTCGGCGTACCCCTGGTCGAACTCGTGGTTGCCCGCCGCGGACACCTCCAGCCCGGCCTCGTTGAGCACGTCGATCGTGGGCTCGTCGTGGGCGATGAAGGACTCGAAGGTGGACGCCCCGATCAGGTCACCCGCAGCCGTGAAGACCGTGTTGGGATTCTGTGCCCTCAGCTCCTTGACCGCGCCGGAGAGGACGGCGGCGCCGCCCTCGGCCCCGTTGGGCAGCAGACGACCGTGGAAGTCGTTGGTGGCGAGGATCTGGATGTCGGTCGTCGCGGCGTGGGCCGGGGAGGCCAGGGCGAGCACGGCGAGCGGCGAGGCGACGAGGGCGACGGTGAGGCTGGGAGCGAGCGCAGGGGAGCGGGGGTGCTTGAACAACGGGTCTCCAAGGGGATGGCCGGAACTCCCGGAAGGGACCCGGGGTGCTTGCATCCTGCATCACCAGCACCGAGAAGGCGACCGAACTTCGCAACATTTCGGCGAAGTTCCGGGGACCACCGGACACCCGGCGCCGAACTGGCGGCTCAGCGCATGTTGTCCGGCGACCCGCCGTGGGAGCCGCGCTGTCGCCAGACGTCGCGGAAGAACTCGTAGCCCGACCACAGCGTCATCGCGACCGCACCGACCAGGAAGACCTGGCCGGCATAGAAGAGGAGCTCGCCGGGCATTCCGAACCGGTCGAACTCGCCGCCGTGCGAGTCGCCGTGGGGCAGCGGGAGCACGAGTAGTCCGAGGGCCACGGCCTGGAAGGTCGTCTTGATCTTCCCGCTCCGGGTCGCCGCGATCACGACGTTCTTGAGGATCGAGAGCCGCAGCAGGGTGACGCTCCACTCGCGGAGCAGCACCACGATCGTCACCCACCACCAGACGTCGCCGACGACCGACAGGCCGATCAGGGCCATGCCGGTGATCGCCTTGTCCGCGATGGGGTCGGCGATCTTGCCGAAGTCGGTGACCAGGCCGCGCGAGCGGGCGATGTCGCCGTCGACCTTGTCGGTGATCATCGCGACCGCGAAGATCGCCCACGCGACGCAGCGCCAGAGCACGGAGTCGCCGCCGTCGGCCAGGAGCGCCCAGCCGAAGAACGGCACCATCACGATCCGCAGCGTGGTGAGCGCATTGGGCAGGTTCCAGTTGCTGACCTGGGCGTTGGTCGCGGTCATCGCGCGGCTCCCGTCGCCTCGGCCACGAGGTCGACCCCGTCGGTGCCGGTCACCAGCGCGGAGACCAGGTCGCCGACCCGGAGGTCCGGCGCGCCGACGACCCGGGTCGTTCCGTCGACCTCAGGGCCCTGGTGCTCGGCCCGGCCCTCCGTGCCGTCGGCCACGCTCTCCACCAGCACGGAGACCTCCTCGCCGATCCGCTCCTCGGCCCGCTGGGCGTTGAGCTCCTCGACCAGCGCGGTCACGTGCTGGGCACGGGCCCAGACCTCGTCGTCGTCCAGCTTGTCGTCGTACGCCGCCGCCTCGGTGCCGTCCTCGTCGGAGTAGCCGAAGACACCGGTGACGTCGAGCCGGGCGGCGACCAGGAAGTCGCAGAGGGTCTCGAGGTCCTGCTCGGTCTCGCCCGGGAAGCCCACGATCACGTTGGACCGCACGCCGGCCGTGGGGGCGTGGGCCCGCACCTGCTCGAGCAGGCCGAGGAAGCTCTCGGGGTCGCCGAAGCGGCGCATCCTCCGGAGCACGGTCGCGCTCGCGTGCTGGAACGAGAGGTCGAAGTAGGGGGTGACGCCGGGCGTGGCGGCGATCGCCTCGATCAGGCCGGGACGGGTCTCCGCCGGCTGGAGGTAGGAGACCCGGACGCGGGCGACCCCCTCGACGGCGGCCAGCTCCGGCAGCAGCGTCTCGAGCAGCCGGAGGTCGCCGAGATCCTTGCCGTAGGAGGTGGAGTTCTCCGAGACCAGGAACAGCTCGCGGGCGCCCTCGGCGCCGAGCCAGCGCGCCTCGGCCAGCACGTCGCTCGGCCGGCGGCTGACGAAGGAGCCGCGGAACGACGGGATCGCGCAGAACGAGCAGCGCCGGTCGCAGCCGCTGGCCAGCTTGAGCGGCGACATCGGCCCGGAGTCGAGCCGGCGACGGCCTTCGGGCACCCACTCGTCTGCCGGCTTGGCAGCCGCCCGGTCGACCGGGCTGAGCGGCAGCAGCCGACGGCGATCCTGGGGGGTGTGTGGGTGGTGCTTCTCCCCCGCCACGATCGAGCGCAGCTTGGCGGCGATGTCGGGATAGTCGTCGAAGCCGAGCACGGCATCCGCCTCGGGCAGCGACTCAGCGAGGTCCTTGCCGTAGCGCTCGGCCATGCAACCCACGGCGACCACGGACTGCGGTCGGCCGTGCTGCTTGAGGTCGGCGGCTTCGAGGAGCGCATCGACCGAGTCCTTCTTGGCCGCCTCGACGAAGCCGCAGGTGTTGACCACGACGGTGTCGGCCTCGGCGGGATCGGCGACGAGCAGGAAACCATCGGCGGCCAGCCGGCCGGCCATCTCCTCGGAGTCGACCTCGTTGCGAGCACAACCAAGCGTCAGCAGGGCGACGGACAGTGTCGGCGTGTGGTCAGTGGTCATGATCGCAACCGAGTATGCCGCTCCGGCCGGTCAACCACCCAAAGCCCGGGAGTCACGCCGCCTGGCCCGAGCGTGCGCGGACCAGGCCACGGCGGGAGAATGAGGAGGTCTCGGCTCAGGGCCGCGCTCCTGCGCCGGACTGAGCGACCCGTCTCGAAATCATCAGCGCACGACGTAGGTGTTCTGGCCCCGCTGCCCGGTGGCACCGAGGGGCCCGTGCTCCTCGCCGGCGACGCTCACCTCGAGCGACCCGTCGGTGGTGCTGATCCGCACCGGCGGGGCGGCCTCGAGCGACACCGACTGCCCGAACGAGAGCTGCCCGTCGTAGGCGATCTCGCCGTCGGCGTCGCGGACGACAACGCGGGCGCCACCGCCGGCGGCGGTCAGGACGACGGGGACGGGGTCGGCCCCGGTCGCTCCGGCCTGGCCGTTGGGTCCGCCCGAGCCGTCGGAGAAGGGGTTGGGAGGCGTAACCGGGTCGGAGCTGTCCATCACCAGCCGGGCGATCGACCAGACCAGGATCACGGCCATCACCGCGGCGACCAGCACCGACCAGTTGGGTCCACCGCGGGTGCCGCGGATCGAGCCGCCGGCGGTCGCCAGCTCCGCCTCGAAGACCCGTCGCGGGTCGATGGGGGCGTCAGCGTACTTCTCGTCGTACGACGCCAGCAGGGGCGCCACGTCGACGGCCAGCACGCGGGCCAGGGTGCGGAGGTGGCCGCGCGCATAGAAGTCACCGCCGCACGGCACGAAGTCGTCGACCTCGATCGACTCGATCACGTGCGGGCGGATCCGGGTGCGCTCGGCGAGCTGGTCGACGCTCAGGCCCAGCCGGTTGCGCGCCGCCGACAGCTCGGGTCCGATCACCGGG
>JALZCZ010000015.1 GCA_030862825.1 Actinomycetota bacterium | reverse complement strand
CTGTCGGCCAACGAGCTGGTTCGCGCGATCGGACCGCTGGTGGGTGGCAGGGGCGGCGGCAAGGACGACGTGGCGCAGGGCGGCGGCACCGACCCGTCCCGGATCGACGAGGCGCTCGCCCTGGTGGCGAGCGAGGTGGCGCGCGCTCAGTAGGGCGCCGAGGACATGCGACGTGGAGTGCGGCTGGGCATCGACCCCGGGGACGCCCGGATCGGGGTCGCCCGTAGCGACCGGTCCGGCATGCTGGCCACACCGGTCGAGACCGTCCGGCGCGGGAAGGGCGATCTGCGCCGGATCGCGGAGCTGATCGCGGAGCACGAGGCGGTAGAGCTGGTGGTCGGCCTGCCGCGGTCGCTGTCCGGCGGCGAGGGCCCGGCAGCCGCCAAGGTGCGCGACTTCGCCGTCCGCCTGGCCCGCAAGGTGGCTCCGGTGCCGGTGCGCCTGTGCGACGAGCGGCTCACCACCGTGTCCGCGGAGGCTATGCTGCGCGATCGTGGGCGCAAGGGCAGCGATCGACGGTCCGTGGTCGACCAGGCTGCCGCCGTACTGATCCTGCAGAACGCCCTCGACACCGAGCGGGCCACGGGGAACCCCCCGGGTGAGATCGTGAAGGAGAACGATGACTGACTCGGATCGCGAGGGCACGGTCTTGGACGAGCAGTTCCACGCGCAGGCCGTCGTCGGCGGGCGCCGGCGCAAGGCGACCACGGCCAGCCGGATGCGTGGCTGCTTGCCGCTGGCCATCGTGCTCGCGATCGTCCTCGGCCTGCTCTACGTCGGCGTGACCCGGGGTGTGGACTTCCTCCAGGACCAGTTCGCCGGCCCCGAGGACTACCCAGGTCCCGGCACCGGTGAGGTCACCTTCGAGGTGGTCCGGGGCGACTCCATCACCCGGATGGGCGAGAACCTTGAGGACGAGAACATCGTCGCCTCCTCCGAGGCGTTCGTCGACGCCGCGTCCGCGGACCCCTGCGCGCCCAACATCCAGGCCGGGTTCTACGTCCTGAAGAAGAAGATGAGGGCCGGGGATGCGCTGGCCATCATGTGCGACCCGGAGAACATCGACAACCGCGACGTCACGGTGCCCGAGGGTCTCCGCGTCGACCAGGTGGTCGAGGTGCTGGCCGAAGCCACGGGTTTCAAGACGTCGGCGTTCGAGAAGGCCCTCGAAGACCCGGCGAAGCTCGGCCTCCCCGCCTACGCCCAGGGAGACCCGGAGGGCTATCTGTTCCCGGACACCTATCGGTTCACCCCCGAGGACAAGCCGACCGACATGCTGCGCGAGATGGTCACCCAGTTCATCAAGGTGGCCGACGAGCTGCCGATCTCGAACGCGTCGGGGGTCGACCTGACCGAGCACGACCTGGTCACGGCGGCCAGCATCGTCGAGAAGGAGGTCTCCCGGGCCGAGGACCGGCCCGCCGTCGCCGAGGTGGTCCGCAACCGGCTCGACGGCGATTGCGTGGCCCAGGGTGTGCCGGCCGGCCTCCTGCAGATGGACTCGACGATCCACTTCCTCAGTGGCGGCGGCACCGGGAGCGTGTTCACCGACGACGAGGCGCGCGACTCCGACTCGCCCTACAACACCTACCGGATCCCCGGACTGCCGCCCGGTCCGATCGCCGCCCCAGGACGGGCATCGATGGAGGCGGTGCTGAACCCGACGGACAAGGGATACTGCTTCTTCGTGGCGGTCAACCTGGACACGGGCGAGACCGCGTTCGCCACGACGGAGGCCGAGCACAACGCGAACCGTGCCCGGCTCGACGAGTGGTGCAGTGACAACGAGGGTCGTTGCTGAGTTGAAGTGCGCGGTGCTCGGCGACCCCGTCGCCCACTCCCTGTCGCCGGTGCTGCACCGTGCCGGCTATGCGGCCCTCGGCCTGGACGACTGGACCTACGACGCCGTGCGCGTGGCCTCCGGATCACTCGGAGCGCACCTGAGGGGCCTCGGCGACGACTGGCGCGGCCTCTCGCTGACGATGCCGCTGAAGCGGGAGGCGATGATGCTGGCCGATCGGTTGAGCGGGCGGGCGAAGCTGGCCGGCGCGGCCAACACGCTGGTGCTGGTCGACGGCCAGGTGCATGCCGACAACACCGACCTCCCGGGGGCGGAGGCGGCGCTGCGCGAGCGGTGGGACGGGTCGCTGACGGCGGCGACGATCCTCGGCGCCGGTGCCACCGCGGCGTCCACGGGCCTGGCCCTGTGCGAGGCCGGCGCCACCGAAGTAGCCCTGCTGGTCCGCTCACCCGAGCGCGCCGCCGAGACCGTGGCGGCGATCGAGAGGCACCCGGCCGGCCCGGTGGTGCGGGTGGGCTCCCTGGAGGAGGGCGTGCCGACCGGTGAGGTGCTGGTGAGCACCATCCCCGCCGAGGCGCAGACTCCCGAGCTGGTCGCCCGGTGCGACCAGGTTCCGGTGGTCTTCGAGGTGCTCTACGACCCGTGGCCGACACCGCTGGCCGCGGCGGCTGGCGGCCGCGTGCTGGTCTCGGGCCTCGACCTGCTGGTTCACCAGGCGGCGTACCAGTTCGAGATCTACAC
>JALZCZ010000001.1 GCA_030862825.1 Actinomycetota bacterium | reverse complement strand
CCGGGAGGTCGCCCTGGTCGGCGGCCTGCAGGAGCTCGGCCCCACGCTCCTCGACCCCTGGCATCGACTCCTCGCAGACGCCGGGATGCTCGGCGTACCGGCTCGCGGGTCTGCCCTGGACGGCGCCGCCACCCTCGCGGTCCGCCGCGACCTGCCGCACGAGCCGGCCGTCACCCGGGTCGACGCCTAGGCCGCGGCCAGGATGTCCGGCTCGTCAGCCGGGGTGCGGCCCTCGCCGCGCGGGCGCAGCCCGAACCAGATGAAGACCGCGCTGACCAGCGTCACCACGACGTTCACGGTCAGGGCGAGGTGGATGCCGGTCAGCTCCAGGCTCTGGGTCGCGGCCACCGAGCTCAGGATGGGGATGCCCACGACGAGCGCCACCTGCTGCGTCATCGAGGTCAGCCCGGTGGCCAGGCCCTGCTCCTCGTCGGGCAGGCCCGAGGTGCCGGTCACGGTGTACGCCACGATGCAGGTGACGTGCGCGAAGAAGCCGACGAACAGCGCGGGGAGCAGGACCGCGAGGGCCGCCCGGTCGGCGCCGAGAAGCACCAGCGGGACCGTCGCGAGGGCCTGCACCGTCAGCCCGACCACCAGGACGCGACGAGTGCCGAAGCGCCCGATGAAGCGACCGGCAACCACGCCGGCGACGACGGCAGCCAAGCCCGGCACGCCGAAGACCAGGCCGGTGACCAACGGGGAGAAGCCGAGGGTGTTCTGCAGGTAGAGCGTGGTCAGGAAGATCATCGCCGGCTCCATCGTGAAGATCACGAAGCCGGCGAAGTTGCCCCACTTCACCGTGGCCCGGTTGAGGATGCGAACGGGCGCGAGCGGTGCGGGCGATCGCAGCTCGATCATCCAGAACGCCGTCAGCAACAGCGCCCCGACCACGCCCCAGACGATCTCGTGCTCGATGATCGCGTAGATCGCTGCCAGCAGGCCACCGGTCACGGTCAGCGCTCCGGGCAGGTCCAGCCTGACCCGCTCGGGCACGCTGCTCTCGCTGATCACGATGGGCGTGACCACCAGGATGACCAGCGCGACCGGCACGTTGATGAAGAACGCCGCGCGCCAGCTCAGCAGGCTGACGAGGGTGCCGCCGACCAGCGCCCCGACGGTGAAGCCGCCGGAGAGCATCGCGCCGTTGAGCCCGAGCACCCGATCGCGCAGGGCTCCTTCCGGGAAGGTCGTGGTGAGCAGGGACAGCGCTGCAGGCAGCGACATCGCGGTGGCGACCCCTTGCAGCACGCGGGCGGTCAACAGCGTCTCGGCGTTGACGGCGTAGCCCCCGAGCAGGGATGCGCCGGCCAGCAGCACCATCCCCGCCAGGAACAGCCTGCGCCGCCCGAACAGGTCCGCCGTCCTGCCGAAGACGAGGGTGAAGCCGGCCGCCGGCAACGCGTAGGCGGAGGTGATCCAGGGCAGCCCGGCGACGTCCAGCCCGACGCCGGCACCCACGTCCGGCAGCGCGACGTTCAGGATCGAGAAGTCCACCGAGAGCATGAAGCCCGAGCCGAGGAGGACGAGCAGGACCAGCCGCTGCCTGCCGGTGAACCGGGCTGGCGCCGTGGTGTCGGTGGTAGTCATCGGACCGCCTTCATTTCGCAACTTATGGTTGCGCATGACTCTAGGCTGCGTGGTGACCTTACGCAACCCTTGGTTGCATTAGGATCCGGCCTATCGTGAGGGCAGCGGTGGGAGAAGGAGGGGCGATGGGTCCGGAGTCGGTCCCTTCAGTGGAGTTCGAGGCGATGGTCGTCGAGGCCCTGGACTCGCTCCCGGAGTCGGTCGTGCCGATGATGCGCGAGATCGCGGTGCTGGTGGAGGACGAGCAGCCGGCGGCGGACCGCAAGAACGGCCAGCTGCTGCTCGGCGTGTTCCGCGGCAACCCGTGGACGACGCAGGGCGGCCGGGTCCCTGGGACGCTGCCGCCGACGATCACGCTCTACCGGATCCCCATCCTCGCCGTGTGCCGGCGCCCCGAGGACGTGCCGGCCAGGGTGATGAAGGTGCTGGGCCACGAGGTCGGGCACGCCGTCGGCCTCGGCGAGGCCGCGCTGCGCAAGCTCGGCTGGTACTAGCTCCGCGCCACGAACACCAGGCTCGGCCGGTCCGTGTCGCCACCTTCCACCCCGGCCTCGACCATGCCCAGCCGCCGGCACACCGCATGCGAGGGGTGGTTGTCCACGTCGGTGTAGGCGAACACCTCCCGGTATCCGGCCTCGGCCGCGTGCGCGAGCACCTCGCGCGCCGCCTCGGTCGCGTAGCCCTGGCCGAGTGAGTCGGGATGGAGGTACCAGCCCACCTGCAACCGGTCGCTGTCGCGCACCCCGATCAGCAGCGCGGTGCCGACCACCCGACCGGTCGCCAGCTCCTCGATCGCCCACGACCCCAGCGGCGCCTCGTGCGCGGCGTACCTCTCGATCCGCGCGCGCGCCTGCGCCACGTCGGTCATCACCTCGGGCGTCCCGAACCAGCGCACGACCTCAGGGCGGCGGTGGATGTAGAACATCCGGTCCGCCTCGCCCTCCCGCCACGCCCGGATCCGGAGCCGCTCGGTCTCCCCCATCACCTGCACCAGCTCATCGTGCCTTGCCCTTCCCGCGTGGCAACAGGTTGTGTGCCTGAGCCCGACTCAAGGGGCGTCCGCAGGCACACGACCCGGCATCAGGGGCCGTCCGGGGCCGCGAAGTCCAGAGCCTCCGCGAGGATCCCGCGCCACACGTCCCGGTCCGGCTCGGGCAGGGACACCCATTCCCGGAAGACGCGACCGTTCGGTGCGAACGGGTCGCCGATGCCGGAGTCGACCAGCTCCGCGACCCGTTCGCTGGGCAGCTTGACGACCAGGGCGGCGGCCCGGGCGTCGAAGGAGGCGAAGAAGCGGCCGGCACGGCGTACGCACGGGAAGCCCATCATCGTCGAGCGTCCGACCGCCGGGTCGTACAGCAGGTCGTCGGTCAGCTCGTCGTAGAGCTCCTGGGCGTCCTCCACCGGCTCCACCTCCGTCGTCATCTGCGGTGATCCTCCCCTCAGGCGGTCGGCGGTGTGAAGATGCCGAACAGGTTGCCGTCCGGGTCCTGCAGGTAGGCGAAGGCCGGGCCGGCCGGCGGGCTGACCTCCTTGGCGACGATCGTTCCGCCCAGCTCCTGGGCGGCCGCGCAGGCGGCGGCGACGTCGGCCACGAGGATGGAGAACACGGCGTGGCCCGGCATGCCGGGCTGGGTCCTGGTGACGCCACCCATCGGGGTGCCGGTGCCCGGAGCGGTGGTGATCCGGTAGTCGATGCCGAGGCCCGCCGACACCGGGTCCGGGGCGAACTCCCAGTCGAACAGCGAGCCGTAGAACCGCTCGGCGGCATCGGGGTCGGCGGCGGCGACCTCGAACCAGGCGAGGACGGCGGGTAGGGGGTTGGTCATGGTGGTCTCCTTGGTCACGCCCACCGGTCGGCGGGCCTCGTGACCACGGTGCCGGTGGTCGGCGACAGCCCTGTGTCGGTGTTTCCGCAGAAACTATTCCCAGGCCGGGACGAGGGTGACCAGGTCGGGCACGGCCGGCTCCCTGATCGTCGTACGCAGCACCCGCGGCCCGGGGGCCGGACGGGCGGCGGTGATCCGGTCCATCCGGAAGACCCGGTCGTCCTGACGCAGGTGGCACCAGCCGGTGAGGTACTGCCCGTTCGGACCGAGGACGACGTGATGCGGGTCCACCTCGCGCACGGTCCGCTCGCCGCCGATGTCGGTGTAGTCCAGGAGCAGCCGCCTGCCCTCGTAGACCGCCCGCCACACCTCGCCGGCGACCTCCGGATCGGGCTCCGCGGTCGGCTGGACGAGCAGCCGGACGCCCTCGGCCAGCTCCCTGGCCTGCTGGACGGCGCCCTCGGGCATCGCCGCGACGATCTTGCGCAGCGCGCCGCGCGCCTCGCCGGCCCACGGGACGCGCTCGGAGGCACTCAGCGCGACGGCGACGGCCGCCGCCTCGCCGGGCGTGAAGTTGAGCGGAGGAAGCGTCATCGCCCGGTCGACCACGTAGCCACCGCGCCGTCCGGGCTGGGCGGTGAGCGGCACTCCGGCCTGGCCGAGCGCGCTCAGGTCACGCTCGATCGTGCGGACGCTCACCTCGAAGTGCTCGGCGAGGCGACGCGCACTCCTGCCCCGCGGACCGGCCGCGCGGAGCTCCTCCACCAGTGCGTAGAGACGGTCCGTCCGGTTCACGAGCAGACACGCTAGCCATGGCCACCGACACTCGACCAGAGTCACTTCCTGCAGGAGGACCAGGCGCCGGCGCTCGCGGACCACGTCGCCCGGCTCGTCGCCAGCCAGCTAACGCAGGCTCTCTGCCAGCTCGGTCAACGAGGCGGCCTCGACCGACGGGGGTTCGAACATCGCGGGGAACGACTCACCGCCTCGGTTGATCCACGCGGAGGCGAGGCCGGCCCGCTGGGCGCCGTCGGTGTCCCACGGATGCGCGGCGACGAGCATCGCGTCCATCGGGTCGACCCGGCACGCCTCGAGCGCATAGCCGTACGCCGCGGGCGCAGGCTTCCAGATGCCGGCCTGCTCGACCGAGAGCAACCTCTCGAACCGGTCCGCGATGCCGGCCCCGTCCAGCAGCTTCCGGGCGATCGAGGTCGAGCCGTTGCTCAGCGTGACGAGACGGATGCCGGACCCGGCCAGCGCCTCGACTCCGGGTACGACGTCCGGGTGCAGACCGAGCGAACCGAGGCCACCCATGACGTGCTCGACGGCCTCCTCGACGCCGCGGTCCAGCGGCTCGTGGCCGAGCACCGAGCGGAGGGACGCCGACGCCACCTCGGCGAAGGACGGGTTCACGCCGTTGACGGTCAGGGCGAAGCCGTCGCGGAGCACCCCGGCGAACCACGACCGGGCCAGGAGCGGCGCAGCACCCACCTCCGCGAACCGGTCGGCCATCGGCGCCATGTCGGACAGCGTCTCGTTCACGTCGAAGACGAGGAGCTGGGGGCGACGGGGACCATCGGGGCTCACCGGGTGGTCGCTGCTGGGCAGCGGCTGGCTCATGTCCATGCCCTCTCGGAACGGGGAGTCCTCGTTCATCCACCGTAGCTCCGGCAGGGCTCAGGTGGTGGCTGCCTTGTCGACCGGGAGCCGGTCGGACGCCCACTCCGGGAAGCCGTCCTCCAGACGCACCGCGGCCCTCCCCTGGCTCGAGAGCAGGCGCACCGCGTTGTCGGCGTACACGCAGAACGGCCCCCGGCAGTAGGCGACCACCTCCGCACCGTCGGGGATCTCTTTCAGCCTCGACTTCAGGTCGACCACGGGGATGGAGATCGCGCCGCGGATGTGGCCGGCGGCGTACTCGGCCGTGGGGCGTACGTCGAGGACGACGACGTCGCCGTCCCGCAGGCGTCGCCGCAGCTCGTCGCGGGTGATGGTGCGGAGCTGGTCACGGTCGCCGAGGTAGTCGCGGGCAAGCTCGTCGAGCTGCGTGACGTGCGTGGCGGCCGCCTCCCGCATGGTGCGCCACAGCGTGAACACGACGGGACTCGAGAGCGAGTAGTGGATGCGGGTGCCGTCGCGGCGCGACGTGACCAGGCCCGACCGGAGCAGGCGCTGCAGGTGCTGAGACGTGTTGGCCAGCGTCTGACCGATCTCCTCGGCGAGCTCCTCGACCGACCGTTCGCCCTGGGCGAGCACGTCGATCAGCTCGGCACGGCGACCGCTGGACAGGGCCTTGGCCGCCTCGGCCAGCGCGTCGTACAGCGCCGTCTTGGCCTCGTGGTCGCCCATCCGTCCCTTCCCATCTATTCAAGGTTTCTCTTGACAAGGGGGTGCCGCTCCGTCTTAATCAAGATATCACTTGATTATCTGGAGGCGGACCATGACCACAGCAACGACCTCAACCACCGAACCGGGGCAGACCCGGCTGCGGCTCGGCTCGGCCATCATGGCCGTGGGCGGACTCGGGTTCGTCGGGTACGCCGTGATCTTCTTCGTGCGCAACTTCACCGACTCGTTCCTCGAGCTCGGCATCGGTCCCGACCAGGTCGACGTCGGCAGGAGCCAGATCGAGGACTTCTCACCCGAGCTGCTGCACTACATCAGCCATCTGCACATCGCCATCAGCGGATTCATCGCCGCGACCGGAATCGCGGTGGCCGCTCTGTCCTGGTACGGCGTTCGCCGGGGCCTGATCTGGGCCTGGGTGACGGCCGTGGCGGTTCCGGTCGTCGCGCTCGCGGTGGCACTTCCGGCCCACTACCCGTGGGGCTTCGACACGATCGGCCACCTCGGCCTGATCTACCTCGACACCCTGCTGTTCGTGGCCGGCGCCGGCGTGGCCTACCTCGGCCTGCGGGACAGGCCCAGCGCATGAAGGCCGTCACCGTGACCCGGCATCTCGATGTCGAGCCGGATGACGCGTTCGGTGCCATCACCGACCTCCGCCGGCTGCCCGAGTGGAACCAGTCGATCACCCAGGTCCTCGACGCGCCCACCGCGATGAGCCCCGGATCCGAGTGGGTGGTCGAGGTGTCGGTCTGGGGCCAGCGCTGGCCGAGCCGGTCGCGCCTGGAGGAGCTCGACTCCCGGTCCCGATGCTTCGCCTACCGATCCGCCTCCGACGACGGCAACCCGTCCTACGCTGAGTGGGCGTGGACCGTCGCCGACGCCGATGCGGCCACGCCAGGATGTGAGGTGACCGTGACCTGGGAGCTCCATCCCGCGACCTTCTGGCGACGCACGCTGCTGGCCAGGCTGCGGCAGCGCCGCATGCAGCGGGTCGAGGTGCCGGCCTCGCTCGCCGATCTCGAGGACCTCGTGGGGCGGACGGCCGCGCATGGCTGATGACCCGGTCGCCGTCGTACCCGATGACGGGCTCGGAAACTCCGCCTATCTGGTCGACCTCGGTGACGGGCGGGCGCTGGCCGTGGACGCCTGCCGCGACCTCCGTGCCTTGCGCCGGGCCGCCGAGGCGCGCGGCCTGCGGATCACCTACGCCGCCGACACACACCTGCACGCCGACTTCCTCTCCGGCGCGACGCAGCTCGCGGCCACCGACGACGCGCGGGTGATCGCCTCGGCGGCGGGCAACCGCGAGTTCCCCCACCTCGGGCTGGAGGACGAGCAGGCCGTCGATCTCGGTGGGCTCTCGCTCCGGGCCATGGCGACTCCCGGGCACACCGGCGAGCACCTTGCGTACGTGCTGCTCGACGGTGCCGACCCGCTCGGCGTGTTCACCGGGGGCTCGCTGATCGCCGGGTCCGCCGCTCGCACCGACCTGGTCGACCCGGGCCGGACCGAGGAGCTGGCCAGGGCGCAGTACCGGTCGCTGCGTCGGCTGGCCGAGCTGCCCGACGCTGTCGAGGTCTGGCCGACCCACGGCGGCGGCTCCTTCTGCTCGGCGGGCGCCGCGGCGACGGGCGTCACGTCCACGATCGGTGCCGAGCGGTCCAGCAACCCGCTGCTCAACGCCCCGGACGAGGACACCTTCACCCGGATGCTTTTGAGCTCGCTCGGCAGCTTCCCGCCGTACTTCCTCCGGCTGGGCGACGAGAACCGGCGCGGCCCGGGAGTCCTGCCGGACCAGCTGTCAGTCGAGCCTGTCGGCCCCACCGCTGGGCACATGGTCATCGACGTCCGGCCACCTTCGTCGTACGCCGCGCTGCATCCGGCGGGGGCCTTGTCGATCCCGTTGCGGCCGGCGTTCGCGAGCTGGCTCGGCTGGCTCGTCCCCCACGACGAACCGCTGCTCGTGTTGCGCGACGCAGACCAGGACCTCGAAGAGATCCTCTGGCAGGCGGCCAAGATCGGCTACACCAACATCGTCGGCGAGGTGACCGGCGGGATCGACGCGTGGGTGGCGGCCGGTCTGGCCACGGAGGCCACGCCGCTGCGCGAGGCCTTCAGGGCCGCCGACCTCCGGGTGCTCGACATCCGGCAGCGTGCGGAGTACGCCGCCGGCCACGTGCCCGGCGCGATCCACATCGAGCTCGGCCGGCTCCCCGCGAAGCTCGGGGATCTTGCCGACGTCCCGACGGTGGTGATGTGCGGCCACGGGGAGCGAGCACTCACCGCGGCCAGCGTCCTGTCCCGGTCAGGGCTCTCGGAGGTCACCGTGCTCGATGGCGGACCGGACGACTGGGCGCGCGCCAACGGGCTCGAGCTGACCGGGCAGTGAGCAGGGTCCGTCCCGCGACCACGTTGGGACTGCGCGCCAACGCCGCCCAGTTCGTGCTGCTGGTCGCCGTCAACGCCCTGGTCGGCGGCATGCTGGGCCAGGAACGCACCGTCCTCCCGCTGCTCGCGACCGAGGTCTTCGGCCTCGACTCCTACACCGCCGCCCTCACCTACATCGTCGCCTTCGGCCTGGCGAAGGCGGCGACGAACTACCTGGCCGGCACCTGGTCCGACCGCTACGGCCGCAAGCCGGTGCTGGTCGCCGGCTGGCTGCTGGCACTGCCCGTGCCGTTGCTGCTGATCTGGGCACCCGAGTGGTGGCTGGTCGTGGTGGCCAACGTCCTGCTGGGCATCAGCCAGGGACTCACCTGGTCGACCACCGTGATCATGAAGATCGACCTCGTCGGCCCCCAGCGTCGCGGCCTGGCCATGGGGCTCAACGAGTCCGCCGGCTACCTGGCCGTCGCGCTCACCGCGCTGCTCACCGGCAGCATCGCCGCCAACGCCGGACTCCGACCCGAGCCCTTCCTCGTCGGCATCGCGTACGCCGCGCTGGGCCTCGGCCTCTCCACGCTCGCCGTGCGCGAGACCCGCGGCCACGCGCGACAGGAGATCGCCACCCACACCCCCGTCGCCGACCTCGGCGACCGGCAGGTGTTCGCGCGGACCACCCTCCACGAACCCGCGCTCTCCTCGGCCAGTCAGGCCGGCCTGGTCAACAACCTCAACGACGGCCTCGCCTGGGGGCTGTTCCCGGTGCTGTTCATCTCCGCTGGGCTCAGCCTCGGCAGGACGGGCCTCCTGGTCGCCCTCTATCCCGCGGTCTGGGGCCTGGGTCAGCTGGTCACCGGCGCGCTGTCGGACCGGTGGGGTCGCAAGCACCTGATCACCGCGGGCATGCTCCTCCAGGCGGTCGCACTGGCGGTCATCGCTGCCGCCGACAGCTTCGGGACCTGGGCACTCGCGTCGGTCGCCCTGGGTGCCGGAACCGCGATGGTCTACCCGGCCCTGCTCGCCGTCGTCGGCGATGTCGCGCACCCGAGCTGGCGCGCCCGCGCGGTCGGCGTCTATCGGCTCTGGCGCGACCTCGGGTTCGCGGTCGGCGCCCTCCTCACCGGCGTCCTCGCCGACGCCATGGGCCTCCGTGCGGCGATCTGGGCGATCGCCGCGATCACCGCGGGCTCAGGGATCGTCGTCGCCCTGAGGATGTACGAGACCCATCCCCGGCCCAGCACCTAGGTGGAGGTCGTCTAGACCACCCGAAGACTCTTCGGTCCGGCCATGGTAGGGGCGCGCCCGCCGGGGCTACATTCGGGCCGGGCGCGACGCGCGCGGGGGCGACTGGACCGGAGGAAACGGCCGTGCCTGACCCGTTGACGCGCAACCTCGACCTGAACGGGCAGGCGGTCAGCGTCGCCGTGCCCGATGCGACCGAACGACTGCTCTACGTGCTCCGTGAGCAGTGCGGTCAGATAGGCCCGAAGTTCGGATGCGGTGTCGCCCAGTGCGGCGCCTGCACCGTCCTGGTGGACGGCGCGATCTCGCGCTCGTGCACCATGCCGCTCTCTGCGGTCCCTGAGGGAGCGACGGTGCGGACCCTCGACGGGCTCGGCACTGCCGACCGGCCCCACCCGATGCAGGAAGCCTTCATCGAGAAGCAGGCGGCACAGTGTGCCTTCTGCATCAACGGCATGATCATGGGCGCCGTCGGCTGGATCGAGTCCCGGATGGCGGCCGGCAACAACGCAGTCCCGTCTCGTGAGGAGACCGCCGACTTCCTCTCCGGCGCGAGCGAGGGCAACCCGTTCAACTACATCTGCCGATGCGGTGCGCACACCCGGATCCTCGACGCGATCCACGCGGCAGCCGTGGAGATGACGTCATGACCACCCTCGACGTCTCCCGCCGCACCGTTCTCAAGGGGACGGGTTCGCTCGTCGTCGGCTTCGCCCTCGCCGAGGCGCTGAGAATCCCTGGGGCGCAGGCCGACGCGGTAAGGGGCGAGCTCCGTGTCGACCCCGCCACCCACGCGGGCGCCGATGACGCCTGGCTGATCCTGACCGCGGGCGTGACGACCGTCTACAGCGCTCGCGTCGAGCTGGGCACGGGTGTCCAGACCGCACTCACCCAGATCGTGGTCGAGGAGCTCCGGCTGGGGATGAAGCGCGTTGCCTTCGTGCAGGGCGACACGGTGCTGACCCAGGCCGCGGGCACGGTGGGCAGCAAGTCGATCCAGCAGGGCGGTCCCGTCCTGCGGCAGGCCGCCGCTACGGCGTACCAGGCGTTGTTGGAGATGGCTGCGGCCCATCTCCAGGTGCCCGCCGGCTCGCTCACCGCCTCCGATGGGAAGTTCACCGTCAACGGGTCGACCAGGTCGGTGTCCTACGAGCGGCTGCTGGCGCGCGCCGACGTGCTCCTCACCGTGTCCGCGACCGCACCGATGGTGCCACCCGCCGCCTACCGGATCGTCGGCACCGAGGTGCCGCGCGTCGACATCCCGGGCAAGGCGATGGCCACGTTCCGCTTCGTCTCCGACCTGTACCTGCCCGGCATGCTGCACGGCCGGGTGATCCGCCCCAACGGCCGCAACGCCGAGTTCGCGGGGATCACGCCCGCCTCGCTCGCGAAGACCCAGGCCATCCCGGGCTTCGTCGACTACGTCCAGCAGGGCAACTTCGTGGGGGTCGTCGCGGAGACCGAGTACGCCGCCTCCCTCGCCGCGGCCCCGGCGACCGGCCTCGTGGTCCGGTGGACAGCGGGCCCGGCACTGGCCCCGATGGCGACGCTGGACGCCGAGCTGAGGAAGCCCGAGAACCACTACGGGACGTTCCACGACGACTCCAGCGGTGATTTCGCCGCAGCCTTCGCCGGTGCCGAGCGGCAGCTGACCGCCCGGTACTTCACGCCGTTCCAGATGCACGGTTCGATGGGTGCTTCCTGTGCCGTGGCGGACGTCCGCGCCGCGCCGGACCCTGTGACCGGCATCCAGGCGACGATCTGGTCGGGAACCCAGAACGTCTATGCCCTGCGGGGAACGATCGCCAACCTGCTCTTCGGCGGGACGAACAACTCCTCGCAGGTGCATGTGCGTTACGAGGAGGCATCGGGCTGCTACGGGCACAACGGCGCTGACGACGCAGCCGCGGACGCCGCCCTGCTCTCGCAGGCCGTGGGCAAGCCTGTCCGGCTGCAGTGGACCCGACAGAACGAGCACGGCTGGGAGCCGCTCGGGGAGGCCGCCGCGCACGACATGGAGGCCGGCATCACCGGCGACGACCTGGTCGCGTGGCATCACCTGCTCTACGCGCTGACAGCGAACAGCCGGCCCGGAAGCAACAACGCCGGCACGCTCCTCGCGGGCATCCTCAAGGGTGGCGCGCCAGCGGACCTGCCGGGGAGCTCGAACAACGCGTCGGGCCGCAACGCGCCGGTGACCTACGACTTCGCCAACCGCCGCACCGAGGCGAGGCTCGTGAAGAGCTTCGAGACCCTGGCCGACAACCCGCGCCGGGCCTCTCTGGATCCCCGGTTGACCTACAAGTTCCTCCGGTCGACCGCCCTACGTTCGCTGGGCGGGTTCTCCAACTCGTTCGCCAACGAGTCGTTCCTCGACGAGGTCGCGCACGCGGCCGGACGCGACCCACTCGAGATCCGGCTCGACGGACTCACGGGCGACCCGCGGGGTCACGCGGTGGTCTCTGCGCTCGGCGATACCTGGAGCGCGCGGCCGACCGGCGGCGGCGTCGGCGCCGGGCTCGGCTTCCAGCAGTACGAGGAGCAGAACGCCTACGCGGCGGCGTACGTCGAGGTCGAGGTCGACCCCGGCACCGGCAAGATCCGCGTCACCCGAGTCGTGGTGGCCCACGACTGCGGCCTGATCATCAACCCCGACGGGCTGCGCAACCAGATAGAGGGCAACGTCATCCAGGGGATCGGCCGGACGCTGCACGAGGAGGTCGCCTACAACGCGGCTGGGGTGACCAGTGTGGTCTGGCAGCCGGCGCCCCCCTTCAACGCGCCACCGCAGTACGAGGTGCTGCGGTTCAACGAGGTGCCGACGATCGAGTGCATCCTCATCGACCGCCCGGACGAGCCGGCCTTGGGGGCCGGGGAGCCCACCATCGGCACCCTCGGCGGCGCGATCGGCAACGCCGTGTTCGCCGCGACAGGAAAGCGGATCCGTCGGCTGCCGATGACTCCGGATCTGGTGCTGTCCACGCCGGCCGAATGAGGCACGGCACCGATCGAGCCGGAAAGCCGCCGAGGTGCACACGCGCGAGCTCCCTGGGCAAGCGAGTTCGCGTGAGCGCGCTCACGGTTGCCACGCGGATAGCGGGCCAGACTGGGTCACATAGCCACCAGGAGCAGAGATGAAGATGCAGGCCATCTGGAATGACACCGTCGTGGCCGAGAGTGACAGGACCATCGTGGTCGAGGGCAACCACTACTTCCCCGAGGATTCGTTGCGGAAGGAGTGCTTCGTCGAGAGCAGAGCAACGAGCATCTGCCCCTGGAAGGGCAAGGCCTCCTACGTCGACCTCGCCGTCGACGGCCAGACCAATCCGAGCGCCGCCTGGCAGGACCGACACCCGCTGCCGTCGGCGCGTCGGGTGAGGAACCGGGTGGCGTTCTGGCACGGGGTGCAGGTCGTCCCGGCCCGCGACGACCACGAAGCCAGCGAACCGCCCGGGACGGTGGTCGGGCCGGAGGACCGGGGGGCCGGGGGGGCCGGTCAGTCCAGCTGATCCCGGAGCAGGTCGAGGAACTCGTCGGCCATGGCGAGCTGGCGCTCGAGCTTCTCGCGGCGCGCGGTCGTCTCGTCGATCAGCTCGCTGAGCCGGGCCGTGCGCTGCTCGGCCGGCGGCGCCTCGATCATCCGCATGACCTCGAGCATCTCCTCGAGGCTGTAGCCGAGCGGCTTCATCCGCCGGATCACGAGCAGCTTTTCGACATCGTCATCGGTGTAGAGGCGGAAGCCGCCCTCGCTGCGGGCGGACGGCCGCAGCAGGCCCACCTCGTCGTAGTGGCGCAGGGTGCGCAGAGAGAGCTGCGTGCGCTCGGCGACCTCGCCGATCTGCATCGTCGTCCTGGCGTCGGCAGCGCGCTCCGCCATCATCTCCCTCACCCCGTCTCGCGATTTCAACTCTACCCTCACGTGAGGGTAGGGTTTCACCTCAGACTTCTGCCGACACCGCTCGGCCCGCATGCATCGTGGCATGCACCGACTCGCCTCATCTGCACGGGAGGCGGGGCCCTGTGCTCACGCAGTGACGGAGCCCCGGTTCCCATCCGAACGGAGCCCGCGTGAGCACGACCACCCTGCCCGAGCCCTCGGTGCGCAACGCCCTCCGGTCACCGACGATGCTGCGCACCGAGGTGCTCGCCGGCCTCGTGGTCGCGCTCGCGCTGATCCCCGAGGCGATCTCGTTCTCGATCATCGCCGGAGTTGACCCCCGGCTCGGCCTCTTCGCCTCGTTCACGATGGCGGTCTCCATCGCGTTCCTCGGCGGGCGGCCGGCGATGATCTCCGCGGCCACCGGAGCGATCGCGTTGGTGATCGCCCCTGTCGCGCGCGACTACGGCATGGACTACTTCATCGCCACCGTGCTCCTGGCCGGCGGGTTCCAGATCGTGCTCGGCGTTGCCGGCGTCGCGAAGCTGATGCGGTTCATCCCGCGCTCGGTCATGGTCGGGTTCGTCAACGCCCTGGCGATCCTGATCTTCCTGGCCCAGCTGCCGCACATGGTCGACGTGCCGTGGCTGGTCTACCCGATGATCGCCGTCGGCATCGCGGTCATGGTCGGCCTCCCTCGCGTGACCCAGGTCGTTCCTGCGCCCCTGGTCGCCATCGTGGCCCTGACCGGGTTCACGCTCCTGGGCGCCCTCGACCTGCCGAACGTGGGTGACGAGGGAGAGCTGCCCGACAGCCTGCCGTCGCTGCTCTTTCCCGACGTGCCGTTCAACCTGGAGACGCTCGAGATCATCGCGCCCTACGCACTGGCTATGGCGCTGGTCGGCCTGCTCGAGTCGCTGCTGACCGCGAAGCTGGTCGACGACATCACCGACACCCACTCCAACAAGACCCGGGAGTCGCTGGGCCAGGGCGCCGCCAACGTGATCACCGGCTTCTTCGGTGGCATGGGCGGCTGCGCGATGATCGGCCAGACCATGATCAACGTGAAGGCCTCCGGCGCCAGGACCCGGATCTCGACCTTCTGCGCCGGCATCTTCCTGCTGATCCTGGTCGTCGGGTTCGGCGACATCGTCGCCCTGATCCCGATGGCCGCCCTCGTGGCCGTGATGATCATGGTCGCCGTCGGGACCTTCGACTGGCACAGCGTCGCCCCCGCCACCCTGCGCCGGATGCCCAAGAGCGAGACCGTCGTGATGTTCTCCACGGTCGTCGTGGTCGTGGCCACCCACAACCTGGCCATCGGCGTCGTTGTCGGAGTACTGGTGGCGATGACCCTCTTCGCCCGCCGGGTCGCCCACCTCACCGAGACGAACCGCGAGCTGGTGGCAGACGCCCACGGCAACGCGACCGCGTTCTACACCGTGACCGGGGAGCTCTTCTTCGCCTCCAGCAACGATCTCTACACCCAGTTCGAGTACGCCGACGACCCCGAACGCGTCGTAATCGACCTCAGCGCCTCCCACATCTGGGACGCCTCCACCGTCGCCTCCCTCGACGCCATCGCCACGAAGTACGAGCGCAAGGGCAAGGCAGTCCAGATCATCGGCCTCAACGAAGGCAGCGCCGAACGACACGGCCGACTCACCGGGCAGCTCTCAGCGCACTAGCCGCTGGTCGCGTTCGCGGCCGCGATGACCCATGGATGGCGGCGCCGATGCGCTCGGCGGGTCCGGCTGGCCGGCGTCGCGCCACGCGACGACCCGGGTGCCCGGCTCCGCGTCCGCGGCGCTCACCCAGGTCTCACTGACCGACCAGGAGTACCTCCAGGCATGGCAGGGCGGGCTGGTGCTTGCCGGATACGACTCGTCCTGGCCGCGGCCGGGGGCCTGATCTCGATGCACCGCGACATCACCTGAGCAGAGCCGGCCGCCTCCCCTCCACCGCCTAGTCTGAGCCGATGGCTGCGACCCGCGTTGCTCTCGTCACGGGTGCGTCGCGGGGGCTCGGCGCCCAGATCTCGCGCCGGCTCGCCGCCGCCGGGTGGGCGGTCGCGGTCAACTACCGCGCCGACCGGGCGGCAGCCGTGGGAGTCGTCGAGGCGATCAGGGAGGCCGGGGGCGAGGCCGAGGCCGTCGGGGCCGATGTGATCGACGAGAGGGCCGTGACCGCGCTGGTCGGCGAGGTGGAGCGACGGCTCGGTCCGGTCGTGGG
>JALZCZ010000488.1 GCA_030862825.1 Actinomycetota bacterium | reverse complement strand
GCCGATGGCCAGCGCGACACCGACGGCGCCCGCCGTGACGAGCACGGCGGCGGCCCCGGTGGCGCCGCGACGGCGCCGCACCGTCCGGTCGCCGCGGCGGACGAGATGGTCGAGGTCGGGCGCGGCGAACTCCGCTGCGCTCGCCTGGTCGTGGAGCAGGGTCTTCAGCTTCTCGGTCATCGGGTCACCACCTGGTCGGCGAGGGGAAGGAGGTCGTGGTCGTCGCCCAGCTGGTCCCTGAGCTTGGCGAGCCCGGCGGACACCTGGCTCTTGACGGTGCCGACGGCACAGCCCATCGCCTCCGCCGTCTGGGGCTCGGTGAGGTCCTCGTAGTAGCGCAGCACGATCGCGGCGCGCTGCCAGACCGGGAGCCGCTGCAGGCAGCTCCAGAGCCAGGCTCCCTGCACCGAGCTGTCCTCGTGGCCCGAGGCCTGCGGCTCCGGCAGGGTCTCCTCGGGGCGCTCGTTCTGCCAGCCTTTACGGCGGAACCAGGTGATCGCCGTGGTCGTGATCGCCTTGCGGCAGTAGGCCTCGGCGTTGGCCTTGTCGCGCAGCCGCGGCCAGGCGGCGTAGGTCTTCACCAGCGCCTCCTGCACCAGGTCCTGGGCGAGCGGCACCTCGCCGACCATCAGGTAGGCGGCACGGTGCAGCGCGGGCGAACGTCCGTGGACGAACTCCGTGAACTCATCACGTCTGCTCATGCCCACCCAGACGACGCGAGGGCCCGGAAAGGTTCGGTGCCGGTCACCCGAGGACCCGGCGCAGGTAGGCGTTGGCGAAGACCCGGTCGGGGTCGAGCCGGTCGCGCATGGCCAGGAACTCCCCGAACCGGGGGTAGACCTCGGCCAGGTCGCCGGCGTCGAGGGTGTGCAGCTTGCCCCAGTGGGGCCGCCCGCCGTGGGCCTGCAGCAGCGGCTCCAGCAGCGCGAAGTACGCCGTGTGGTCGGCCCGGTGGTGGGTGTGGAACGCGAGGTAGAGCGAGTCGCGCGCCGAGGCCGTCGACAACGGGATGTCGTCGGCGGGGGCGGCCCGGATCTCGATCGGGAAGTTGATCCGGAGCCGGCTACGTTCGAGGACCCGGCGCACCTCGCGCAGCACGTCGAGACCCACGTCGCGTGGGACGGCGTACTCCATCTCGCGGAAGACGATGGAGCGCTCGCTGGTGAAGACCCGGTGCGCCACATCGCTGTAGGTGCGCGCGCTGAACAGACCGGCAACCAGGCGGTTGGCGCGGGGGATCACGCGGGGCGCGAGGTTGGTCGCCGCGATCTGCGTGCCCAGCAGGCGGTTGGCGAGCAGGTCGTCGTCGACCCAGGCCCGCCACCGCGAGAGCGGCTCGGCCTGGTCGAGTTCGTGGCCGAGGCGGTTGTTGGACTTCACCAGCAGCCGGTCGGTGTGCGGCAGCCAGTACATGTCGACGTGGTGGTTGGCCGCCGTCATATCGTCGAAGGATCCCATCGCCTGGTCCCACGACATCGGCTGCTCGGTCGCCTCGAGCAGGAAGAGCGGCTCGACCGCGAACGTGATGGTGGTGATGATGCCGAGGGCGCCGAGGCCGAGGCGCGCCACGGCGAGGACGTCGGGGTTCTCGTGCGGGGTGGCCCGCAGCACCGCGCCGGAGCCGGTCACCAGCTCGAGGCCGACCACCTGCGCGGCCAGGCCGGCCGCGACGCCCCCGGTGCCGTGGGTGCCGGTCGAGATCGCACCGGCCAGGGTCTGCTCGGCGATGTCGCCCATGTTGTGCAGGCTGAGCCCGAGCCCCTCGAGCGCGGTGTTGAGGTGCTGGAGCCGGGTGCCGGCCAGCGAGGTCACCGTCATCGCTTCGCGGTCCACGGCCACGATCCCGGACATGCCGTGCGGCCGCAGCATCGTGTGCTCGGGCGCGGCCACCGCGGTGAAGCTGTGCCCGGTGCCGACCATCTTGGCGGTGCCGCCCTCGTCGCGTGCCCGGCGCACCTCCGCCACGACGTCGTCCACGCCGGCGGGGTCGGCCACCCGGCGCGCCTCGGCCGTCTCGAGGCCCGACCAGTTAGACCAGCGCATCACGGGTGGACACCGTAGTGCGCGTCACGAGCGCCGCAACGAGGGCGAGCAGGCCGCCGGCGAACGAGAC
>JALZCZ010000487.1 GCA_030862825.1 Actinomycetota bacterium | reverse complement strand
GTGCTGGTCTTCGTGCTGCTCGCGCAGGCCGCGGCCCTAGCGGGAGTGATCGGCTCGCGGGGGGCGACCGCCGCCGTGGTGACCCTGGTCCTCGCTGTCGTCGTCAGCCGCGCGGGCCTTGCCCTGGCCTGCGTGCGCGGGCTGCCGGCTGCCCGGCCGGACGGTCTCGGCACCGGGGTGGCCGGCAGCGTGCCGCCGGTCGTCGCGCTCGCGGTCGGCGTCGTCGTGGCTGCCCTCGCAGGGGGCCTCCAGGGCCTGCGCGGGCTGGCGGGGGTGCTGGCCGCGGCCGTCGCGGTCGGCCTCGTGCTGCTCCGGGCCTGCCGCACGATCGGCGGCGTCACCGGCGACGTGCTCGGCGCGTGCGTGGAGGTCGCCCTCACGGCGTACCTGCTGGCGGAGGCCGCCGACCTCTCGTGAGGATGCCTGCCGGCGTCCTCTCCGCGTCACTCCGTGGTGGTGGAACGGCAGACCTGGCGCTGCACGGGAGACTCCGCGCCAGGTCCGCCAGCAAGGGGGATGAAGCTGGCGACGAGGATGCGGGTCCTGACGTCGTCCTCCTCGTGCGTCCGCATCACGAGGTGCTCCTCGTCGGTCACGTGGCGCAGATCCGGTACGACGACACCCCACGCCTCGCTCCGGGCGACCTCGGTGAGCAGTGCATGGAAGGCGCCCGGCTTAGCACCGCGCTCCACGAAGATGGTCCCGAGGCCGAACTCCTCCCGCTCCGCGAAGGCCGCGAGATCGGCCTCCACTCGGGGCAGCTCGGCGCTGCTTCTGAGCGCAGCGGCGCGGATGTAGCCGATCAGCAGCGGCCGGGGACGGTTGCTCATGAGTCGGCCTCCAGCAGGAACCAGCCGGCGGTGTCCGGCGGCAGTTTCTCGCCGACCTCGGGGTGACTTCCCAGGAGGAGGTGTGCCCCCGGCGGGGCGCACACGGGTTGCGAGGAGCAGTTGACGATGCAGGCGAAGCCGTCGCCCCGCACGAACCCGAGCACGCCGGGCTCCGTCGGCAGCCAGCGGAACCGGCTCGAGGCGAGCGCAGGGGTGCGGCGGCGCAGGGCGATGGCTTCGCGATACAGCCGGAGCGTGGACTCGCCGGACTCGAGCTGCCGGTCCACGGCGTACTGGGCGAACCACTCGGGCTGGGGCAGCCACGCGGGGGAGTGGGTGCCGACAGGGGAGAACCCGAACGACTCCCGTCCGGCCACCCATGGCAGGGGAACGCGGCAGCCGTCGCGGCCGCGTCGGGCACCGGCCGTGCGGCGGAACATCGGGTCGGTGAGGACGCCGTCGGGCAGGTCGGTGACCTCGGGAAGTCCGAGCTCCTCGCCCTGGTAGAGATATGCGGACCCCGGCAGAGCGAGCATGAGCAGAGCGGCGGCCCGGCCCCGGGCGAGGCCGAGGGCGATGTCGCCGGGGGAGACGCCCGGGGCGCCTCCCGCGTAGCGGGTGACGGCCCGGGGCATGTCGTGGTTGTTGAGCACCCAGGCGAGGGGGGCATCACGGTCGGTCACGGCGCTGAGGCCACGGCTGACGACCCGGGCCAGCGACTCGGCGTCCCACGGAGAGCGCAGGAACTCGAAGAAGAAGCTCTGGTGCAGCTCGTCGGGCCGGTGGTAGGCGGCGAGCTCGGCGATCTCGAGGACGCCGACCTCGCCGATCAGCACGCGTTCGCGCCCCGTGCGGTCGGCGTACTCGTCGGCGATGACCCGCCAGCTGCGCCACACGTCGTGCACCTCGGGCTGGTTCCACGCGTAGGGGTTGATCGGGTCGCCGGTGAGCTCGTCGTCGATGGCGAACGGGTGGTCGGGCAGGCCGGCGCGCTTGTGGAGGCCGTGGGCAACGTCGATCCGGAGACCGTCCACGTCCCGGTCGAGCCAGAACCGGAGCACCTCCTCGAAATGCTCGGCGACGCTGGGGTGGTCCCAGTTGAAGTCGGCCTGCTGAGGGGCGAAGGTGTGCAGGTACCACTGTCCGGGCGTGCCGTCGGGCTCACTGATCCGGCGCCAGGCGGGCCCGCCGAAGATGGAGCGCCAGTTGTTCGGGGGGAGCTCGCCGTGCTCTCCGGTGCCGTCCGCGAAGTGGAAGCGGCGGCGCTCGGGGCTGCCGGGTCCCGCGGCCACGGCGGCGGCGAACCACGGGTGCTCGATCGAGCAGTGGTTGGGCACGATATCGACGATCACCTTGATGTCGAGCCGATGGGCGTCGTGGATCAGCCGGTCGACGGAGTCCAGGTCGCCGTACTCATGGTGCACGGCCAGATAGTCCGAGACGTCGTAGCCGTGGTCGTGCTGCGGCGAGGCGTAGAACGGGTTGAGCCAGATCCCGTCGACCCCGAGGGCGCGGAGGTAGGGGAGCCGGGCGCGCACCCCGGCAAGGTCCCCGATCCCGTCTCCGTCGGAGTCGCAGAAGCTGCGGACGTAGACCTGATAGATGACGCCGTTCCGCCACCACCCGGGGGCCTCGCCGCTCCGGCCGCGGCGGCTGGACGGTGCGATCGGAGCGGACAGGGACATGGGGACCTCGAATGGTGGGGAACGGCGTTGCCCAACATTCCGCCTGGTGCCGCACCCCCGTCATCGGGACAGATACGGGGATGGCTACCTAGATCCGGTGGACTACGTAGCTCGCCCGTCAGCCGAGCTGCTGCCCGGCCACCCAGCTGCCGACCTGGCCGCGGGAGGTCACGCCCAGCTTGCCGAGGATGTGGTCGACGTGGGTCTCGACCGTGCGGGGCGAGATCACGAGGCGGTCGGCGATCTCCCGGTTGCTCATGCCTTCGGCGAGCAGCGCGGCGATCTCCAGCTCTCGCCGCGTCAGACCGCCGGGCGCTGCGCCGCGGGGCCGGGTGGGGCCGGACGTGCCGTCGGGCCCGTCGGCATCGCTGCGCTCGCCCAGCGCCAGCGACACGGCCTGGTCGAACGAGTACGACGCGCCCTCGGCGAACGCCTTCTCGAACACCTCGGACTCGAGCACGTCAGGTCCTGACGCGGCGCGCAGGGCATCCTCGGACCGCTTGTCGAACACGCTGTAGGCGTTGGTCTCGTCGACCTTCGCGCCACTGGTCCGCCAGACGGCCTGGGCGGCGCCGAGCAGCCGCGCGGCCCTCTCGCCGGGCTCCGCGAAGGCGGCACACCACGACAGGGCCTGGACGCCGAAGCTGATGCCGGTCAGGTCGTGCATCGGCAGGAACATCCGGACCGACTGCCGCAGCGAGCTGGTTGCCTCGTCGAAGTCGCCGGCGCGCCACTGCGCGATGCCGACGCTCCACAGCGCGTAGCCCATCGACGACTGCGCGCCGTGGTGCTCCGCCAGCTCCAGCGCCTGGCGGCTGAACTCGTCGACCCGGGGGTCGTCGAGGAAGAACGTGCAGGCGGCGAGCAGGATCAACGTGTCGAACTCGCCGAGCGGGTTCCCGATCGCCCGGAACTCCGCGCGGGCCTGCTCCAGCAGCTCGATGGCGCCCGGCAGATCGGCCTGGTAGAGCGTGGCATGCCCCCGGCACTCCTTGATCCGCGCCTGGAGCAGATCGTCGTCGAGGCCCGCGGCGATCTCGCTGCACTCGGCCAGCATCCCGGCGTGGCGCTCGAAGTCGGTGGCGAACATGGCCAGGTAGCTGGCAGCCCACAGTCCGTGCGCCCGGCCGCTGGTGGGTCCGGTGGCCAGGTCGAGCGCTCTGATCAGGTAGCGGTAGCCCTCGCGCAGGAAGCCCGCGAACCAGAAGTTCCACAGAGGCGCCGCGATGTCGAGCGCCGCCGCGGCTCCGCCGGTCTCCGAGAGGCAGAACTCCAGGGCCGCCCGTAGGTTGCCGGACTCCCGTCGGAGCCGGACGAACCAGTCCGCCTGACCGGGGCCGAAGCTGTCGGCTGCGAACCGACTCGCCAGCAACCGGTAGTGGTCGCGGTGCCGGACCCGCAGCGCTCGCACCTGGTCGTGGTCGGCGAGTCGCTCGGCGCCGTACTCCCGGATGGCCTCGAGCATCTGGTACCAGGCGGTGGTGTGGTCGGTGGCCTGCTGCCGGACGATGATCGACTTGTTGACCAGGCCCGCGACCAGGCTGAGGACGTCGTCGCGGACGATCTCGTCGCCGGCGCACACCTCCTCGGCGGCCTCCAGGTCGAACCCGCCCGAGAAGACCGACAGACGCGCCCACATCAGCTGCTCGGTCGGCGAGCACAGGTCGAAGCTCCATCCGACCGTGGCGTCCAGCGCCTGCTGATGGGCGGGGGCCGCGCGCCGGCCGTTGGTGAGGAGCCGGAACCGGTCCTCGAGCCGGTCGAGGATCTGCGCCGGCGACAGGATCCGCAACCACACCGCGGCCAGCTCGATCGCCAGGGGGATGCCGTCCAGCCGGCGACACAGCTCGACGACCGCGGCCCGGTTGGCGTCCACGATCTCGAAGCCCGGAGCGACCGCGGCCGCGCGGTCCAGGAAGAGGGTCACGGACTCGTAGTGAGTGGCGTCGCCGGCGACCACCTCGCGGTCGCGCTCCGGAACGGAGAGGGGAGGCACCGTCAGGATCTGCTCGCCCTCTACGCCGAGCACGTGCCGGCTGGTGGCGAGGATGCGCAGGCCGGGGGCCGAGGCGAGCAGCTTGCTGGCCAGCACCGCGACCTCCTCGGCGAGGTGCTCGCAGTTGTCGAGCACCACCAGGAGACGTTGCGGCTCGAGGTACGCCGCGAGATCTGCCGCGGGATCGGCCGAGACCTGGCGCAGCTCGAGGGCGTTCGCCAGCGTGTGGGGTAGCAGCTGGGGATCGTTGAGGGCCGCGAGCTCGACGAACCACACCCCGTCCGGGAACGTGCGGCGTACTTCGGCAGCCATCCGCATCGCCAACCGGGTCTTGCCTACCCCGCCGGGCCCGGTGAGCGTCAGCAGCCGGCTGCTGGCCAGCAGCCGCCGGGTCTCGGCCAGCTCCCGTCGCCGCCCCACGAAGCTGGTCAGCTCGGCCGGTAGAACGCCCCGACCCGACGCCATCTTCGTTGCCGTCATAACGGTTGCCGCCCCCGCCGCAGTCCAGAACTGCCAGTCCCGAGTCGTCCCGCCCCGAGCTCGTGGTCGTTCAGTCTACGTCCGCAGCACCGACAGCGGTCAGTGCAAGGACGTGCTGCCGGAAGAGCTCCGCGGAGGGAAGGAGCCGGCGACTCTCCGACCAGGCCAGGCCGACCTCGCGGAAGGCACCGTCCTCGGTGAGGGGGAGGAGGCATGCGCCGCCGGCGCTGTCGGTGCCCGTCGGAGCCTCGGCGCCGGGGACGATCGCCACCCCGAGCCCGGCAGCGACGAAGCCGCGGGCCACCGCGAGGTCGTCGCACTCGAACGCGACCCGGGGCACGAACCCGGCGGCCGCGCACAGCTCGTCCGACAGGGTGCGCAGCTCCCACGAGGGACGCAGCATGACGAAGTCGTCGTCGGCCACCTCGGCGAGCGAGACCTCGGTGCGTCCGGACAGGATGTGACCGTGGGGCACCGCGAGCAGCAGCGGCTGGGCGAGCAGGCGTGCCCAACCGACGGCCGGGTTGCGCGGGCGCCGGGCCGTGAACTCCAGGTCGATCCGGCCGCCGGCGACCAGCGAGGACCCCAGGGCGTCGTCCGACGACTCCAGCCGGAACTCGACCTGCGGGTGCTCGGACCGGAACCGACTGATCAGCCCCGGCACCAGCCAGGCGCCCAGGGAGAGCTGGAAGGCCACGGCGACCGTGCCCGTCTCCGGGTCGACCAGCTCGTTGACCGCGGCCACGCCGTCGTCGAGCCGGTGCAGCACGGCGTCGACGTGCTGCTTGAAGACGGTGCCGGCGTGTGTCGGCCGGAGAAGTCGCCCGCTCTTGCGCAGCAGGGGAGTGCCGAGCTCCTCCTCCAGCCGGGCCAGGGCCCGCGACACGCCCGGCTGGCTCACGCGGTAGATGTCGGCCACCTCCGTCACTGTGACGCCGTCCGCCACCTGTTGGAACCAGCGCAGCGCGTCCGTGTCCATATTCATGACCATAGTGCATTGATCGGTGCACACATCCACATTGGACGTATGGATGGAGGCGGCGGAAACTTGATGCATGACCACCACCACGCGCACCCCCGCACGACGGATCCTGACCGGGGTCCGCGACGAGCTCCGCCACCGCCGGCAGGCCCGCGCCGCGTACCTCAGGCTGGAGCGCGAGCTGGCGTCGTACGCCACGCAGACCGAGGTCGACGACCTCTTGGTCGCCCTGAGCGGCCACGACGACCCCGAGGCCGAGATGGTCCGCGACATCCTCACCCGCAACCGGCACGGCCGCTCCACCACGCTCGCCTCCTGATCCGGGGTCGATAGACGGATCCCACGGCGCGCGTCACACTCGGCATGTGCTCGACCGCATCACCGGGTGGATGTATGAGCGCCTGGGATCGCGCTACTGGCTGGTGCTCGTCGCCGGCGAGGCAGGAGTGTCGGTGTTCGTGGCGCTCTTCACCATTGCGACCATCAGCTCCTACTACGACCCGACGACACAGGAAGTCATCGGGCTCGCGGTCGTGGGCAGCGGGTTCACGCTGATCGCGGTGGTCTGGGCGGCACTCCGGGCCCGACCGGCGTTCGACACGATCGTGGACTGGCGGCGCACGAAGGCGCCCGCGCCGCAGGTCACCGTCGCGGCGTGGGAGGCGGCGACCACGCTGACGCTGCGCCAGTACCGGCGCGACTCCTGGCGGGTCAACCTGATCGCGGTGCTGCCGACCTCCTTCATCGCAGTGTTCCTCCTGGACCTGCCGTGGACGGGGTTCTTCGTGGTGGTCCTGGCCTGCGTGATCCCGGCGGCGTACGCGACCGTGCTCAGCTACTCGGTGGGGGAGACGCTGGCCCGTCCACTGGTCGCCGACATCGCGGACGCTCTGCCGGACGACTTCCCGTTCGAGCGGCACGGGCTGCCGGTGAGCAAGCGGCTGCGGGTCGGCCTGCCGGCGTACACAGCAGCGACAGGCGTGCTGGTGGCCAGCATCGTCGGCGACCGTGACGGTTCCTCCCAGCTGGTGGCCGCCGTGGTGGTGGCCCTGGTGGTCGGCCTGGCCCTCTCGCACGAGCTCTCGTTGCTGCTCTCCCGCGGGATCACGGTGCCCATCAACGAGGTGCGACGTGCCCTGGAACGGGTCCGGGCGGGTGACCTCACCGCCCGGGTGCCGGTCACGACGAGCGACGAGCTCGGCGAGCTGGCCCACGACTTCAACCTGATGGCCCGCGGCCTGGAGGAGCGCGAGGAGATGCGGGAGGCGTTCGGCACCTACATGGACAAGGAGGTGGCCCGGCTGATCCTGTCGGGACAGTTCCCGCAGGAGGGGGTCGAGATCGACGTCTCCGTCATGTTCTGCGACGTCCGCGGCTTCACGTCGTACGCCGAGAACGCGAAGGCGACGGAGGTGATCGCCACCCTGAACCGGCTGTTCGAGACGATGGTGCCGATCGTCGACCGGCATGGTGGGCACGTCGACAAGTTCATCGGCGACGGCCTGCTAGCCGTCTTCGGCGCCCCCGAGCCGTTCCCCGACCACGCGGACCGCGCGGTCAGCGCTGCGTGCGAGATCGCCACGGCGGTCACCAGCGGCGGCACCGGACTCACCGTGGGCGTGGGCGTCAACACCGGCCGGGTGGTCGCCGGCTCCGTCGGCGGCGGCGGCCGGCTGAACTTCAGCGTGATCGGTGACACCGTCAACGTCGCCGCCCGGGTCGAGGGCGCGACTCGTCAGACCGGTGACGACGTGCTGATCACGGCCGCAACCCGAGACCTGATGACGGGCAGCCCCCGCGTCGTGTCCCGAGGCACGATCCCGCTCAAGGGAAGGGCGGAGCCGCTCGAGGTCTTCGCGCCGCTCGCCCACATCGGCAGCGACGAGGAGCTCTCGAGCCCCGTTGTCCGTTGAGTCTCGTCAGGCCTGCACCGGTACGGCGTAGATCTGGTCGGCCGGGTGGCCGGCCCGCTCGTGGATCTTTCGCACCGCCTCGGCGCTGGGCGCCTCGGAGAGGCAGAAGACCATCCCGCTCTCCGGGTCGGCCCAGGCGTGCTTGAAGTTCACACCCTCGTCGTCCTGGATCGCCAGGTCTGCGTTGTGCGCCTCGGTGAGCTGTTCGTGCGTGACCCCGGCCATGCTGGTGTGGACGTCCATGAACTCGGGCATGGGCGCCTCCTTTCCTCGATGGTCATCCGAGGTTCCTCCCGGACGCCGGATAGCGCAATAGCTCCACTGCGCCAGGCCACGGGCGCCCTGCTCCGGACGATGGACGCGTCGTCGCCACGAGCCGCGCAGGCACCCGTGAAGGAGCGCCACCGGCAACACCCGAACTGCGCAGTCACGCCCGTGTCCGCCCGACGCGACTTCAGGGACGACGACGTCACCCGCACCCGGCCGCCGGGGTGACGGTAGTGACGCGTGCTCCGGAGACATGCTCCGGGAAGCCGTCGTCGCCTGCGCCCGCGTGACCAAGGCCGACGACGTGATGCTGGCCCGACTCGCGAAGGCGACCGGGACGCGCTTCATGGCGGGACAGAGCCGCGCGAGCCACCGCGGATGATGGTCCGTCGTCGGTAGCGTCTGCGCCATGTCTCTGCATCGCCCCTACCCATCCGACACGTACCTCGGCGAACGCGGCGAGGTGAGCGCCTGGCTGCGGCCCGACGTGACCGAACCCGAGCTGACCTACGTCAACGGCGGCACCTGCGAGTACCTGGCGACCGGCGACCAGACCTCGGGCCAGTTCGGTCTCTATCGATGGAGCTTCGGGGAGGCGGAGGCCGGCCCGGACCCGCACTTCCACCGCGCGATCTCCGAGTCCTTCTACGTGCTCGAGGGCTCGGTGAAGCTCTATGACGGCTCCGACTGGGTGACCGCCGGGGCCGGCGACTTCCTGCACGTGCCCGAGGGCGGGATCCACGGCTTCCGCGGCAGCGACCACGCCCGGATGCTTCTGATGTTCTCGCCGGGCGCGCCCCGCGAGGACTACTTCGAGAGCCTCGACCGGCTCGGCCGCGGGGAGAAGATGACCGACGACGAGCGTGCGGAGTTCATGCTGCGCCATGACACGCACTGGGTCTGAGCCGGTACGGAACCCGCGGGCGACCTCTCGCGTCTACCGAAACAAAGGGCTGAGCGAGGAGAGTCATGCACCGAGGACGAGGCCGGGCGGCGCCCGTCGCAGCAATGGCGCTGACCGCTGTGCTGGCGGGCGCGTGCGGTGATGGCTCCGGGGCGGCGCTCGACCTACCTCGCGCCGACCAGCAGTACGACGGACCGCTGTACGTCGAGACGGGGCGCTACGGGGCGGCCGGCGGCGTGCTCGGATGCCGGCACCGCCCGGCCGCCGGCGGGTTCGAGAGCAGCGAGGTGTACGCCGAGGGCGCGACCAGCGACAGCGTGGCGAAGGCGCTGGCCACGGCACGTTCAGAAGGCATGTTCCTGGATCTGCCGGACGTCGATCTCGAGGTTGCCAAGACCGAGAGCGACCGGGTGCTGCTCACCTACTCCGCCGATGACGCCGTCAGGGCGGCCGTGATCTTTCGCGACGGGCCGGCCACGGAGGGCGCCGGTGGCGACGGCTGGTACCGCGAGTCGTGGGCTCGCTGCGACTTCTCGGAGTTCCCCGAGGAGGTCGCGGAGAGCTACTTCGGCTACCAGATCTGGACCGGCCCGGACGGCGAACCGGCGCTGACCACCGACATCGTGTCCTACCCCGGCCCCGAGCACTGCGACTGGCAGTCGATGACCTTCCTGTCGCTGGGCGAGAAGCGGACCTACGTGCGCCACCCCCCGGCCGAGCTCGGGCAATGGGTCGATGGCGCGTTCGTCCCGTCGATGGAGCTGCCGGCCGACGCTGTCGACACCGGCTTCCGCCGCGACGGCCGTCGGCTGTGGCTCTCGCCGCCCGGCGACCGCGCCTATGTCGGCCGACCCGGCGACGTCGAGGCCTGGCCGAAGGCCCACCTGGCGTGTGCCTAGGCCAGGTCGGGGTAGGCCCGGCCGGCGATGAGCGGCAGGTCGACGTACGTGCGCACCCCGGGGGCGGCGGCGACCACGGCCGGGATCGAGTTCACGCAGTGCATCGCCGTGACCACGATGCCGGGGTTGCGGACCAGGCCCTCGGCGACGGTGTCCGGCTGCCAGCCCTTGATCGTGACGAACGTGGTGGGGTCGCCCTGCACCTCGACCTCGAAGCGCTCACTCTCCGGGCCGAAGTCCCAGGCGGGGTCGAGGGTGCTCCTCGCCCATCAGCCAGTTGACGGCGACCTTGACGACCACCCGGTCGCGGACCACCGCCTCCCACGCGAACCGCTGGCCGGCGACCTGGCCGGGCTCGATGGTGCCGATGGGGGAGTCGATGGGAGCCGTGGCGACCGCCACGTCCAGGGTCGGACGGATCTCGGCATCGGGGGAGAAGCCGAGCCCGTCGAGGCACATCCGCACGGAGTGGACGAAACCCGCCGACAACAGCTCCAGCATCGGTCCCGACCGGGCCGCCTCAGGTGTCGTCCCGAAGCACATGACGTGGCGGACGACGTCCGGGGCGTCGTAGGTGCGGATGTCGCTGAACTCCCGGACGTAGGTCACCGCAGACGACAGCGACGAGAACATCAACGGGTGCAGGTCGGGCACGCCGCCGGGATTGACGCCGGTGCCGTGGATGCTGGTGCCGCCGGCCGCGCACGCCTCCTCGAGCAGCGCCCGCTGTGTCGGGCCGGGGTAGATCCAGGCGACCGGCGTGACCACGTTCTTGCCGGCTCTCAGCAGAGCCAGGACGGCGTCGTCGGTGACCGCGACCAGCGGCGCGTAGATGACGCAGTCGGCCTCGAGTGCCAGGATCTCCTCGACGTCGGAGGAGGCGAGCACGCCGATCGGATCACGGCCGATGATCTCGCCGACGTCGACGCCGTGCTTCGCCTCGGAGTGCACGTAGCAGCCGACCAGCTCGAGGTCCGGATGCAGCAGGACCCCTCGATCGCGGCCCGGCCGACGCCCCCTGTTGCCCACTGGATGACTCTCACGTCGTTGACGGTAGCGATCACCCAGCCGTCGCACGTTAGTGTTGAGCATCGCGGCCGTACGCCGCACAGCCAGCACCCGGGTCCCTGGAGAGGTACGACGAGCACCGCGCATGGACGGCTCTCAAAGTAGGTACCCGCTGCCCGCCGGTGGTTGCGGATGACCCCCTGGATCCTGCTCGGCGTCGCCGTCCTGCTGATCGCGCTGTGCGGCCTCTTCGTGGCCGCCGAGTTCTCGTTCGTGACCGTCGACCGCAGCCAGGTGGACCGCGCCGCCGCCGAGGGCGACGCCGGCGCACAAGGCGTCCAGGCCGGCCTCAAGTCGCTGTCCACCCAGCTCTCCGGCGCCCAGGTCGGGATCACGATCACCAACCTCGGCATCGGGTTCCTGGCCGAACCGGCCATCTCGGATCTCATCGAGGACCCACTGCACGGCCTCGGCGTGCCCGGCGGCGCGGTCACGCCGGTCGCGATCACCCTCGGTCTGACCGTGAGCACATTCCTCACCATGCTGTTCGGCGAGCTGGTCCCGAAGAACCTCGCGATCGCGCTGCCGATGACCACCGCACGCGCCACCCAGCTGCCGATGCGGGTGTTCACCGGCATCAACCGGGTCCCCATCCGGGTCCTCAACGGTTCCGCCAACGCCGTGGTGCGCCGGCTGGGCATGGAGCCACAGGAGGAGCTGCGCTCGGCTCGCAGCTCCACCGAGCTCGCATCGCTGATCCAGCGCTCCGCCGACGTCGGCACGCTCGATCCCGACACCGCCGAACTGATGGAGCGCTCGGTCGAGTTCGGCACACGCACCGCCGGCGAGATCATGACACCGCGGGTCCGCACCCACTCGCTCGAGGAGAACGACCGGGCGTCCGCCGTCATCGACCTCGCCCGCGCCACCGGCCACTCGCGCTTCCCGGTGCTCGACGCCGAGGACACCGTGGTCGGCACCGTCCACGTCAAGCACGCGGTGGCCCTGCCCGTCCACGAGCGCGGCACCACCAAGGTCAAGCACCTGATGGCCAAGCCGATCGTGGTGCCCGACTCGCTCCGGCTCGACCCCTTGATGGGCCTGCTCCGCGGCCAGGGCTTCCAGCTGGCCGTCGTCCTCGACGAGTACGGCGGTCATGCCGGCATCGTGACCCTCGAGGACGTGATCGAGGAGATCGTCGGCGACATCTCCGACGAGCACGACCGGATGGGTGCCCGGGGCCGGCAGCGCATCGACGGCAGCTGGTCGCTGTCCGGACTGCTCCGGCCGGACGAGGTCGAGGACCTGACGGGCGTCGAGCTGCCGGAGGGAGAGGACTACGACACGATCGCAGGACTGGTGCTCAAGGTCCTGGGCCGGATCCCTGCCGAGGGTGACGTGGCCGAGGTGCCCGTGCCCGACCACACCGATCCGGAGACCCAGCGCGAGCGGCTCGCGGTGCTGACCGTCGAGGACATGGACGGGTTGCGCGTCGACCGGGTGGCACTCCGCGTGCTGTCGACCGAGGCGCCGGCAGGGAAGTGGGGTGACGTCGATGAGTGACGTCGGCGCCCTGGTGCTCGCGGTCGTCCTGCTGTTCGGCAACGCCTTCTTCGTGGGGGCGGAGTTCGCCATGATCTCCGCGCGACGAAGCCAGATCGAGCCCCGGGCCGAGGCGGGCTCGCGGCTCGCGAAGATGGCGTTGAAGTCGATGGAGAACATCTCGCTGGTCATCGGCGTCAACCAGCTCGGCATCACCGTCTGCTCGCTGGTGCTGGGCGCCGTCGGCGAGCCTGCCGTGGCCCACCTGGTCGAGCCGGTGCTGCACGCGCTGCAGGTGCCGGACACCCTGCTCCACCCGATCGCGTTCGCGATCGCCCTCGCCATCGTGGTCTATTTCCACGTGGTGCTGGGGGAGATGATCCCGAAGAACATCGCGCTGGCGGGTCCCGAACGGTCGGCCCTGGTACTGGCTCCCGTGATCTGGGCCTTCGTCACCGTGCTGCGTCCGGTGATCGTGGTGATCAACCTCGTCGCCGACGGGGTGCTCCGGCTGTTCGGCGTACGGCTGCAGGACGAGGTCAGTTCTACGTTCACGCGCGAGGAGGTCGCGGCGCTCGTGGAGGAGTCCCGCGGTCAGGGCCTGCTGGCGGCCGACGAGTACGACCGGCTGGCCGGGGCCCTGGGCTTCACCGAGAAGACCGTGGCCACGGTGCTGATGCCGCCCGACACCCTGGCCACCGTGCTCCGCGGGTCAACACCGGCCGATGTCGAGGCGCTCTGCGCGGCCACCGGCTTCAGCCGGTTCCCGGTCGCCTCCGCGGAGGGCGACCTGCTCGGCTACCTGCACATCAAGGACGCGCTCGAGCCCGACGAGCAAAAACGTCTGCAGCCGATGGACGACAAGTGGATCCGGCCGTTCGCGCCCGTGACGGCCGACGACCTGCTGCACGATGCGTTGGAGACCCTGCAGCGGCGGGGCGCCCACATGGCACGCGTCGTCGACCGCGCCGGAGCGACCCTCGGCCTGGCCACGCTCGAGGACGTGATCGAGGAGCTGGTGGGCGAGATCCGCGACGCGGCCCACCTCGACGAGTCCACCCCCTCCCCACACTAGTGTGGCTCCTGTGGTGGACGAGTCGGCGCAGTCGCAGCTCAGCCACCGGGTGTGGACCCTTCCCAACGTCCTGAGCGCACTCCGGCTGGCCGGAGTTCCCGTGTTCCTGTGGCTGGTGCTCGGGCCCGAGGAGGACGGGTGGGCCCTGGCCCTGCTGATGTTCTCGGGGATCACCGACTTCCTCGACGGCTGGCTCGCCCGCAAGCTCGACCAGCAGACCCTGGTCGGACAGATTCTCGACCCGGTGGCCGACCGCCTCTACATCCTCGCGGTCGTGGTCGGTCTCGCCCTGCGCGACATCATCCCGTGGTGGTTGGCCATCTCCCTGCCGTTGCGCGACTTCCTGATGTGGGGGCTGGTGCCGATCCTGCGCACGCGGGGCTACAGCGCGCTGCCCGTGCACTTCCTGGGCAAGGCGGCGACGTTCAACCTCCTCTACGCCTTCCCGCTCCTGCTGCTGGGCGACGGTGAGGGCGTGATCGCGACCCTCGCCGAGGTCTTCGGCTGGGCGTTCGCGCTGTGGGGCGTCGGGCTGTACTGGTGGGCCGGCGTTCTCTACGCCTGGCAGGTCCGCAAGCTGATCGCCACCACCGAACGACGATCATCGGTGCCCGATGCCTGACCTGCCCCCGCAGGTGACCACGCCCCTGCTGACCATGATCACCCAGCAGTCCCTCGACGAGGACTACAAGGTGGCTGCGGAGCGCCGGTCGCTCGGCGCCTCGGACCCCCGCGGGCCGACGTCGCGCAAGGTGGTCGTGCTGGTGGTCGCGGTGTTCGGGGTGCTCGTGTCCACGGCGTTCGTGCAGAACACCCTGAGCGAGGACGTCGACAACGCCGGCCGGCGTGCGCTGACCGAGCGGATCACCGCCCAGCGCGACCGCGTCGACGACCTGCAGGCCGACATCGCCGAGCTGCGCGAGACCAACGCCGACCTCGGGGACATGCTGGCGGCGGCCGACGAGGCGGAGCAGGAGGTGGAGAACCAGCTCCGGCGGCTGCAGGTCGGCACCGGCTTCGTCGCGGTCCGCGGACCCGGCGTCCGGATCATCGTCGACAACCCGCCCAACGCCGACGAGGTGCTGCGCGACGACGACCTGCACCTGCTGGTCAACGGTCTCTGGGGTGCGGGCGCGGAGGCCATCGCGATCAACGGACAACGCCTCACGGCAGTCAGCGCCATTCGCAACTCCGGCGTTCCGATCCTGGTCAACGGTGTCGGCGTCGCGCCGCCATACTCCGTGCTCGCGATCGGCGACGGCGGCTCGTTGCAGGCCAACCTCACCGACACCGCGAGCGGGCTGATGTTCGCCGGGATCGTCGACGAGTTCGGCTTCATCTTCGAGATGGACAATGATGGCGACCTGTCGCTGCCCCCGGCCCCGCGACGGCTCCAGGAGCTCCGCACGGCCGAGGCCGGCACGGCCGCCGACCAGTCGCCCAAGGAAGAGGAGACCGGACCGTGATCGCAGTGCTGGGTCTGCTCGTCGGCGTGCTTCTCGGGATCGTGTTCGAGTTCGATGTGCCCCTGGAGCTCGAGCCCTATCTGCCCATCGCGGTGGTGGCGGCGCTCGACGCCGTCTTCGGCGGGCTGCGCGCCTGGCTCGACGGGATCTTCGACGACAAGGTCTTCGTGGTCTCGTTCCTGAGCAACGTGGTGATCGCGGCCGGCATCGTCTACGCCGGCGACCGCCTCGGCGTCGGCGCCCAGCTGTCGACCGGGGTGATCGTGGTGCTCGGCATCCGGATCTTCTCCAACGTCGCCGCGATCCGAAGGCACCTGTTCCATGCCTGATCCCACTCCCGTCCCGTCGCCCGACCGCGCGTCCAAGCCGGACAGCGAGGACAGCCGCGACCGGCTGCTCCACTCGCTGTTCAAGCCCACCCGCCGCCAGATCATCGTGGGGCTGCTGCTCGCTCTGCTCGGCTTCGCCGGGGTCACGCAGGTGCGTGCCAACGAGGTCGACGACGACTACTCGGGCAGGAGCGAGCAGGACCTGATCGACGTGCTCGACGGACTGGCCGGCGCCCGGCAGCGGGCCGAGGCGGAACGCGACGAGCTGGAGGAGGCCCGCGACGACCTCTCCTCGACGACCAGCCGCACGCAGGCCGCGATCCAGCAGATCACCAACGAGGTCAACACCCTGAGCATCCTGGCCGGCCTGGTGCCGGTGACCGGCAGCGGGATCCGGATCACGATCACGGAGGAGACCGGGCAGGTGACCCTGACCTCCATGCTCGACGTCATACAGGAGCTGCGCACGGTCGGCGCCGAGGCCATCCAGTTCAACGGACAGGTGAGGGTGGTCGCCCAGACGTCGTTCGAGGACGTGGCCGGAGGGTTCCTAGTCGACGGTGAGCTCATGTCGTCGCCGTACGTCATCGATGTCATCGGCGAACCCACCGTGCTCGAGGGTGCGATGGAGTTCATCGACGGTCCCAAGTGGCAGGTCGAGGAGGACGGCGGCACGCTGGTCGTCGACCAGCTGAGCTCGCTCGACATCGAGACCGTGCGACGTCCGGTCCAGCCTGAGTACGCCGAGCCCGACCCGGGGCAGTAGCCTGCCCCGGTCAGCCGACACCGAACGCCTGTCGTCCACGATCCAGGAGCCGCCTTGTACCCCGAGGACCTCAAGTACACCGCCGAGCACGAGTGGGTCCGGAGCCCGGGCGAGCACGCCGGCTCGGTCCGGGTCGGGATCACCGACTACGCCCAGGACGCGCTCGGCGACATCGTCTACGTGTCCCTGCCCGAGGTCGGCGACGCCGTCGAGGCCGGCACCGCGTGCGGTGAGCTGGAGTCGACCAAGTCGGTCAGCGACATCTACGCACCCGTGACGGGCGAGGTCGTGGCGCGCAACGAGGGGCTCGACGCGACGCCCGAGCTGGTCAACAACGACCCCTATGAGGGTGGCTGGCTGTTCGAGGTGGTGCCGGCCGATGCCGGGTCAGTCGACGGGCTGATGGCGTCCGACGCGTACGTCGCCACCCTCGACTCCTGAGCACGGTCACGCCCCGTCGGCCGCGCCTGCGAGGGCCGCGATCAGGGCGGCAGATCGAGGAGGGCTCGGCTCGGGTCCGAACGGAGCGAGGAACCGAGTGACCCGTCTCGAAATTGTTCGGGACGCCAGGGTCGGCTGGTAGGTTCGGAGCAACCGTCAACCTCAGGTCAGCCTTGAGGGTTCTGGCCATCACCTGATCGGACCGGAGGATCCCCGATGCCGTTCTGCACCAACTGTGGCAAGCAGAACCCGGACGACGCACGCTTCTGCTCGCAGTGCGGTGCGCGCCTGGTCGGTGCCGAGACCCCGGGGGCGGCGGAGTCCGTCGGCGAGTCCACGGCCACGATCCAGATGGGCGCCGGCGCGGACAAGGTCGAGACCTCCGACCGGGCGCTCAACCCGGTCGACGCGGCCGCGGTCGACGCCCTGCCGCCCGGGCACGCGCTGCTCGTCGTACAGAAGGGACCCGGAGCGGGAAGCCGCTTCCTGCTCGACATCGACGTCGTCAACGCCGGGCGTCACCCCGACAGCGAGATCTTCCTCGACGACGTCACCGTGTCTCGCCGCCATGCGGTGTTCAACCGTTCCGGCGACAGCTTCACGGTCAGCGACGTCGGCAGCCTCAACGGCACCTACGTCAACCGGGACCGGATCGAGTCCCATGACCTGAGCGACGGCGACGAGGTGCAGATCGGCAAGTACCGGCTCGTGTTCTTCTCCGGGCACGAGAGCGCCTGAGCGTGTCGGCCTCTCCTGGCGCCTCGTCCGGCTCCCAGTCGAACACGGTCCGGATGAACATCGGTCAGGTGCTCGATGAGCTGCGCCCTGACTTCCCGAGCGTGACCATCCCGAAGATCCGGTTCCTCGAGGACAAGGGGCTGATCAAGCCGGAGAGGACGCCGTCCGGCTACCGCAAGTTCTCCCACGACGACGTGGCCCGGCTGCGCTACGTGCTGCGGATGCAGCGCGACCACTACCTCCCACTCAAGGTCATCGGCGAGCACCTCGACGCGATCGACCGCGGGCTGGAGCCGCCGCCGATCGAGGCTGTCGTGCCGACCGTGCCCAAGGTCGCCCTCGCTGCGGATGGACTGCCCTCGGCAGAGTCCTTCAACCGCCGCGACAACCTGCGGCTCTCGCGCAAGGAGCTGCTCAAGATCGCGGGGATCGGCGAGGATCTCCTCGACCAGCTGGAGCAGTACGGCCTGGTCGCCCCGCGTTCCGGCACCGGCCACTACGACACCGACGCGCTGGTGATCGCGCAGACGGCCCGCGAGCTCGCCGACTTCGGTTTCGAGCCCCGCCATCTGCGGGCGTTCAAGACCTCCGCGGACCGCGAGGTCGGGCTCGTCGAGCAGGTCGTGGCGCCGCTCAAGCGTGGCCGGGACGCTGCCGCAGCGGCCCGCGCGGAGGAAGCCGTCAGCGAGATCGCGGCCCTGTCGGTGCGGCTCCACGCGACCCTCGTGAAGTCCGGCCTGCGCCGTTCCTGACCGTTCCTGGAAGGGCATCGGCACCGGAGTACTGTGGTGGGGTGCGCGAAGTCGATGTCATGGGAGTCCGGGTCGAGATGCCCTCGAACCAGCCGATCGTGCTGCTGCGCGAGGTGGCGGGGGAGCGCTACCTGCCGATCTGGATAGGGGCCGTCGAGGCCACGGCGATCGCGTTCGCCCAGCAGGGTGTGGTGCCGCCGCGGCCACTGACCCACGACCTGATGAAGGACGTCCTGGAGGCCACCGGCATCGAGCTGACCGCCGTCAACATCACCGAGGTCAAGGACGGCGTCTTCTTCGCAACCCTGGTCTTCGACTCCGGTGCCGAAGTCAGCGCCCGACCGTCGGACTCGATCGCGCTGGCGCTGCGTACCGGCACCACGATCTTCTGCGCCGAGGACGTCCTCGACGAGGCCGGCCTCGCCGTACCTGCCGAGCAGGAGGACGAGGTCGAGAAGTTCCGGGAGTTCCTCGACCACGTCTCGCCCGAGGACTTCGAGGCGCTTTGAGCCTGGGAGGGGTCCGTGCCCTGACCCTCAACATGAGGTTGAGGGTTGCGACACGCCGTCAGTGTCTTTGACCACTCTCTCCCCGGGGCTTACCTTGAGATGTCTTCGTTGTAACTCCCAGCATGTGATTGTCCACTTCCCCGGAGTTGCTGAGCACGAAGTAGACCCACGGAGGACCGCGTGAAGGACCAGACGCCGCAGGCCGGCTCGGACGACAGCTCGACAGCAGCGGTCGAAGCCGCCGAGAAGGCCGATGAGCAGGGGCTGCTCTTCACCGACGACGTCTCGCCGCTGCCCAGCGACCTGGGTTACCGCGGGCCCACGGCCTGTAACGCGGCCGGGATCACCTACCGCCAGCTCGACTACTGGGCCCGCACCGGCCTGATCGAGCCCACCGTGCGCGGGGCCAGTGGCTCCGGTTCGCAGCGGCTCTACTCCTTCCGCGACATCCTGATCCTCAAGGTGATCAAGCGGCTGCTCGACGCCGGCATCTCGCTCCAGCAGATCCGCACCGCCGTCTCCCACCTGCGCGAGCGCGGCACCGACGACCTGACCCGCGTCACGCTGATGAGCGACGGCGCCTCGGTCTACGAGTGCACGAGCAACGACGAGGTGATCGACCTCCTCCAGGGCGGGCAGGGCGTCTTCGGCATCGCGATCGGTGGTGTCTGGCGCGAGATCGAGGGAACCCTTGCCGAACTGCCCAGCGAGCGCGCCTCCGACGAGTCCGCAACCCCCTCGGCCAAGGACGAGCTCGCCGCCCGCCGCGCGGCCCGCAAGATCGGCTGATCCGCCCTTCCTCTGACTCCGTCCGGCTCGTGGCCCTCGTGGCTGCGGGCCGGACGTCATTTCAGGTCGAGCTCGGGTCGGAGGCTGCCGTTTGGTCACCAACGACAGGAAAGTCGCCGAAATCGCTGTCGTTGGTGACCAAACGGCAGGTCACCCACATCCCCGCGAATGTCAGCCCACAGCGACCCCTGCTGGTAGATTCGAACCGCTGACAATCCCGCACGGGAGAGTCTTCGCCCGGCGGTCGCAGCGTCGCAACGTCGGGATCGGAGCGCCGAAGGGGCAATTCCTCCCCGGAACCTCTCAGGCGCCAGGACCGTGCGGAGCAGGCAACTGTGGAGCCTCGAGGACGAGGTGACAGAGGGGGAGGCGACTTGATCGACCGATCCGAGGAGCCCACCCGTGTCCGACCATCCCAGCCTGGCTGAGCTCGACGGCGCGGTGCCGTTCGTCGACCGGCACATCGGTCTCCGACGTGACGACGTCGAGCGGATGCTCGACCGGCTCGGCTTCGCCTCGCTCGACGAGCTGATGGACGCCGCGGTGCCGGGCGGGATCCGCTCAGCCGCCGAGCTGGACCTGCCCACCCCGGTGACCGAGGAGGCGACCGCTGGTGAGCTGCGGGCGCTGGCCGGCCTGAACCGGCCGGGGGAGACCATGATCGGGCTGGGCTACCACGCGACGATCACGCCGCCCGTGATCCGTCGCAACGTGCTCGAGGACCCGAGCTGGTACACCGCGTACACGCCCTACCAACCGGAGATCTCGCAGGGCCGGCTCGAGGCGCTGCTCAACTTCCAGACCGTGGTGGGCGACCTCACCGGCCTGCCGACTGCCAACGCGTCGCTGCTCGACGAGGGTACGGCGGCGGCCGAGGCGATGACGCTCGTCCGTCGGGCGAACAAGAAGGCGGCCGGTCCGTTCGTGATCGACTCGGACGCGCTCCCGCAGACGATCGAGGTGGTCCGCACCCGGGCCGAGGCGATGGGCATCGAGGTCGTCGTCGCCGATCTGGCCGGCGGGCTCCCGGATGGCGAGCTGTGCGGCGTGCTGGCGCAGTACCCCGGCGCCTCCGGGCGGGTCGTCGACCCCCGTCCGCTGATCGAGGCCACCCACGAGCGCGGCGCGCTCGCGGTGGTCGCGGCCGACCTGCTCGCCCTCACCCTGCTCGAGTCGCCCGGATCGCTGGGCGCCGACGTGGTGGTCGGCTCCTCGCAGCGGTTCGGTGTCCCCCTGTTCTACGGCGGCCCGCACGCCGGATTCATGGCGGTGGCCGAGGGCCTCGAGCGTCACCTTCCCGGTCGGCTGGTCGGGGTCTCGGTCGACGCCGAGGGGCGCCCCGCCTACCGGCTCGCGCTGCAGACCCGAGAGCAGCACATCCGCCGCGACAAGGCGACCTCGAACATCTGCACCGCCCAGGTGCTGCTGGCCGTGGTCGCGTCCATGTACGCCGTCTACCACGGCCCGGACGGGCTGCGTGCGATCGCGACCCGGACCCATCGCTACGCGGCGGTTCTGGCCCGGGCCCTCGCCGACGCCGGCATCCCGGTCGTCCACGAGCGGTTCTTCGACACCCTGACCGTCTCGGTGCCGGGCGCAGCCGCCTCGGTCGTTGCCGCCGCCCGGACGATGGGCATCCAGCTGCGGCTGGTGGACGCCGACACGATCGGCATCACCACCTCGGAGCGCACCAGCCGGTCGACCGTCGTCGGAGTGCTGCGGGCCTTCGGCCTCGAGCTCGCCGATCTCGACGCCGTGGACCAGGCGACCGGTGACGCGCTGCCCGACGGGCTGCGCCGCACCACGGCGTACCTCACCCACGACGTCTTCTCCACGCACCGCAGCGAGACCGCGATGCTGCGTTACCTGCGCCGGCTCTCGGCCCGCGACTACGCGCTGGACCGCGGCATGATCCCGCTCGGCTCGTGCACGATGAAGCTCAACGCCACCACCGAGATGGAGCCGGTGTCGCTGCCGGGCTTCGCCGACCTGCACCCCTTCGCGCCGGCCGAGGACGCCGCCGGCTACCGGCAGCTGGTCGAGCAGCTGGAGGGCTGGCTGGCCGAGGTCACGGGCTATGACCGCGTCTCGATCCAGCCCAACGCCGGCTCCCAGGGCGAGCTGGCGGGACTGCTCGCCATCCGCGGCTACCACCGGGCGCGCGGCGAGGGCGCCCGCGACGTGTGCCTGATCCCGTCGTCCGCGCACGGAACCAACGCGGCCTCGGCGGTGATGGCCGGGATGCGGGTGGTCGTGGTGAAGGCCGCCGACGACGGGTCCATCGACCTCGACGACCTGCGGAAGCAGTGTGACGCACACGCCGACGACCTGGCCGCGATCATGGTCACCTACCCCTCGACCCACGGCGCCTACGAGGACACGATCACCGAGCTGTGCGAGATCGTGCACGGTCACGGCGGCCAGGTGTACGTCGACGGCGCCAACCTGAACGCGCTGCTCGGCTACGCGAAGCCCGGCGAGTTCGGCGGCGACGTCTCGCACCTCAACCTGCACAAGACGTTCTGCATCCCCCACGGAGGCGGCGGCCCCGGGGTCGGGCCGGTGGCGGTGCGCGAGCACCTGGCGGCGTACCTGCCCTCCCACGCCATGCACCCGGAGGAGGCGAAGCGCGACGGCATCGGACCGATCAGCGCCGCGCCCTACGGGTCCGCAGGCATCCTCCCGATCTCGTGGGCCTATATCCGGCTGATGGGGGCCGAGGGCCTGACCCGGGCCACCGCAAGTGCGGTGCTGTCGGCCAACTACATCGCGGCCCGCCTGGGTGAGCACTTCCCTGTGCTCTACCGCGGACACGGCGGGCTGGTCGCCCACGAGTGCATCCTCGACGTGCGCGGCCTGACCAGGGACACCGGCGTCACCGTCGACGACGTGGCCAAGAGGCTGATCGACTACGGCTTCCACGCCCCGACCATGTCGTTCCCCGTGGCGGGCACGCTGATGGTCGAGCCCACGGAGTCCGAGGACCTCGGTGAGATCGACCGCTTCTGCGACGCGATGATCGCGATCAGGGCCGAGATCGACCGCGTCGGTGCGGGCGAGTGGACGCCGGAGACCTCGCCGCTGCGCGGAGCACCGCACACCGCACGGGCGCTGGTCGGTGAGTGGGACCGCGCCTACTCGCGCGACCTGGCGGTCTTCCCGGCCGGCCCCGACCCGGACAAGTACTGGCCGCCCGTCGCCCGGATCGACCAGGCCTACGGCGACCGCAACCTCGTCTGCGCCTGCCCACCGCTGGAGGCCTTCGCGGAGTGAGCGCTCCGTCGTGGCAGGCCCGCCTGGCGCACCTGCAGGCCACCGGCAGACTTCCGTCGGTGGTGGCCGGAGTCCTCCAGGACGGCGAGCTCGCTTGGACCGGCGCCGTCAACGCCGAGGTCGGCGCCCAGTATCGGGTCGGCTCGATCTCCAAGACCATGACCGCCGTCGCGGTGCTGCAGCTGCGCGACGAGGGACTGCTCTCCCTCGACGACCCGATCGGACGACACGTGCGGGAGACCGGGTACGCCGCGGCGACGGTGCGCGAGCTGCTCGCTCACACCTCGGGCATGCAGAGCGAACCGGTCGGGTCCTGGTGGGAGCGGTCGCCGGGCGTCGACGTCGCGACCCTGCTCCGGGTCAACGACGGCTCGGGAGCGGTCGCCGGGGCGGGGGAGTGGTTCCACTACTCCAACCTCGGCTATGCGCTGCTCGGTGAGGCGGTCGCCCGGCTGCGAGGTGCCGCCTGGTGGGACGTGGTGAGCGCCCGACTGCTGTCACCGCTGGGCATGGAGCGGACGACGTACCACCCGGAGGCGCCGTACGCGCAGGGCCGGAGCGTCGACCACTTCGCTGGGACACTCACCGACGAGCCGCACCAGGACACCGTGGCCATGGCACCGGCCGGCCAGCTCTGGAGCACCGTCGAGGACCTGGCCCGGTGGGCGCGGTTCCTCGCCGACGGCGATCCGGACGTGCTGCCGACGACCACGCTGCGCGAGATGGGGCGCGCCCAGCCGCCAGCGACCGACTACGGGCTCGGGCTGCGGGTGCTGAGCCACGACGGTCGGACCTTCGTCGGTCACACCGGCACGATGCCCGGGTTCCAGGCCAGCCTGTTCGTCGATCCCCGCGTCCGCGACGGCGTGATCGTGCTGACCAACGCCACCACAGGTTTCGAGACTGACGGGGCACTCCAGGCCTTCTTCGGCCGCCCGGACCCCGACCCGGTCCCGGCCTGGCGACCGACCACGACAGTGCCGCCCGAGGTCGCCCCGACGCTCGGGGTCTGGTTCTGGGGCAACACCGCGGTCGAGCTCCGCTGGCACAACGAGGAGCTCCAGCTGCGCAACCTCTGCAGCGCCCAGCTGACTGACACGTTCGAGCTCCTCGGCGACCGGCTGGTCGGCACCTCGGGCTATCACCGGGGCGAGAGGCTGCACGTCGTACGCCGCGACGACGGAACGGTCAGCCACCTCGACTGCGCGACGTTCGTCTACACCCGGGTGCCGTATGACCCGAAGGCGCCGATCCCCGGTGCGCTCAGCGGCTGACGGCTGCCAGGTCCGGTGAAGCCGCGGAGCGAGCTCGATCGCGTGCGACGGAGGGGCCGGACGCCCGGCGGGAGCACGATGTTGACGACCGTGCCGGTGTCGCTGAGGACGCCGGAACGACGGCGACCGCGAGCCAGGCGATGCGGGTTCGGCGGACATGCACGAACTTGGCGTTGCGCCCGGCGATCGGCAGCGTATCGTCCGGTCCGGGCTCGCGGAACGTCGCTCTGGTCATGGTGGGAACGCCGGCGACCCGGTCCAGACCGGGTCGCGTTGGCGCCAAAGGGGAACCCAGCGCCGATCGGTGGTGTAGACGGTGATGTACACACTGCGCGCTGACACGCGGACGGAGGGGCGATCGGCACCGACGACGACTGGCTGTTGGTGGTTCGGGTGCGGTCGGGTGAGCTCGACGCGTACGCCGAGCTCGTGCGTCGGCACGCCCCGATGGCGCTGCGGACCGCGACACTTCTGGGCTCCGGCCCGGCCGCCGAGGACGTCGTTCAAGAGGCGTTCGTCAAGGCCTACCGGACCCTGGGACGGTTCCGGGACAGGGCACCGTTTCGCCCATGGCTGTTGAGGATCGTGGCCAACGAGGCCCACAACCACCACCGGTCGAGCCTGCGCCGGGAAGGGCGTGAGCAGGCGTCGACCATCCTGTCGCCGGAGCTTCTGGGCGGCGCAGCCACCGATCCGGCTGACGACGTTCTCCGGGCAGACCGACGGCTCGCCGTGCTGGCGGCGGTGCGGGAGCTGAGCGTGCCGCTTCGGCAGGTGGTGACGTGTCGATACCTGCTCGAGCTGGACGAGGCGGAGACCGCGACGGTCCTCGGCCTCCCACGCGGAACCGTGAAGTCGAGACTGAGCCGTGGGCTCAGCCGGCTTCGTCCCCTGATCAGTGAGGACCTGATCGACCTGCCGAGCGGAAGGGAACCAGGACATGGCTGAGACACCGACGGAGCTGAACCGTGAGCTGCGTGAGCTGGCGCACCAGATCGAGACCCCGGCGCCGTCAGCACAACTGACGACCGCAGTCCTGGAACGGGTCGCCGCGGAGCGGTTTCCCGAACGATCCGTGACCCGGATCGCTCTCGGCCGGGTGGGCGACTGGCTGCGGATGCGGTGGCGGTGGGCCATCGGCCTGTTGATGGCGCTGGTCTGCTCCGGTCTGGTGGTCTCGCCCGTCGGCGCCGAGGTCGCGGAGTGGTTCGGCTTCCACGGCGTGATCATCAGCACGGACCCGAGCGAGCCGACCGGCAGCCCCGAGGTTCCGCGAGCCGAGGGAGGCATGACTCTCGACCAGGCAGCGGCAGTCGTCGACTTCCGACCTCGTGTGCCCGGCCGGCTGGGCGCACCGGATGACGTCAGTGTCTCGGCTGACCGTCGCCTCGCCTCGATGAGCTGGGAGGCCGCCACACCCGGCGCGGGGCTGATCAGGCTGGACCAGTTCGACGCCCAGCTCTCGCCGATGTTCCGGAAGCTGGCCGGCCGGACCCGTCCGGTCCGGGTGGGCGCCCACGAGGGCCTCTGGTTCCCGGGTCCGCACGAGGTCGTGGTGCTCGACGAGCGCGGCGGTGACGAGCCGGTCGCTCCGCGTCTGGCGGCGCGGACCCTGATCTGGGCAGAGGGTGCCCGCACGTTCCGGCTCGAGGGGGATCTCACGCGGGCCCAGGCGGTGCTGATCGCCGAGTCGGTGCGCTGAGGGAACCGAGCCGGGAGCTGCGGTGTAGTCCGGGCAACCTGATGAGGAGGTTTCCGATGCGCCGAGTCCTGCTTGCCGTCCTGATGGCGGCCGCGGCCTCGCTGGCGGGAGCGGCTCCGGCCGGCGCCGGCGGGCCGACAAGCGTGCTGCTGACCAACCCGGGCGCAGGCCAGGCCGCGGCGCTCTACGCCAGCGATCCGAGATACGTCGAGCTCGATGGCCTGCTGCACGGCGCCGGTGCCGCGGCCGGCGCGGAGGCCGGAGAACCACCCGACACGGAGGGTGCGACGTACCTCAATGTCACCTGGTTGGCGCACGACGTGAGCATCTGGCGGATCGACCAGGTCATGATGACCGAGGGCGGCGCGGCGTGGATCGCCACCCGCGACGGCTTCGCGCAGGATCCCGGGTCGGGTGGACCGACCTGGACCCGGCTGGACAGCGGTGACAGGATCCGGGAACTGGCCGCCTCGCTCGGGCTTGTCGGCCCGGGTTCCGGGCCGATCCGCGCGGAGGGTGAGGCCTCAGCGGTCGCCCCGAAGACCGTGACGGCCCCAGCACCACCACCGGTGGTTCACGAGGAGACTCGCTGGTTCACGCTCACCGGCTGGCGCTGGGCAGTGCCCGGACTGCTCGTCGGCCTGCTGGCTGCGGGCGTGACCCGGGGCCGCCGCACCGAGTCCGCCCCGCCTCGGCAGGAGCTCATCGAGGGACGACCCGACCAGGTCACATCGCCTGGCTGACGCTCGACATGTTGAAGTCGGGCACCCGCAGGGCGGGGGTGGCAGTGCGGGAGAAGTAGTCGTCGCCCCACTCGCGACTGAAGCTCGGCACCGTCGCGGAGGCCTGGCTGAACCGGCGTAGCAGGTCGATCGGGCTCTCGTTGAAGCGGAAGTTGTTGACCGAGCCGGTGATCTCGCCGCCCTCCACGAGGTAGACGCCGTCGCGGGTGAGGCCGGTCAGCAGGAGGGTCTGCGGATCCACCTCACGGATGTACCACAGACAGGTCAGCAGGAGGCCGCGGTCGACGCCGGCGACCAGGTCGTCGATGGAGCCGCTCGCACCGTCGATCGCGAGGACCAGGTTGTCGATCGCGGGGGTGACCGGCTGCGACGTCATCGCAGCGGAGTGGCGGGTCTGCAGCAGGGCGGTGAGCTCACCGTCGCGGATCCAGTCGGTGCGCTGGAGGGGCAGTCCGTTGTCGAAGACCGAGGACTCGTTGCCGGACGCCGAGGCGACGTTGAAGGGGGCGCACCGGAGGGCGTCGTACGCCGGGTCGCTGAAGAGGTTCACCCCGGGCGCCGTGATCTTCTCGCCGATCCGGGTGCCGGTCGGGCGGCGGCTGTAGACCGACTGGCCCTCCCAGGCGACCCGCGCGCCGGCGTACCAGTAGGCGTCGATCATCAGGTCGGCGACCGCGGTGGGCGGCAGGATGGTGTCGTAGCGGCCGGCCGGCAGGTCGACGCGGCGGGCGCCCCACCCGAGGCGCTGGGCGAGGGTGGCCTCCATGGCCAGCGCGTCGACGTCGGTGAAGTCGCGGGTCGCGCCGCCGACCCATGCGCTCAGGGAGAGGTCGGTGGTCTTGCCGGTGCAGGCGTAGTGACCGGTCGGCTGCACGTGGCGCAGCCGCAGACCGGTCGTGGAGCCGAGGTAGGTGGTGGTCAGCTCGTGGTTGACGAAGCCGTAGAGCACGCGACCGTGGGCTGAGGCTCGCCCGAACGCCTCGCCGAGGGCCGGGGCGAAGGAGTCGTAGACGTGGATGTCGGTCGGCACCGGCTGGTCGTCCCAGTCGTCGGAGGCGCGATCGCGGATCAGGTCGTTGGCGTCCTCGGCTGGCGAGCCGGCTCGAGCGGCGGCGTCGGCTGCGCGTACGAGGGCGTCGACCTGGGCCTGGGAGCTGACGCTGCCCGTGACCGACCCAGTGGCGACACCGCCGGCGGCACCCGCCACCCGGACGAACGAGATCACGGTGACCCGGATGCCGTGCATGACGCCGTTGGTGGTCAGCGTGTTGTTGGCCCAGCGCAGGTTGGCGCTGGTCTTGTCGTGCACGATCACGATGCAGTCGTCGGCGGTCGACGTGGCGACGGCGTGGTCGACCAGGGACTGGGGCGTGGTCTTCACAGGCCACCTTCCTCGTTGGTGTTGAGGATGCGTACGCCGCGGAACAGCGACGTCGGACAGCCGTGGCTGACCGCCGCGACCTGCCCTGGTTGGGCCTTGCCGCAGTTGAAGGCGCCCCCGAGCACCCAGGTGTCGGGGCCGCCGACCGCCTCCATCGAGCGCCAGAACTCCGTGGTCGTGGCCTGGTAGGCGACGTCGCGCAGCTGGCCGACGAGCTCGCCGTCCTGGATCTTGTAGAAGCGCTGGCCGGTGAACTGGAAGTTGAAGCGCTGCATGTCGATCGACCACGACTTGTCGCCGACCACGTAGATGCCGCGTCCGACCCGGCCGATCAGCTCCTCGGTCGACGGCCCGTCGGCCGCGGGCTGCAGTGACACGTTGGCCATGCGCTGGATCGGGATGTGGCCGGGGGAGTCGGCGTACGCACAGCCGTTGGAGCGGCCACCGTTGAGCTCGGGCTTCATGTGGCCCATAGGCCGGTCCAGCTGGTAGCCGACCAGCACGCCGTCGCGGACGATGTCCCAGCTCTGGGTCTGGACCCCCTCGTCGTCGTAGCCGACCGTGGCCAGTCCGTGTGGATGCGTTCGATCGCCCGTGACGTGCATGGAGGGCGCGCCGTACTGGAGCGTGCCGAGCTTGTCGTAGGTCGCGAACGAGGTGCCGGCGTAGTTGGCCTCGTAGCCGAGCGCCCGGTCGAGCTCGGTCGCGTGGCCGATGGACTCGTGGATCGTCAGCCAGAGGTTGGACGGGTGAATCACCAGGTCGTAGCTGCCGGCCTCGACGCTGGGCGCCTTGAGCTTCTCGGCAAGGAGCTCGGGAACCTGCTCGATCTCGTCGTCCCAGTCCCAGCCGCCGTCGGCGGCGGCAGTCGTGAGGTACTCCCAGCCGCGGCCGACCGGTGGCGCGATCGAGGCCATCGAGTCGAACGTGTCGGCCCCCGCGCCCATCGCCTCGAAGCCGGGCTGGAGGCGCACCCGCTGCTGGGTGGTGCGGGTGCCGGCCAGGTCGGCGTAGTACTTGTTCTCCTGCACCTGTTGCAGCGAGGCCGAGGCGTGGTCGACGGCCGCACCCTTCCGCAGGCGGTTCGTCCAGTCGACCAGCAGCGCCGCCTTCTCCGCCACCGGCACGTCGAGCGGGTTGACGACGTACGACGAGATCCAGGTGACGTCGTCGTACACCGGCTCGGGGGCGATCTCGACGGGGTCGGTGGTCATCGCGGCCGCGACCTGGGCGACCGCGACCGCCGTCTCGGCGACCCGGACCGCCTCGTCGTCGGTGAGGATGACGCCGGAGGCGAACCCCCACGCGCCGCCGTGGATCACCCGGACCGCGAAGCCCAGGTCCTCGGCGTCGGCAGCCCCCTGGAGTACGCCGTCGCGAACGCCGAGGTGCTGGTAGCGGACCCGCTCGAACCGGAAGTCGGCATGGGTCGCGCCGAGCGCCTGCGCGCGGGCAAGGGCGGCGTCGCCGAGGGTTCGGTAGGCGAGGTCGGTGAAGGTCGGATCGAGGCCGGGACCACTCATGGGGGAGAACCTATCCGGGTGGATAGTCTCGCCCCCATGGGTTATCCGGCGTGGCTCGGCATCGGAGCGCAGCGCAGCGGCACCACCTGGCTCACCGACCTCCTCACCCAGCACCCCCAGGTCGCGCTCGGCACCAACGACAAGAAGGAGCAGCAGCTCCTGCACAAGATCGCCGACGGTCGCCTCGAGGACTCCGCCTACCTCGACCTGTTCCCGGACGACGGTGTGCGCCGGGGCGAGTGGTCGCCGCAGTACCTCCGGCACGCCTCGGCGCCGTACGCCGCTGCCCGGGTGGTGCCGGAGGGCCCAGTGCTGGTGCTGCTGCGCGACCCGATCGAGCGCTACCGCTCCGCGATGCTGCTCGGGCTGACCCGGGAGTGGATGCAGAAGCGGACCACGCGCAAGATCACGATGCCGTGGCCCTACCCGGTGCCGATCACCATCCAGACCTGGTCCGGCTGCTACGCCGACCAGCTGGACATGTGGGCCGCCGCGCTCGGGCGGGAGCGGATCCGCGTGATGGTGTTCGAGGAGGTGCGCGAGGACCCTCAGCCCGTGGTGGAAGCCATCTGGCGCGACCTCGGCCTGGACCCCGTCGAGCTGGTGGACGTGCGCAGCGAGTCGGGATCGAGCAGCACCGACCAGGTGACCTGGGAGTGGACGCCCGGCCTGAAGGAGTCGCTGCAAGTGCTGTACCGACCCCAGGCCGAACGCCTCCGCCGCGACTGGGGGCTCGACGTGAGCTCGTGGACCGCACTGGGTGTGTGACGGGCGATCGCTCGGGTACCGGAGGCCATGAGCTCATCCAAGGTCGCATTCCTGGTTGCAGGCGAAGGAACCGAGCGGGTCGAGCTGGTCGAGCCGTGGTCCGCGGTCGAGCAGGCCGGCTACCAGCCGGTGCTGATCAGCCCCGAGGACGGCGAGGTGCGTCTGTTCGACCACCTCGACGCCGCGGACACCAAGCCGGTCGACGTACCGGTGTCGTCGGCGGAGCTGGACGACTACGCAGCACTGGTCCTGCCGGGCGGCGTGGCCAACCCGGACGCCCTGCGCACCCACCCGGACGCGGTCTCGTTCGTGCGCGACTTCGTGGCCACCGGCAAGCCGGTCGCGGCGATCTGCCACGCTCCGTGGACCCTGATCGAGGCCGACGTGGTCAAGGACCGCCGGCTCGCGTCCTGGCCCAGCCTGCAGACCGACATCCGTAACGCCGGTGGCGAGTGGGTCGACGACAAGGTCGTCACCGACGGCAACCTGATCACCAGCCGCAAGCCCGGCGACATCCCGGCGTTCAACAACGCCCTGCTCGAGGCTCTCGAGCACGGCGCCGCCGGTACCTCGAGCTGATCCCGCGGCTGATGTAGGGCTGTCGTTTGGTCACCAACGACAGGCTTTCGGCACGGGTTGTTGTAGTTGGGGACCAAACGACAGCCCGATAACCGAACGGCCGCGTCCGGGCCGAAGGCCGAGGTCAGCGGCGCACCGCGACCGTCGAGCCCTGGCGCGACTTGGAGACGAGCAACTGGGTGGGGATCCGGTCGCGCATCTCGGCGACGTGGCTGACCACGCCGACGACGCGGCCGCCGTCGCGCAGGGAGTCGAGGGTGTCCATCACGTCGTCGAGGGTGTCGGCGTCCAGTGAGCCGAAGCCCTCGTCGACGAAGAGCGTCTCCAGCCGCGACCCCTCGGCCGCCGAGTCCGACTCGTCGGTGATCACGTCGGCAAGCCCTAGTGCGAGCGCCAGCGAGACCACGAACGTCTCGCCGCCCGACAGGGTGGCCGGGTCGCGGGACTCGCCGGACCAGTCGTCGCGCACCTGCAGGCTCAGGCCGCCCCTGGTCTCCCCGGCACCGCGGTGCCGGGTGTGCTCGAGCGAGTAGCGCTGGTCGCTCATCCGCGCCAGCCGGAGGTTGGCGGCGGCGACGACCTGGGACAGCCGGTAGGCCAGGACGTACGCCGAGAGTCGCATCTGGAGCCGGTTGTCCGGCGCCTTGCCCTCGACGAAACCGGACAGCTGCGCGGTGAGCTCGAGCTCGTCGCGCACCGGCCGCCACGCCGCGACGGCAGCGTCGAGCTGCGTGTCGAGCTCGGCAAGCCGGCGCTCGCGCCACCGCCACGTCGCCGCCGTCGACTGCGCGTCGGCGAGTCGGCGC
>JALZCZ010000469.1 GCA_030862825.1 Actinomycetota bacterium | reverse complement strand
ACCGAGATCCGGCGTTCGAGCGACGCACGGGTCGCCCGCACGCTCGCCGCCGCCGATCAGGATGCGCGAGACATCGTGACTGCGGCCCACGCCGAGGCGGGGCGCATCGTTGCCCTGGCTCGAGGGTCGGCCCCGACGCTCCGTTCGGACGTGGGGCGGGGGCACGAACACTCCGCCGCCACAGCCACCGCCGCGGCGTCGGCGGACGGTCCACCCCCCGACGCCGTGGGCTCCTCCTTCGGGCACCCTGCCGTCGACGGGGCCTCAACTCGTGCTGCCTGGGCTCTGGTGGCCTGGGTGGTCGTCAGCACGGCCGTGATCGTCGCGGGCCGAGGCGGCCCGCTGGCCGTCGCCGCGGTGGTGGCTGTGTCCGTGACGGGTCCTGGCCTCGGCATCGCGCTGGGGCTGGGCCGGGCGGCCGGTCCGGATCGAGGCGTGACCACGGTCCTGCTGAGCGTCTGCTGGTCCGGTGCGGTGGCCCTGTTCTGCGCATGGACGACCTTCCAGCAGCCGCTTGTCCAGTACGTCGCCCTCGTGGCCCCCGCACTGGGCGGCGCAGCGGTCGCGATCCGGCGGGACCGGGCATCCGCGCAGCGCCCGGGTCTCCCCACTCCCGCGCGACCACTCCCGCGCGTCCGCACCGGCGTCCGAGCAGGCTGCCTGCTGTTGCTGGCGAGCGCGTCGACGTACGCCATCTCGCTGGTCGGAACCAGACAGGAACCCGTCGGCGAGTACGGCCTCCTCCCCGTGCTCGGGCCTTGGTTCGTCGCGGCGGTGACCCTTGCCGTCGCGGCGGTGGTCGTGGCTTGCCTGATGCGTCCCGCCTCCTTGTGGCTGGGGACGGCGGGTCTGGTCGCCGTTGGTCTCCTGTTCACGCCGCCGAGGGTCCTCTTCGACCACAACCTGCTCGCGGGTTGGGCGTACAAGCACCTCGGGGTGGTCGACCTCATCGTCCAGCAGCAGCCGCTTCAGGACCCCCGCGACATCTTCCAGCAGTGGCCCGGGTTCTTCGCGGTAGCAGCACAGGTCCAGGTCCTCTCCGGCGCGGACCCGCTGAGCTACGCCAACTTCGCCCAGCCGCTCTTCGCCGGGATGGCGGCCCTGGGTCTCGCAGTGACAGTCCACCGGTTGTTCGGTAGTGCCCTGACGTCGATCGTCGCGACGATGCTCTTCCTCTGCACCATGTGGGCCGGCCAGTTCTACTACTCGCCCCAGACGATGAGCTGCGCGCTCGTGATGCTCTGTCTCGCTCACGTCGTCACCCTCGTGAGGGCGCTTCCCCAAGACCGGCTCCGCACGGGATGGTTCGGCCGGTCCTGCAGGTGGGCGCTGCGCGACCTGCCCGCACCGCAGCCGTTGGATCCCACGGCGCGGCGCGTGCTCGCCGCTACCGTCGTGGCCACCTACCTCCTGATCGTCGTCTCTCACCAGATCACCCCGTTCGTCCTGGTGCTGCAGCTCGCGCCGGCGGCCTTCGCGGGATGGCTGGTCGGACGGTGGCGTGGGGGCTACGTCGTCCTGGCGGCGCTGCCCGTCCTCTGGCTGCTTCTCCACCGCGAGGTCCTCGCCACCAACACGGCGCTGAACGGCTTCAACATCACCAACGCCCAGAGCCTGGTCGTCGGGCCCTCTTCCGACGCGCAGGAGCTCGCAGCGACGGCAGCACGCGTCGTGGCCGTGCTGGTGCTGGGGGGCGGCGCCTTGGCAGCCCTCGCCTACGTCCGGCGGTTCGGGACGGTCCTCCTTCCGGTCATGCTGGCGGTGATGCCGGCATTCGTGCTCATCGGCGGCAACTACGGCGGCGAGGCGCCGTACCGCGTCTGGCTCTTCGCCTCCCCCTGGTTCTGCGCGCTGATCGCGAAGCGGGTGTGCGACCTGGCGCGCCTTCGGGCAGTCGCCGTCGTGGTGGTGGGCGCGCTCAGCGTGGGAACGTTCCTGGCCAGCGCCCAGGCGACGTCGTTCGGGATGTACCCGTTCCTCGTCGTCTCGGACGACCAGGTTGCCGCGTCGCGGTGGCTGGCCGAAGAGACGCCCCCCGGGTCGACGATCGTGCACCTGACCCGGATGTTCCCGGGGCGCATCTCCGCCGGCTACTCCCAGCGGAACCCACTGGACACGATCAACGATCCGGCCCTCATCAGCTACCCCCAGTTCGAGGGCGACCGCCTCCTCCGGCTCCCCATGGCCGAGCTCCGCGCCGAGGTCGTCGCGGAGTTCGGTGAGGACGCCTACGTGGTGCTGGCACCATCCATGGAGGAAGAGACGCGCTACTACGGGCTGCTGCCCGAGGGCGCGGTCCTCGATCTGGCCGATGGACTGGTGGCCTCGCCGTACTGGACCGTGGCCTACGCGAACCGCGAGGTGTGGGTGTTCGCACCCCGATGAGGGCTCACCACGCGCTGGCGGGGACGCGCCACTCTGACACCGGGTCTCCGGTCACCGCGCTGTGCACGATCGAGGTCACGGTCACGCCGACCGGCACCGGGATCGCGATCCAGCCGCTCGTGCACTGTCCCGGCGCCAGCCGTCCATAGCCCGGGTACTGCGGCAACGGCCACTGAGCCTCCTCCGGCTGGATACCGGGGTAGGAGATCGAGTCCTCACTCACTGCCGAGAACAGGTACGACCCGATCTCCAGTTGTCGGTCGAGCTCGGACTCGAAGCACGTCGTCGCCCGGGCGCCGACCCATTCGCGACCCGGACCCGGGCCGGGAGCGTCGCCGGGTGACCGGAGCGGTCGCACTACCTCCAGCAGCGTCGTGTGGTTGCCGCCGACGACATACTCCTCGCCTAGCGCGAGCGCCCGGTCGTCGTCGAGGCCGGACAGGTCGGTCGGGCCAGCCTCGGGCAGCTCGCCCTCCTCGACGGGCACGGTCGGGTCGACCCCGAGCTGCGGGTCGAACGAGGCCTCGCTCCCGCCGTCGGGCTCGTCGGGCGGAGCGGTGTCGCAGGAGGCACCACCGACCGTGAGGGCGACCACCACGCCGATGGCGCGCAGCCAACCAGCGGCCCGCCTGCGCGCCTGCCTCCGCGATCTCATCGGCCGACCTCCTCAGGGAGCCGCCACTCGCCGAGAGGTATGCCGTCCGGGTCAGAGAGCCGGACGCTGGCGACCGACGCCGCGACGACCACCGGAATCAGCACCCATCCGTCGACGCAGTCACCTGGGGCCACCGTCACCTGCGGATACTGCGGCCGAGGCCATTTCGGGTCATCCCAGTCGGGAGCCGGATAGCGCTCGGAGGACGGACCGTGGGCGGCGAACAGATACCACGCCGTCTCGACGGGAACGTCGCTGGCGCACGTCACCGCGCGCACACCCAGCCACTCCTGGCCGGAACCGTCCGGCGCTCTCGGTGCCTCGCCGAACGGGCGCCGGAGATCAGTCACGCTGGTCCGAGCGCCCCGCCACTCCACCCACTCGCCGATGGTGAGGAACTCCGCCGGCCGTGTGGCCACGGTCTCCCCCGGAGCTGCCGATTCCGAGAAGGAACCGTCGTCAGCATCGAAAGGCGGTGAGCACCCGACAGCCAGGGTCGCGCCAACCACGATCAGCACGGCCCGAGACGAGAGCCTGCGTCGCATCCCCATGATTCCGCACTCGCTTCCTGCCGCCCGTTGGCCCAGGTCCGTCGCGCCGCCCGCCGAGGAGATCTCACGCTACTGGGGGTCGGGCGGCGAAACCAGTTGCCCGGCCCAGGTGAGAGACCATGCAAGACTGCCCCAACTGGTGTTCCATAGAACGACGCCGTGATACGTGCGGCGAGGACCTCGGGAACCGCGGCGGACAGCGCGTGAGGGATGCGTGAGGGAGCGCACGCCACCCCCACGTCCGCGGCGGACCGGCGCCACGGAGGGAGACGTAGCGGTGGCGAGCCCACGCCTGACCAGGACCCTAGGCCGCGCCTTGGTCTCACCACATTCGGTGAATCTGAGCCCTGCGCCGGAGCCCGCCGTGCCACGAGCACCGATCCGGGACGGGGACCGCTTGACCCCGCGCCGCGATCCGGAGGATCTGTGCGTGTGCGGACATCCTCGGAAGGCGCACGAGCACTTGCGACGTGGGTCCGACTGCTCCCTGTGCTCGCCGGGCCACTGCCCGCGGTTTCGCAGGGCTCGGGGACAGGCCTGGCATGCGGTCCGCGGCGCGACCACGAAGCCCCCCCCCCGCACCGGTCGGACTGACCCGTAGCCAGCGGCGGGATCGGCTTCGCGCAGGCTCGCTACCACTCGAGCTCCGAGCGGAGGTCGTTCGACAGCGCCAGCAGGCGGGCGGGACCCGGGCCGGGATATGTTGTGGAGGAGCTCCAGCGCCGCCGCCATGAGGCGCACTCGATGACACACCTGTTCCTCCGACCAGCTGCCTTCGCCCTGGTCACACTCGTTGCGGCTGGTGCCGCCGTGTGTGAGCTACCCGTTGCTGCTGCCGATCACAGCCGAACGGTGGGCGCGTGAGATGCTGCCTGCTGACGTCGAGGGGTCCCTGTCGACTGGGGTTCCTGGGGATCGACCCTGGCCGGTGCTGGGAGGAGCGACCTGGGTCCGTCAGTCCACCAGGCGGATGACCGGGTCGCCCGCGCCGAGGTAGTCGATGACGGGAAAGTCCCCTTCGCTGGGCAGCGCCTGGACGTCGAAGAAGACGATCGTGATCTGGGTGACGTCGTTGCCGGGGATCGAGAGTCCGTTGTCGGCGGTGCCGCTGTGGCTGCCCTTGACGGACGTGGAGAGTGCCTGCTCGTCGGTGATGAAGGCGGGTCGGAAGTCGAGGATGGAGTAGGTGGCCGAGCCACCGCTCCCCGGCTGTTTGGCCAGCACGGGGACCCACAGGAACCGCGGCGAGGAGAAGATGTCCTCATCCAGCACCGCCGGGCCCTGGTAGGCGGGATCCGCGATGGTGGCCAGCGAGGTGGTGCCGTTGGTCAGGTAGCAGGTCAGCACGTCGTCGTTGATGCTGTACGACTTGTTGTTGAGCACGACGGCGCGGTTGCTCGACCCGCCCACCGGATCACAGCCGGTCCTGGTGGACTGGGTCGTGAGCACGCCGGCGTGACTGCCGGCACCGGTGATGAGACCCTGGGTGGCGACGTTCGCCGGCAGCCCCGGGTCTGTGTCAACGCAGTTGGTCCTCGGCTGCAGGCTGGTCCCTGAGGACACGCGGGCTCCGTTGAGACCCTCCGTGCACTCGCCCGCCAGAGTCGGGTTCTCCCTTGCCCACTTGTGCCAGTCAAGGGTGAGCGGCTTCTGCAGACCCACGGCGATGTTCACCGGCACCTCGAGAGCCGTCGTGACATCGGTCCGGGGCAGCTTGAGGGTGCCGAAGTTGCCTTCCGTGGAGCCGCCGGCGCACTCCAGCACGGCACCGCCCACGCGGATGGGTTGAGCGTCAGCCGGATCGGACCACGTGGCGGTCGAGCCGGTGCCGTTGCGCACGCGTACCCACCAGACCCCCTCCGTCTGGGTGACCGCGTCGGGGATCATCGCCTGGACCGTCTTCGACGGGTTGCTGGTGTACTGGGTCGGGGCGGAGTCAGGCGAGAGGTCGGTGCGAGTCGCGTCGCCCTGGAGCCAGAAGTGGTCCTGAGTGACCACCAGCGCCGGGTCGGGGTCGTCGCCCCGGAAGAACCCGATCGACCTGGTCGACGAGTACTTCGACGCAGGTAGCGTCAGCATGTTGCTGGTCGAGGCCACCGCGAGCTCGGTGACGGAGGCGTTCGACGAGTCGGTCAGCGTCACGGGCTCCAGGTCGGTGGTGTTGAACGGCCCGGACCCGTACGCCAGCGTGGGCACGACGGGTGTCACGTGTCCTTTCGCGGGGTCGGCCAGCGTCTGGCGGCCGTAGTCGCACCCAGCCACCGCGAACATCGGCATCACCCGCTGTCCGCCGCTGAAGACGTTGACCGTGGCATCCGCTGCAACGTAGGTACCGTCCATGCCGAAGATCTGGGCGAAGTGGAAGTCCACCTTTGTCCGCGGCGCCACCACCTGGAGACCGGTAGCGGTATGGCGCACCTCGCCGTTGTCGAGGCCGCCGTCCGTGAGCTGGGCCGTGGTCACGCAACTAGGCGGGCTCGTCCGCCAGCAGGCACGGTCGTCGTCCTGGGGCTGGTTGGCGTTCAGGTAGTCCGCCACGACCTGGACGGCCGCAGTGCTGGGCGGGTCCCCGGCCGTCGGGGTGGCCGTCAGCTCATTGGCTGCTGCGAGTGCCGCGTAGTCGGCCTGCGTCTGCGTCACGGTGTCCCGCGCGACGGTGTTGCCGAGATCGACGGCCAGGGCCGCGATGCCGAAGAGCACCACGACCAGGAACGCGAAGATCACCGCGACGGCGCCCCGCTCGCCCGGCGCACGGCGCCTCAGCACGACGGACCCGCCGTCGTGTCCTCGAGCCGGGCGTTCACGACCCGCGTCACGATGCCGTCGTCAGGCAGCGGGAAGAGCCCGAACATGTTCGCGTCTGCGGTCACGGTCACGGCCAGCAGATCCCCGGCCGCAGCGACCGAGAGGTCGGTCGGACTCTTGGTGACGCCGGTGACCTTCGGCGACTGCTTCCTGGCGTAGTCGTAGGCCTGGGTCCCGGGCCAACAGTCGCCCACCGACAGTCGGCGGGTCACGTTGCTCGCGGCCCCGCTGGCGGTCTCCGAGACATAGAAGTACCAGCCGTACTGGATCATCCCGAGCACCAGCATCAGCAGGATCGGCAGCACGAGAGCGAACTCGACCAACGCAGCGCCATGCTCGCTGCGGCGTCGAGAACCTCCCGGACCGAACATCGACATCCGCATGGGGATTGTCCTCTTCACTCGATGTGCTCGCCCGACCCCACATCGGTCCCTGGGCCTCACGCACCCAGTGAGCCTCATCCACGAGCCGGAAATCCGACGCTTGGCCGCAAATGACTAGACCGGACTATGAACATTGGTCGTTCGGTTGGCATCGGCCGCCATTGGTTCCTGCAGTGCGGTCATGAGACCTGCCCGGTGGCGGTCACGAGATCGGCCCGTCGTGGCCATCGGGATCTGCCATAGGGTGGGCACCGTCGGTTCGGCTGCTCAGGGCGCTCCAGCAGGATCGAGGACAGCGTCACCCCTACGTGTCCGAACGCTCCATCATCACCGGTCCTGACCGATGGAGCTCACGTTCCCCGCGTCTCCATCGATGTCGGCCGGCCTTCGCAAGTACAGAGAGCGCGCGCCGAGCTCCGCGATCCGCACGGGCGCTGAGGTCCGTGGCTTTCCGCCTGTGGGTGTCGCGTCGAGTGCCCGCTGGTGCCGAACGGAGGATGGTGCGGGCAGACCCCGGGAACCGGTTGGGTGTCGGACTGGTATCTACGGCGCTGCAGCAGCAACGAGTGCGGCACAGGCTGAGGCGGCCAGGAGCATGACGACGATGCGGTCGTAGTGCGAGCCGGCGAAGCGGTGGAATGCCATGGTGCCGAGGAACTGGCCGACAAGCGCAGCCGCGATCAGCGCCAGCCAATGCTCGTACACCTCCCAGACACCCGCGGTCGCCAGAGCCACCAGGCTCAGAGGCAGGCGCACAAGGGACAGGGTGACCAGGGTGTCGCGCATCGTCCGAGGAGCCAGACCCCGGTAAGCCAGATACAAGACGGTGGGAGGACCACCAAGCGACGTCGCCGTGCTCAGTGCCCCGGACGTGAACCCTGCTGCACCCGCCCATCCGGCGTGTCGCAAGGTGGGGGCCCGACTGGCGCCACTGGAGCGTGCACGAAGCACCACGGCGAGAATGACGAGGCCTGCCACGAATATCTGGAGCCAGCGGGACGGCAAGATCCCCAGCAGCCAGGCTCCCGCCAGCATGCCGGGTGCAGACCACAGCCCGAGGACCCAGACCTCCCTGCTCGCCGGGCGCGGCACGCTTCGTCTGAGCGCCAGTATCGCCAGGTCGCAGGCGGTACCAGTGATCAGCACTGTGGACACCGTCTGCGGGCCCCCGATCATGACGAAGAGAATCGGGACACTCAGCAAGGCGAACCCGAAGCCAGATAGCGACTGCAGTGCCGCACTCACCAGGATCAGGGAGAAGATCCCGGCGAACAGGACGCTCTCGGGAGAGATAGGTTGCCACCTCAGTTCACATCGGGGCGGGTCTTGTCGCCACAGCGCAGAAGGCGCGCGTGGCTCGCGGCTCGCGTCCTGTGGTCGCTCATCGATCCCGGCGAGAGACTCTGCCATCGTGCCAGCCGGGGTGGCAACGCGCTCCAGTGCGGCAGCGAGCATGCGCTGCGGCCATCCGGAGCAGCGGCGGCCGCAGAGCTAGCCTGAGGTGAATGAGACCGCACCTGACCGTCTCTGCCCGCCCGGTCGCCGACCCGGCCAACGTGGTGGCGGGTGAGAACTATCGGATCACCGTCCTCGACGCGGGGCTGCTCCGGCTGGAGTACAGCCCCGCCGGCCGGTTCGAGGACCGGCCCTCGCAGACGGTGCTGAACCGTGACTTCCCGCCGGCGGAGTTCGAGCTGGTCGAGGACCGTGGCGAGCTGGAGATCCACACCGAGCGGCTGCACCTGGTCTACGACAAGGGTCCGTTCAGCCCGGAGGGGTTGTCGGTGCTGGTCAAGGGGAACTTCAGCCTGCACGACAACATGTGGCGGTTCGGGCAGCCAGTGCAGAACCTGGGGGGTACGGCGCGGACCCTCGATGGCGTCGACGGCGCCTGCGAGCTCGAGGACGGTGTCGTGTCCCGTACCGGCATCGCGGTCGTCGACGACTCAGGAACGATGTTGCTCACCGAGGACGGCTGGGTAGCGCCCCGCGACAGCGACAACCTCGATCTCTACCTGTTCGGCTACGGACCCGACTACAAGGACGCCGTCAAGGCGCTCTACGCCCTCACCGGCAAGCAGCCGCTGCTCCCGCGCTTCGCGCTCGGCAACTGGTGGAGCCGCTACCACCCCTACTCCGCGGAGGAGTACGTCGGGCTGATGGACCGTTTCGCGCTCGAGCACGTGCCGTTCGCCGTCGGCGTGATCGACATGGACTGGCACATCACCGAGGTCGACCCCGCACACGGGAGCGGCTGGACTGGCTACACCTGGAACCGTGATCTCTTTCCCGACCCGGTGGGATTCCTTGCATCGATGCACGAGCGGGACTTGAAGGTCTCGCTGAACGTGCATCCGGCCGACGGGATCCGGTCGTTCGAGGACGCGTACCACAGGGTGGCCATCCGGATGGGGATCGATCCGGCGAGCGGCCTGCCGGTGAACTTCAACCCCGCGGACGCGAGCTTCATCGAGGCGTACCTCGAAGAGGTGCACCACCCGCTCGAGGAGGAGGGGGTGGACTTCTGGTGGGTGGACTGGCAGTCGGGCACGTACTCCAGGCTCCGTGGTCTCGACCCGCTGTGGATCCTCAACCACGTGCACTATCTCGATTCCGGCCGGGATGGCAGGCGGCCGCTGACGTTCTCGCGCTACGCCGGGGTCGGCAGCCACCGTTACCCGGTCGGGTTCTCGGGGGACACGGTGATCAGCTGGGAGTCGCTGCACTTCCAGCCGTACTTCACCGCGACGGCATCCAACGTGGGTTACGGGTGGTGGAGCCATGACATCGGCGGGCACTTCTTCGGCACCAAGGACGACGAGCTGGCGACCCGGTGGGTGCAGTTCGGTGTCTTCTCGCCGGTGCTGCGCCTGCACTCGTCGGCGGACTTGTTCAACAGCAAGGAGCCATGGCGGTTCGACGAGCGCGCAGACCGGGTGATGCGGAGGTTCCTCCGGCTCCGGCACCAGCTCGTTCCCTTTCTGTACTCGATGAACCGCAGGGCGCACGTCGAGGACGAGCCGCTGGTCCAGCCGATGTACTACGACCACCCATGGGAGGAGGCGGCCTACCAGGCCACGAACCAGTACATGTTCGGCAGCGAGCTGATGGTCGCTCCGATCACCACGCCCGCGGAGCCGACGGTGTTGCTCGGCCGGGTCAGGACCTGGATCCCGGCGGGCACGTGGATCGACTTCTTCACCGGTCTGGTCTACCGGGGTGGCCGCTCGGCGTACCTCCACCGCGACCTCGACAGCATTCCTGTGCTGGCCCGCGCCGGAGCCGTCGTGCCGCTCGTCTCCGAGACCGAGGTCGCCAACGGCACCACCAACCCGGTCGTGCTGGAGCTGAGGGTCTTCGCCGGCGCGGACGGGGAGTTCACGCTGTGGGAGGACGCCGACGACGAGCGCTGGGCGTCGACGTCGGTCCGCCTGGACTTCGAGGCCGGCGAGCTGTTCATCGACGCGCCCAGAGGGGATCTGTCCTCCCTGCCCGAGAACCGTCACTACGACCTCGTGCTCGTCGGCTTCGCGGCACTCGACCACCTCGAGGCGCACGTCGGCGGCATCACCCGCCAGCTCCCCCTCGAACCGGGGCCGGTGCCGGGCAGCGTGCAGGCGCGGGTCTCCCCCGCGGGCCGCGACGAGGCCGTGCGGGTCACCTTGGCAGGAGACATCTCACTCGTCCGGAACGACGTGGAGGGTCGACTGTTCACGCTGCTCGAGCGCGCGAACATCGCCTTCGCCGTCAAAGGTGCGATCTGGGACGTCGTTCAGCACGAGGACCCCGGCTCCGCATCCCTGAGCCTTCAGAGCCTGGACCTTCCCCCGGAGCTGCTCGGATCAGTGAGCGAGCTCCTGCTGGCTCAGTAGACCCGGAAGCGGATTTGTGTCCGAATCGTGACCGTCGGACCCGCCTGCATCGGGTACTGAAGAGGGAGTGTGACAGGCGTCGCGGGCTGTCGACCGGTAGTCAGGACGCGGCGAGGAACGGCGGCACGCGCGAGGGGCGCCATGGCGAAGATCCAGTATGACGGTGTCTGGAAGCGGTACGCCGACGGCACCGAAGCGGTGAAGGACCTCGACCTCGACATCGATGACGGCGAGTTCATGATCCTGGTGGGTCCGTCGGGATGCGGGAAGTCCACCGCCCTCCGCATGGCCGCCGGACTCGAGGTCATCTCCGAAGGAAGGATGCTCATCGGCGGCAAGGTGGTCAACGACCTGTCGCCGGCGGAGCGGGACATCGCGATGGTGTTCCAGTCGTACGCCCTCTACCCGCACATGACGGTCGCCGACAACATGGCGTTCGCGCTGAAGATGGGGAAGGTCCCGAAGTCCGAGATCCAGGAACGCGTCAAGAAGGCCGCGGACCTGCTCGGGCTGACCGAGTTCCTCCATCGCAAACCCAAGGCGCTCTCAGGAGGGCAGCGGCAGCGGGTGGCGATGGGCCGCGCGATCGTGCGCAGCCCGCAGGCATTTCTCATGGACGAGCCACTATCGAACCTCGACGCGAAGCTGCGCGTGGCGATGCGCGCCGAGATCGCGGCACTCCAGACCAGGCTCGGGGTGACCACCGTCTACGTCACCCACGACCAGATCGAGGCCATGACCATGGGAGACCGCGTCGCGGTGCTCAAGCGTGGCGAGCTCCAGCAGGTGGCCAGCCCGCAGGAGCTCTACGACCGTCCCGACAACCTGTTCGTCGCCGGATTCATCGGTTCACCGTCGATGAACCTGGCCAAGGGCCGGGTCGAGGAGGTCGACGGCCGTCTCCGGCTTCGGCTCGGCACCCGGACGTCGCTCGGGCTGACCGACAGGACTCTCGAGCGCTACCCGGGCATCCGCGCGTACGCGGGGAAGCAGGTGGCGGCCGGCCTGCGACCCGAGCACTTCTCGCGAGCAGACTCGTCCACCCCGGAGGACCGGAAGCTGCCGCAGCGTGACGTGACGCTGGTGGAGCTGCTCGGGTCGGAGGTCCTCGTGCACTTCGGAACCAGTGCGCCGCCGATCCTCTCCGAGGACCTGCGGGAGGCCATCGACGACGCCGACGCGTTCGCGGAGCTCGAGCGCAGCGCGGAGGCGGGGGGGCAGCAGTTCGTTGCCCGGCTCGAGCCGTCCGAGGCTCCGAAACTTGGCGAGCAGGTCGACATGGAGTTCAAGACCGAGGAAATGCATCTCTTCGACATCGACACCGGGCAGGCATTGCGCTGAAATCGCCGGGGCGGACCCGGCGATCCCATGAGGAGGAGGCCGATCCAGATGAGGAAACGGAACAGGTTCAAAGGATGGGCGGTCGCCGGAGCCCTGTCGCTCCTTGTGGTGGCCGCATGCACACCGGGGGGCGACGACGACGAAGGAGAGGGCGGCGGCGGCGCGATGAAGTGGGCGCTCGGCGGCTCCGAGGCGCAGCCCGGCGGCATCCACCAGCGGACCGCGCAGATGTGGAGCGAGGAGAACCCGGACAACCCGATAGAGATCGAGATCCTGCCCGACGAGGCCGACGCCCAGCGCGAGCAGCAGGCGCTCGAGCTCCAGGCCGAGGGCAGCGAGTTCGACGTCCTCGGCGTCGATGTCATCTGGACTGGTGAGTACTCCGAGAACGGCTGGGTCGAGAGCCTCGAGGACGTCCGTGCCGAGATCGAGGACGGCACGCTGCCGGGTCCGCTCGAGTCGGCCCAGTGGGGCGGCGAGCTGTGGGCGGCGCCGTACAACTCGAACGCCGGGTTCCTCTACTACCGCACCGACCTGGTGGACGAGCCGCCGACGACCTGGGAAGAGCTCTGCGAGGTCGCCACCCGGGTTGGCGCACAAGAGGACATCGCTGGGTTCATCGGACAAGGCGCCCGCTACGAGGGCTTCGTGGTCAACTGGCTGGAGTACTACTGGAGCGCGGGTGGCGAGCTGTACAACGACGACCAGACCGAGGTCGAGTTCGACACCGAGCTGGCCACCCAGGCCACGGAGTTCCTCGCCGAGGCGAAGGACTCCGGCTGCCTGGCGCCCGGCTTCAACACCGCGACCGAGGAGGAGGCCCGCAACTTCTTCCAGTCCGGCAACGCCGTCTTCATGCGGAACTGGCCTTACGCCTACTCGCTGATCCAGGACGACAAGCAGAGCCCGGTGCGCGAGAACTTCGACATCGCGCCGTTGCCGACCTTCACCGGTGAGGGCACGATCTCTGCCCTCGGCGGTTTCAACAACGCCGTGAGCGCGTTCTCGGACAACAAGGAGGCCGCCAAGGACTTCGTGGTGTGGGCCGCCACCGACCCGGAGGTCCAGACGATGCTGGCCACGGAGGCGTCCGTCCCGCCGACCTTGGCATCGGTCTACGAGGAGCTCAGCGACGACCCGGTGATGTCCCTTCTCGGGGAGATCCTGCCGGACGCCAAGCCCCGTCCGCCCGCCCCGCAGTGGAACGAGATCAGCGTGGAGATGCAGCGCGCGCTCTTCCCGGCCTACAACGGCCAGGAGGATCCGGCTGACGCGTCCGAGACGGTGGCCGAGTTCCTCGAGGGCACTGTGCAGTAGCAAGGTCGGACGAGGACTCCCATGGAAGACACGACGACGGTCCCGGAGCCGGCCACGAGCGGCAGCCGCAGGCGCCGCCCGGGGTCGGCGGCGGGAAAGGGGCTCTCGGAGACCGCCCTCGGGCGGGTGTTCATCTCGCCCGCGATCCTGCTGATGGCCGTGGTCGCGCTGTTCCCGGTGATCTATGCGTTCGTGATCAGCCTGCAGGCCTACACGAGGCGCCAGCGCGAGGGATTCGGTGGTATCGAGAACTACACGCAGGCGCTCACCGACCAGCGGTTCTGGGACTCGCTGGAGTTCACGGTGATCTTCACCGTCACGTCAGTCGCCGCCGAGTTCGTGATCGGGCTGGGGTTCGCGCTGCTGATGAACCAGGCCTTCCGGGGCCGCGGCGTCACCCGCGCCGCGATCCTGGTGCCGTGGGTGATCCCGACAGTGATCGCAGCCCAGATGTGGTTCTTCATGTTCAACGTGACGCCCGGATTCATCAACACGGTCTTCGGACTGGGTGACTTCAGCTGGCTGGGCCAGCCCGGTTGGGCGTCGTTCGCGGTCATCTTCGCCGACGTCTGGAAGACCGCGCCGTTCGTCGCCCTGCTGCTGCTGGCCGGGCTGCAGACCATCCCCGGCGACGTCTACGAGAGCGGCCGTGTCGACGGCGCGAAGATGTTCCAGCGGTTCTGGTACATCACTCTCCCCTTGCTGAAGCCCGCAATCCTCGTCGCGCTGCTCTTCCGAACGGTCGAGGCGTTGCGGGTCTACGACCTTCCCCAGGTGATGACGGGTGGTGCGTTCGACACCGAGTCGCTGTCGATCCTGGTTCAGCAGTTCGTCGTCCGCACACCGGATCCCGGTCTGGGGTCGGCCTTGTCCACCATCAGCTTCGTCCTGATCCTCGGCGTCGGGCTGGTCTTCGTGAACCTGCTCGGCCGTGACCTGGTCCTCGGTGAGGAGGGCAAGTGAGCATCCCCGGCAAACTGAGCACCTCCCCCCGCAAGTCTCCCCGCAAGCGGGGCACCGACCAGGGCGTCGTGGAGCGACGAAGCGCCGCCCAGGTGTGGGGCAAGACGGCACTCCTGGGCGTGATCCTGTTCTGGTGCCTCTTCCCGTTCTTCTGGCTGATCATGACCAGCCTCAAGCTCGGTGACCGTGCTCTGAACAGCCCGGACCTCTTCCAGGGGCCGTTCGGTCTCGAGAACTACCGGGCCGTGTTCGAGCAGGACTTCCACCTCAACCTGCGCAACTCGCTGGCCGTCGCCGGGATCACCACGATCGTGTGCGTGGTGGTCGGGTCGTTCGCGGCGTACGCGCTGGCGCGGCTGCCGTTGAGAGGCAAGATCGTGCTCCTGTCGGGCGTCCTCGCCGTGTCGCTGTTCCCGCCGGTGGCGCTCGTGCCGCCGCTGTACGAGCTCTGGCGCAACGTCGGCCTGCTGAACACCTGGGAGGGCCTCTACATCCCGTACACGGCGTTCAACCTTCCCCTGACGATCTTCATCCTGACCACGTTCTTCGCCTCGATCCCGAAGGATCTCGAGGAGGCTGCCCGGGTGGACGGAGCCTCCCCGTTCAAGGCGTTCTACCGGATCATCCTTCCACTGGCCGCGCCCGGGGTGTTCGCGGCGGCGATCATCATCTTCGTCTCGGCGTGGAACGAGTTCCTGCTCGCCAGCACGTTCGCGCCGCGCAACGCCGAGGTGGCGCAGACCGTCCCCGTCGCCATCGCCGCGTTCACCGGTGCCGTCGAGTTCCAGCGCCCGATCGGCACGATCACCGCCGCGTGTGTGGTGGTCACCATTCCGATGATCATCGTCGCGCTGGCGTTCCAGAAGCGGATCGTGGCCGGTCTGACCGCAGGAAGCGTCAAGGGCTGACCATCGAGGCGTCGTACCTTCTGGGCATCAGTAACCGCGGACGTCCGGCCAGCGCAGTTCGACTCCGTCGTCGACGAGCCTCCGCTGGAACCGTTGCAGGAGCGAGTCGTCGTCGCACACCTGCTGGGGGGAGCGCCTCTCCGCGACGCAGAAGGCGGCGAGCGAGCCCGCCGCCTCCCCGATGCCCCACTCGACGTGGTGCAGGCGGTAGCAGCCGTTGGTGATGTGGGTAGTGCCGATGTTCTTCGCGGCGGGCAGCAGGTTCTGCACCCGCACGGGAACGAGTGTGCGCAGCGGGATCTCGAACGGGCACGACGCGATGTCGATGTAGCCGTCACCGCCGGTCGTCGGGTGCAGGTCGATGCGGTAGCTGCCGACGCCGACGCTGTCGGGGTAGGAGGCCGCCCGGCCGTCGGGCCGCGATGCGAGTGCGACGTCCTCCTCCACGACGGTGTACAAGGCCCGGATCCGCCGTGACTCACGGATGTATGGCCGCTTGGCGAGCCCATCGCAGGTGCCCATGATGTCCGGGCGGAGCCGGAGCCCGGGGTACCCGGTGCCGCCGTCGGGCCGGGGGGCTTCGGTCTGGAGCCAGTGCAGGAAGCTCAGGCTGAGCTCGCGCGCACCCCGCAGGTGCCGACCGCTCTCGTCGGGAGTCTCCCCGAGCACAGGGCCCTCGAAGTAGTCGATCATCGGCCAGTTCACCAGCGTGAGGTCGCTCGCGAGGTACCCGGGCACGAAGGTGCGCCGGTCGGCGATGCGCCGGAACCTCCAGAGCTCGGTGTCGCCGCCGACGAGACGATGGTCCACGACGGCATCCGCGGCGAGGTCCAGGTTCGGCTCAAAGGTCCGCGCGAGCGACTCGCCCGTGCGCGGCACCGGCGCCGTGAAGGACAGCAGCGGACCGGTCCAGGCCGCGGGCTCGTGGGCGCGCCAGAAGTCGTACGAAGCGGGCTTGTCGACGGTGTGGTCCTCACCGTCGATGTGGTCCACCGCGAAGCACCACGACACCGCCTGCATGTTCAGCGGGTCGCCGACAGCCGGCGCATGCGCCTCTCCGGTCTCGTCGCGCGACTCCGCCCCGGTGACGTGCTCGACGCCGGCCAGCGCGAGTAGCTCGCCTGTCTCGGTGGCATCGAGCACGAACGCCGCGGTGACGGTGACCTGCTCGGCGTCGGACCGCTCGAGGGTCACCGACGTGACCCGGTCGCCGTCGGCGCTGGCGCCGACGGGACGGTGCCGGAGAAGCACGCGCAGCCGGCCGGAGCTGCGCTGGGGCGCGAGCATCCCCTCGATCACGGCAACACCGGCCGACGGCTCGACGCACAGTGCACTCACCGTGCCGCGCCCGGGGTTGAGATGCCGCTCGGACCGTGCCTCGAGGCTGAGCGGGTACCACCGGCGGTAGTGGTCACGGATCTCGTCGCGCAGCCGTCGGTAGCTCGCCGTGCAGCCGAACGACTCGATCCACGGATGCTCGTCGGGCGGCACCGCCTGCGAGGTCAGCTGACCACCGAGCCAGTCGCTGTCCTCCGTGAGCACGACGGTGCACCCGGCTCGCGTCGCGGCCAGCCCTGCTGCAACTCCGCCCAGCCCGCCACCGATCACCGCAACGTCGGCGTGCAGCTCGGTCGTCGAGCCCATCGCGCCTTCCAGGTCGGATGGGTCGCTCCGGCGAGCGGCCGGCCACCGCTGCTCCGTGGGGAGTTCTGCCGTCACCTGGCCAGTGTGGACAATCCGGCAGCAGCGAACCAGAGGCGACCTTGATCCCGCGAGTACGAAGTCGCGACCTCGCGACACATAGTCGGTGCGGACACCCCGGCTGGGGCATCGCTCTCCCAGCCGATGAGACGAGAGCCGCCGCCACGCGGGGCGCGCAGCGCACTCATGCAGAGACAGGTTGCCGATCGCCGAGGGAGTGACCGCCGATCCGTCCCGCGGACTCCGCCAGCAGACTCCTCGACGACGCAGTGGGCGCCAGAGCGGCGACGATTCACACGGGGCTCCTGATCGGATGCCCGGGCAGACCCCTACCCCATCGCGCGCCCTGACGTACTGGATCCGGCTATTTTCCCCACTGATGGGTGTTTTTCGGCCGCTCGCTCCCCCAAGCTCCGGATCGCGGCCTAGCCTCGTTAGCGAGACGTGAGGCTGAACACGGCTCGCGAAGGGCAGGGGCCGGGGACGTTCCGGCCCACAAGGGGAGACTGACATGGCAAAGCAGCGAGCTCACAGGCAAGCGAACCCGCGTCGGAGGAACGGCCGTCGTGACCGGGGACGCGAGTCGGCTTCCCTCGGTCTGGGGCCGCGGCGCGCGGTCGTCATCGTCGCGGTTCCGCTGGCATTGAGCGCGGTGGTGGCGTCGGCGTACGCCGTCGTACCTCTCCTCACGACGGCGCCGGCCTTCGATACGCCGGTGGCCCGGGTGGAGACCCAGACGCTGACGGCCGACCGGGCCGTCGGGACTGAGGAGCAGCCGCTGGCTGCACCCGTCGCCGCTGTCGCCGCACCGGCCGCGAACCTGCCCGAACACGGGCAGATCGGATTCGCCGCGGACTACCAGGCTGCGGTCGACCGCATTCCCGCGGCGTCGTTGGCGGCCTACCAGCGGGCCGAGCTGGTCATGGGCGTGGCGGTGTTGCGGTGCCGGCTCGACTGGACGGTGTTGGCCGGTGTGGCCGAGGTCGAGTCCGACCATGGGCGGGCCGGCGGCAACAGGGTCACCGACGAGGGTGTGTCGCGGCCGGGTGTGGTCGGCAAGCCGCTCAACGGGAAGGGCGGACGGGCGCGGATGCGCGACACCGACGCCGGCCTCGTGGACGACAACAGCCGGTGGGACGCCCCAGCCGGCCCGATGGGGCTGCTTCCCTCGACCTGGTCGGCAGTCGCGGTCGACGGCGATGGCGACGGGAAGCGGAACCTGCAGGACGCCGACGACGCCGCACTCGGTGTTGCCGTCTTCGTCTGCAACGGTGGCCGCGACCTCAGCGTGCGTGCGGAGCTGCGAGCGGCGCTGAGGTCCCTGAACCCGACACCCGGCTACGCGCAGCTGGTGATGTCGCTGGCCCGGTCGTATCGCGACGACGACGCGGCCACGCCGACGCTGCCTCCGACCTTCGCCGCCCTTCCCGACCTCCCGGACGGCCCGTTCCCATCCGACACAGGAACCTCGGGCACCGACGCCGGACGACCGGACGGATCTCCGACCGGCAACCAGAACGTGGACGTGGCGCAGGACCCGTCGGTGCCAGCGCAGCCCAGCCAGTCGGCGAACCCGTCGCCGTCGCCGTCAGGGAGCCCGCAACCCGCAACCGGCCCCTCCGAGAGCGACCCGACGCCGCAGGACAGCCCCACGCCCCCGGCCGGCCCCTCCGAGAACGAGCCGCCACCGGAGAGCCCCGAGCCCCCCGCCGACCCCTCCGAGAACGAGCCGCCACCGGAGAGCCCCGAGCCCCCCGCCGACCCCTCCG
>JALZCZ010000439.1 GCA_030862825.1 Actinomycetota bacterium | reverse complement strand
ACCGCAGATAGGACGACTCTTATCTGTCGTTGGTGACCAAACGACGGCAACTTGAGCCGAATCGGTCAGGTGACCGGGCGGTTCTCGTACGGGGTCGAAAGGACGATCGTTGTCCGAGTGGAGACGTTGGCGGCGGCGCGGACGCGGGCGAGCAGGTCCTCGAGGTCGCGCGGCGTCGGTACCCGGATCTTGAGGATGTAGGACTCCTCCCCCGCCACCGACCAGCACGACTCGATCTCGGTGATGTCCTCGAGCAGCTCCGGATAGTTGTCCGGCTGGGCCGGGTCGATCGGCGTGATCGAGATGAAGGCGGTGAGCGGCAGCCCGATCTCGTCGTGGTTGACGGTCGCGCCGTAGCCGAGGATCAGGCCGCGCTGCTCCAGCCGCTTGACCCGCTGGTGCACCGCGGACGTTGACAGGCCGGTCGCTTTGCCGAGGTCGGTGAAGGACATCCGGCCGTCCCTGCCGAGAAGCTGGAGGATCTTCCGGTCCGTGGCCTCCAGATCGGGCTGCGTCACGTCCACAGACTAGTGCGTGCGCGTGGCAGGATGCCCGCGTGACCAGCCAGCAGACCGGCCGCTTGATGCTTCTTGATACCGCCTCGATGTATTTCCGGGCCTTCTTCGGCGTTCCCGAGATCGCGGCGCCCGACGGCACCAACGTCAACGCCGTGCGCGGCCTGATGGACTTCATCAGCCGGCTCGTCGCGGAGTACCGCCCCAGCGACCTGGTCTGCTGCTGGGACAACGACTGGCGCCCGCAGTGGCGGGTCGACCTGCTGCCGTCGTACAAGTCGCACCGCGTTGTCGAGGAACGGGAGTCGGCCCCCGACGTCGAGGAGGTCCCTGACCCGCTGGAGGCGCAGATCCCGATCATCCTGGAGGTCCTGGACGCGTTCGGCATCTGCGTGCTGGGCGCCGACGGCTACGAGGCCGACGACGTGATCGGCAGCCTGGCCACCGACGCCGGGCAACCGGTCGACATCGTGACCGGCGACCGCGACCTCTTCCAGCTCGTCGATGATGCCGCTGACGTGCGGGTGCTCTACATCGCCCGCGGAGTCGGCCGCCACGAGCGGGTCACCAACGACTGGGTGCGCGCCAAGTACGACATCGATGCGCACCAGTACGCCGACTTCGCCACCCTGCGCGGAGACGCCTCCGACGGCCTGCCCGGCGTCGCCGGGATCGGCGAGAAGACGGCTGCCACGCTCCTCAACCGGTTCGGTGACATGGACGGGATCATCGCCGCGGCGGGCGACCCGGCCTCCGACCTGGGTCCGGGGCCGCGCGGCAAGATCAAGTCGGCCGCCGACTACCTGGCGGTGGCCCCGACGGTGGTGGCGGTCGCCCGCGACATCAAGCTGGACCGGAGTAACATCCTCCTGCCCGCGCACCCCGCCGACCACGAGAAGGTCGCCGCGCTTGCCGCGCACTGGGGGCTGGAGAGCCCGGCCGAGCGCCTCACGGCCGTGTTGACCGGAAGCTGACCACGCGCCTCGTTACGGTGGGGCCATGATGCGGATCGCCGTCGTCGGAGGCCACGGACAGGTGGCCCGTCATCTCCTCGTGGAGCTGCGCCGCAGCGAGCACACCCCGGTCGCGCTGGTCCGCAACGAGGCGTACCGCCACGAGCTCGAGGGACGCGGGGCGGAGGTGCGGTTGCTCGACATCGAACGCCAGGACGTGGACGGCTTCGCGGCGGCCTTCGAGGGGTGTGACGCCGTGATCTTCGCGGCAGGCGGTGGGCCGGACGGCAACATCGAGCGCAAACGCACCGTCGACCTCGAGGGATCCCTCAAGTCGATCGAGGGGGCGCGGAGGGCCGGCATCGAGCGGTTCGTGCAGGTCTCGGCCATCGGGGTCGACGAGCCGCTCCCTCCTGACACCGGCGCCGTCTGGCGTGCCTACGTGGAGGCGAAGCGCGACGCCGACACAGCGCTGCGCGACAGCGGCCTCGCGTGGACCATCCTCCGGCCCGGCCGGCTCACCGACGAGCCGGCGACCGGCCTGGTCGCCCTCGGGTCGGCGGTGGAGCGCGGCGACGTGCCCCGGGCCGACGTCGCCGCCGTGCTGGCCGCGGTCATCGACCAGGACGCCACGGTCGGACGGCAGTGGAACCTGGTCTCGGGTGACACGCCCGTCTCCGACGCCGTTCGCGCGCTCCCCGACTGACCGCGTGCGGGCCGATGGCGCCGTTTGGTCACCAACGACAGATAGG
>JALZCZ010000420.1 GCA_030862825.1 Actinomycetota bacterium | reverse complement strand
GACCTCGCCAGCGGCCCCCGGGCGATCAGCGGCTTCTACGACCGCCTCGACGGGATCGGGTCATGGGAGACCCTGCCCCCGACCATCGCCATCCACCGGGTGCTGGGCACCCCCGACCCGTTCCGCTACGAGCGGTTCTGGCCGACCGCGATCAAGATGCTGAAGAAGATCGCAGCGGACGCGAACGCCGTCGAGAGCCACGTCTCCACCGCCGGCCTGGCACCGAGTCGGTGCTACGTCACCCAGTCGGATGTCAGCGCCCTCCCGCTCCCACCCGGGTCGGCGTTCACGGTGCGCACCGCGCCGGCGGCTCCGGCGAAGGGCGACACCACCACCGCCACCGATGGTCCGAGTGGGCAGGGCACGCCCGCCACGCCGGCAGCGCAGCCGACCGAGACCCGGTTCGACGCGGCCTGCGGCACCCCGGTGGTCGCCGCCACTCGGGGCGTCGTCGAGCTCGTCTCGGACAACGCGGAGGCCGGCCCCTGGCTGATCAAGGTCCGTTGGGACGAGAAGAACGTCACCACCTCCTACGCCCACGCCCAGGACCCCACCGTCACCGACGGCCAGGTGGTCCTGGCCGGTGACGTGCTGGCCGAGGTCGGCGACCTGGGTGCGGTCGACCGCTGCTCGCTGGGCCTGTCGATGACCACCCGCGAGGACGGCAAGGTCCGCCAGCTCGACCCGCTCGGCTGGTTGACCGCGAACGGCGCGGCCGTCGGCGAGCAGCCGACCCGGATCGGGGAGACCACCTTCCGGATCGCCTCCTACAACGTGCTCGGCCACCACCTGACCGCGCCGGGCGGCGGGCGGCCCGGGTTCGCACCGGGCACCACCCGCGTCGCCAACGGCATCGGCCGGCTGGAGTCCTACGGCGCCTCGATCGTGGTGCTCAACGAGTTCGAAAGCCCCCAGGCGGGCGTGCTCCTCGCCGACGGCGACTGGGGTCTGCACCGGGCCACGTTCAACAACACCTTCCGGGACGGCAACGGCAGCGGCAACGCCATCGCCTGGCGCACGGACACCTGGAAGATGGTCGACGCCACCGAGTTCACCGTGCCCTGGCAGGTGACGCTGCACATGCCGGTGGTCCGGCTCGAGCACGTGGACACCAAGGCGCAGGTGATCGTGATCGGCGTGCACAACCCCGCCTCGACCTCGGTCAAGGGCAACCAGTCAGGCGCCCGGACCGTCGCGCGCCAGATCGAGCTTGCCTACATCACCGATCTGCACGCGGCGATGCCCGGCGTCCCGATCCTCTTCGCCGGCGACATGAACGAGCGGTCCGAGGCGTTCTGCGGCTTCACCGGCACCGGCATCCTGCAGTCCTCCGCGGGGGGCAGTGTCGGAGGCGGCTGCTCGGTGCCCCCGCACGGGCCGGTCGACTGGATCTTCGGCACCCTCGACATCGACTTCACCGGCCAGATCATCGACCGGGGCACGCTCGGCCGGATCAGCGACCACCCGCTCCTGTTCGGCGACGTGGTCTTCCCGGAGCACGAGATCCCGAGCTTCCTCGTCGAGCGCGGCGACCCGGCGCTTGCCGAATAGGGCTCTTCTGCCGCACCTGTGGGTGCTGCGGGGTTGGTGGCTGGTGGTCGGGCCGCGGCAGCCTGCGCTACATGTCTGGGTCGGGCTTCTCCGCCAGGACCGCGAACTCGTTGTAGGTGAACCATCGGCCGGCGAGGCGGGGGAGCGGGAAGGACCGCAGCTTGCGCGGCCTCAGGCCGAGGTCGCGGGAGAGGGTGACCAGGTCGTCGTCGGTGGTCCAGCGCACGTGCGTCTCGTCCGACGCGTAACCGCGCTCCTGCGGGCAGATGAACAGCACCCGGCCGCCGGGGCGCAGGAACGGCAGATAGGTCCGCATCAGGTCGAGGCCGTCGGCCGGCAGGAGGTGCTCGATGACGTGCGAGAGCAGCATGCCGTCGAACGAACCGGGCACCGCGTGGTCCGAGGCGAGGAACTCCTCGACCGTGTAGGCGTCGTAACCCTGCTCCCGCGCGATCCGGACCGAGGTCGGGTTGTGGTCGACGCCGACCGAGCCGGGTGCCAGCACCTCCAGGTTGCGACCCAGCCCGCAGCCGACGTCGAGAGTCCGGCCCAGCTGCTGACGCCGCAGCCGCCACCGGTACGGCGCCTGCACGTTGAGCACCCGCTTCCAGCGCGCGCCGCCCAGGGCGCTCAGCCGGGCGGCGTACTCCTCGTCCTCCGTGCCCATCGCGGCATCTTGTCAGGTCGGGGCTAGGAAGGAGGTGCCGGCTCGTCGTGGTCGCGGGTCCGGCGGTCCAGCTCCAGCCGCAGCAGGCCGATCTCCTCGGCCAGCACCCGCGTCTTCTCCTCCAGCCGCCCCAGCTCGTAGCTGTGCTGCAGGGAGATGATCAGCAGCACCAGGCTGGCGATGAAGAAGAGCAGGTTGACCGGCAGCTCGACGCCGACCAGCCCGGCGAGCCCGCTCAGCAGGCCCGGGAAGATCGCCATGGCCAGCACGCCGAGGGCGACGAAGAACCACAGCACGGCGTACTTCTCGCGCAGCCGGTGCCGGCGCATCATCTCGAACAGCGCGACCAGGACGACCGCGGAGCCGGTGATGCCGAGGATGATCGTGGACCTCATGCTTGCTCCTCGTGGGCGGGCAGCGTCGTGTCCGAGGGCGTCGGCGGCACTGGCGCCTCCGGCCACTTGCGCACCAGTGCGAGGGCGAGCGCGACCACGGCGCGGGCGAGGTAGATCGCGGCCCGCACGGGTGTCTGGCTCGCCTGGCCGCCCTGGCGCTCCCGCATCTGCACCGGCACCTGGGTGACCGTGCACCCGGCCCGGATGGCGATCACCGTGGACTCGACGGTGTCGCCGAGGTACTCGGCAGGGTAGTGGGCGGCGAACAGCGCGACGGTACGACGGTTCGCGACCCGGAAGCCGCTGGTCACGTCGGTCAACCGGGTGCGCGCCATCCGCGACAGGGTCCGGGCCAGCACCTTCATCGCCAGCGCGCGGATGCCGGAGACCTTGTAGGGCTCGCCCTCCCCGGCGAAGCGGGCGCCGATCACGAGGTCGGACTCGTTCAGTCGCGCGATCAGCTCGGACAGGTAGCGCGGGTCGTGCTGCCCGTCGGCGTCGATCTGGACGGCGACGTCGTAGTCGCCGGCCATGGCGAAGCGGAAGCCGGCCCGCATCGCGCCGCCGACGCCGAGGTTGAACGGCAGCCGGCACACCTCGGCGCCCGCC
>JALZCZ010000388.1 GCA_030862825.1 Actinomycetota bacterium | reverse complement strand
CGTGCCTCGCGGCGATCTCGAGGGCCTCGTCGATGTTGTCGACCGAGAAGGCCACACGGTGCATCCCGATCTCGTTGGGCCGGGTGGGCTCCGTCTCGATCGCGTCGGGGTGGATGTACTCGAAGAGTTCGAGGCGACCGTTGCCGTCTGGCGTCTGGAGCATTGCGATATTGGCGTGGTTGTCGTCGAGGCCGACGGCTGTGTCGGTCCACTCTCCACTGACAGTGTCACGGCCGAGGACTGTGAGCCCGAGGTCGGTGAAGAAGGCGATCGCCGCGTCGAGGTCGCGGACGGCGATCCCGACGTTTTCGAGTGTGATGGGCATGCGTTGCACGCTATCGAGTCAGCGCGATTGGGTCAGGTGAGTGGCGGCCACTACCGGCGCGGCCGGCCAGGACCATTTCATAGAGTCCTGCCTCCGATTCTCGGTCCGTCTCCGGTGTGAGTGATCGGAGTCTGACCATCGCCCTGACGCGGCGTCCGGTGACCGAGTCATGCGCCCTGCTGGGGTGCCCCCGAAGCGATGTTGCCCGGAGCGTGTTCGGCTTGCGAGACAGATGCTGGATGGGTCCGCCGGCGGCGGAGTGACGCAGCCGCTCACGCGGCGAAAGACGCGCTGCGTGGGAGTCGTGACGTAGGTGCAGGACGTCACCGGTGTGCCAACGCTCAATCCCTGTCGCGCCGGCGAGGGTCGTGGCTCAGATTCGCGCCCAGCCGAAGGCTGCCGCCCGACTCGTCCCTCGCACCGATTCCGACCGACGCGCCTTGGGCGTCACAGCTGGGAGCGCAGGAATATCCCGGCGCACGGCTTCGGCTCGAAGTACGTCGTCTTGGGCGGCATCACCTCACCGGCGTCCGCCAGCCTGGTGAGCGCCTCGAGCGGCGGCGGCGCGAGCGTGAACAGGGCACCCCCGTCGGCGTCGCACCGCCGGGTGAGCTCGTCGACGGACGTCCGGGCGGGAGCAATCTCCACGGTGTACGACGGGCCGGGCGCGAGCTGGGACAGGCGTTCGAGGACCCGCGTGTGCAGGATCGCGGCGTCGAGGCCCGAGGTGCCGGCGCCGCGGCGTCCCGGGTATCTCACGTCGAACCAGCTGCGTCCGACGTACAGCCCGAAGGATCCGAGCGTCGGTGCCGGAGGCTCGGCAACCGCCCGGACCTGGAACCCAGTAGTCAGCAGCCCGATGAGGTCCGCCGGGTCCACCGGCCCGGTCACCCGGCGATGGAACGCGGACAGGCGCAGGTCGTCCATCGGGTGGACGACGCAGAGCAGACCGGCTTCCGGCGGCTTGCCGCCCAGCCGCCAGTCCTCGATCGCGGCCGCGACCCGGTGGTGGCCGTCGGCGATGTAGTGGTCGGCTGCCGCGAGCTCCTCCGTCACGGCACTCGTGGCCGGGCCCTCAGGCACTCGCCACACCGTCTGCTGGAGCCCGCCGGGGCCGACGAAGTCGAGGATCGGCGGCATCCGGCAGGTTGCGTCGACCGTGTCCATGAAGGCCGCGCCCGCGCGGTGGAGCAGTGTCACGAGGGCCGGTGGCGCGGTCGTCGTCGCGCCGTGCTGCACCAGGGCCTCGACCCGTTGCGTGTGGACCGCCTCGTGCCCGCGGACCCGCCCGTCCGCGAAGGCCTGGATGGCTACCTCGCACACCACTCCGGTGTGTGAGGCATCGTCCCGGTGCTGACGGTAGACGTAGAGTGAGGCGGCCGACTCGTCATACGCAGTGGGGTCGAGCGCGACCTGTGCCGGGTCGGTGCCGGTCTCGTCGAGGGAGTCCGACAACGCCGTGACCGCCCGCTGGGCCCAGTCCTGATGGACCACCCGCGCGGGGAACGGGCGAACGATGCTCACGGAGCGGGCTCGGCGTTCGGGTCGAGCTTCACCTCGGACACGCCCAGAACGTGCGGGATATCGCGGAGGGCGGCCAGCAGCTCGTCGGAGGTCTGACCCGCCACATCGATGGAGGCGACGGCTGCCTCGCCGCCACGGAAGATGCGGTTCTCCATGTGCTCGACGTTCAGGCCCGCGGTCCTCAGCTGGTCGAGGACCTGGGCGAGTACGCCGACGCGGTCGAGGTGGCGGACGATCAGGGTGAGCGAGCCCAGTCGACTGGGCTCGAGGTTCACGCAGTGGCGTGCCTGTCCGGCCAGGAACGCGTCGACGATCTCCGTCACGCCCGCGGCGATGGCGCGTTGCGCCTGCTCCGTCGACGCGCCGATGTGGTGGGTCCCGACGACGTTGGGGTGCCGGCCGAGGGGCGAGTCCCAGGGACCCTTGCCGGCACTCGGTTCGTCGGCGAAGACGTCCACCCCGGCGCGCACCGCGCCGGCGTCCAGAGCCTTGAGCAGGGCGCGTTCGTCGACCACGTCGCCCCTCGAGGTGTTGAGCAGGATCGCGCCGTTCCGCATCTGGTCGAGGAAGCCGTCATCGACGAGGTGCCGGGTGTCCTCGCAGGAAGGCACGTGGAGAGTCACGATGTCGGAGGAGGAAACCAGCTCCCGCATCGAGTCGCACATCGTGATGGCCAGCTCCTCGGCCCGCGACACGGCGTACGCGGGACGACCGGGCTTGGCAAGCGACTGGACACGGATGCCGAACGCCGCCGCTCGCTCGGCGACGGCCAACCCGACCGAGCCGAGGCCGATGATGCCCATGGTCGACCCGAGCAGACCATCGGCCTTGCTGTAGCGCTCCTTGTCCCAGTGACCGTTGCGGAGATCTGCCACGTTGTCTGCGATTCGCCGGTCGATCGCCAGCAGGAGTCCCATGGTGAGCTCGGCCACCGCTGCGGCGTTGCAGCCGGGCACGTTGGAGACGAGGACCCCACGGGTGGCAGCGGCATCGGTGTCGATCGTGTTCGTGCCGGCCCCGGCCCGGATCACCAGCGCCAACCGGTCCGCGGCTTCGAAGACCGTGCGCTTGACCTCGGTGCTGCGCACCACCAGTCCGTCGAACCCGGCGACCCGTGCCGGGAGATCGTCGGCCACGAGCCCGGGCTCCATCACGCAGACGTGGCCACGAGCCTCGAGCTCGACGAGCGTCTGCTCAGGCAGCCGGTCGGCGAAGAGTAGGTGCAACGCACGACCTCCGGACGAGCCAGCCCGCCGGTGCTGGCGGATCTCCGATCACGCTACGCGTAGACGAGCGGTCGCGCCATGACCTGCGTCGGCCAGGCCGCTGCGCGATCGCCCGGTCGGCTCTCATGATCCGGGAATGCGCTGCGAAGGGCCACGTGGGAGTTCTCGAGCCCGTCCCGACGCGACCGGTGAGTCCTGGGGCCCCGCCGCCAGACGGCCTCGTCGACCGCGTCGCCTGTTCCTCGCGTGGCGCGATGCAGGAAGCTCGGCGACGCGGACAAACTCCTATTGCCGTCCCAAGGCAATCACCAAGCCCTGACTGCGACGCGAGGCTTCGCTTCTCACCCGCATGCTCCGCGGCAGTGTGACGCACGTCAGCCGAGCTGCTCGAACACCGACACGATGATCCCCTCCGGCCCGCGCACGCAGGCCAGGCGAATGACGCCCGTGATGTGACACCTGCTCCGGGTGGGAATCCCCGGATGGTGCCCGGGGGTTGACGGTCCATGGTCAACATCAGCCACGAAACGCCGGAGGAAACTCGCATGCGGCTGCGCCGAGTGCTGGCAGAGGCCGCCTTCAACGTACTGCCGGGGCGCTGGTCGTATCACGAGCACCCGGCAGGGCCGGTGCCGCAGCCCTCCGCCGATGCGCTGGCTCTGGTACGTGACGCAGAGTGCTGGTCGGTCCTCGAGCCGTCGCAGGGCGATGAGATGGAGGTCTTCGGTGTCTTCTCCTTTCACTTCCCGGCCGCAGCTGACAACAGTGGCTTTGTGGGTTGGCTTGCCGGAGAGCTCAAGGACCACCTCGGGACTGGTGTGGCCGTGCTCTGCGGCTACAACTCCGCGCAGGGCGGCGTTTATGACTACTGGCTCGTCCCCGCACCACTCTTAGGCGAGGCCGCAGCGCATGTGCGGAGTCTGGCGACCGATGGCGGTCGGTAACCAGGGTGCTTCCTTCGCGAAGCAGAAGGCGACTCACTCTGGGCTAGCGAAGGGCGGAAGCCGTCCCACTGGGCGGTAATGATGTGTCATCTCGCTGCGAAGTCACGGTCGTTGTGGCGCCGACCGAAGAATGCGGCGGCCACGGTCGCCCAGGCTCTGCTCAGGATCGTTGGCTAGCGTGGCGCGGTCAGTGTCCCCCGACCAGAAGGTTTGTTCTGTGCTTCGACGTCTCCGTCGCCCGACGGCTGCCCTGTGCGCCGTCCTCCTCGTCCCTGCTCTCGTCGCCTGTGGTGGATCGGACAACGCCGACGACCCGAACTCAGCCTCGGAGTCGTCAGAGCCTTCTGGCGCCGCCGGCGAGCTGGACGAGGTCTCGTTCAGCGGTGAGGTGGGCGAAAGCATCACCGCGAAGTGGAGGTCCGCGGTCGAGACCCCGAAGGAGACGACCGTGACAACGCTGGTCAAGGGTGACGGCGACGCGGTCGCGGACGGTGACACCGTGAGCACCTACCTCTGGGTGGGCAACGGGACCGAGCAGAAGCAGGTCTTCAGCGACTACGACAACGGTGCGCCCGAGTCCATCCCGAACGACCCCGATCAGCTCGACGCCGTGTTCCGCGCACTGCTCGAGGGACAGACATACGGTTCCCGAGTGGCCGCGGTCGCCAGCGCGAGCGAGGTCTTCGGCGAGCAGGAGAACCAGCTAGGCGTCGACCCGAACGACAGTCTGGTGATCGTCGCCGACCTGGTGGAGAAGGAGGCGGTTGCGCCGACGCCCTCGGACGACAAGGCCCACGAGGCGTCGCCGGACGAGCAGCCGACGGTGGTCGAGAAGAACGGTAAGCCAACGGGCCTGGACTTCTCGGGCATCGACGAGCCCGCGCTCGACACCCCGGTCCAGCGCGTCGTCATGAAGGAGGGGACGGGCGCGGCCGTGAAGGCGTCCGACACCGTCACCGTCAACTACCTTGGCTCGACGTACGACGCGGAGAGCCCGTTCGACGAGAGCTACTCCACCGGGCAGCCCCTGACCTCCCCGCTGAGCGGCCTCATCCCGGGCTGGAGCATCGGTCTCACCGGGGTGAAGGTCGGCAGTCGCGTCCTGCTCCAGATTCCGCCGGCGTTCGGGTACGGTGCGCAGGGGAGCGGGGAGGCGATCCCCGGCAACGCGACGCTGTGGTTCGTGATCGACGTGGTCAAGGCGGAGTAGTTCGTCGGCTACGCGACTGCACACACATCCGGGTCAACCCGAGCCCCGACGCCTGGGGGCCGGCATGACCGGGGAGCTCGTCGCCGCGCGCTGCGGTCAAGCAGTCGGGTCAACAGCCTTCCGCCGGCCGCTACGCACAGCCTCTCGATTGGCCAAGTCTCGGTCTTGTCTTGGCCGTTGGAGACTTGCCGTTCTCGCACGGCGGGGGCTTGCCGACGGGGGCTGGACCACTAGCGCCATCGAGGATCCGGCCTCGTCCTGAGCCCGCTCGAGGGATGCCCGCGGACGTTCAGGCCGAGCCGCCTGGCCCAGCGATGAGTACGACCGCATGGTCGGGTCGCTGCTCACTCGAGCGAATTTGGGTCGAACACAAGCGCTACCATTCTCGTGGTCGGAGGGTCGCCAGGAGACGGGAGAGCCAGATGTCAAGCAAGGAACCGGCCGAGGCGGAGATGATCGCCGTAACGCCCAGCTCCCGCATCTACCTTGAGGCGCTCGAGTCGTACGGCCTCCTCGAAGAGGTGCAAGGTCAGCAACGACTCCCCGACAGCGTCCGGGAAGTGCTGAATGGCCTCCATCACGTGCTGGGGGGTGGAACGGTGTCCGTCGAGATCCAGTCTGACGGCACCTCCTCGATCGTCGACGAACTGGGCACTGCGTTGGCAGACGCGCAGAACACTTGCGGCGGCGCGTTTGCCGACACGGGTGTGCATTGCCCGTAGCCATGACCGATCTCGCGCTCAGCCATGAGTAGCGAGGTGATGCGCTGTGCGTTCGGTCGCCTGGCAGCTCTTCGTCTCGACATCGAGGTTGACCGGCTCGTCGTGCGATCGCTGAGAGCGGCTGCACCGGAAACGCGTCGGGTGCTGGTCCAGGCCGGTTTGGATGCCGGCCTCTGCCACGAGGAAACAATCAACCGTGCCGCCACGTGCTTCTTCACGTCCTCGGCGTTCAATCTCTCCGACGACCTGTCCGACGGGGACTGCGACTATCTCCCCCCGGCGCCCGCGCAGGCGGTCGTGCTGATCCTCCAATCCCTGTTCGTCGCTGCCCTTCACGACCTCCACCTGCCCCCGAATGTGGAGGCGCAAGTCCTCCAAGACCTGGTCGCCGCGGAGGAGGCGCAAGTGCTCGAGACGATCTCGACGTCGTGGGACGCGACGCGGCTCCGCATCGTCACAGACGGGATCGCCGGCTCCCAGTGGTCGGCGTACCTACGCGTCATGTGGGCCGGCACGCGGATGGAGCGACTCTCGTCCGACGTCGCCCGGAACTTCGGCAGAGTGGCTCTCCTCGCCGGGGACATCATGACGGCCGATCCCCGCTACACGACCCTGCCGGGGGCGGACCGTCGGTCTGTCCTCGAGGAGGCTGTGACCAGCCTGCATGCCCTCGAGTCGGTCGACACCCAGTTCACCCAGTCCGTGGTCGCGGGGTGCGGGCCTGTGCTCACGGGGGCGTTTGCCCGTGCCAGTGTCTGAACCGCATCGACCAGGTAGCTCGCACTTGCTTCGACCTGATGTGCGCTCAGATCAATCCGTCGGCCGCCGAGCCCGGCCGGAGCCGAGCCCCGGTCCTCGTACGGGTCAGGCAGAGCACCAAGATCCGCGCGAAGGACTTCGCGCGTTCGGCCGCGACGTTGACGACCGGCGGGTGCGGATCATTGCCTGGTAGGCCTTCTTCAACAGCACGACGAAGTTCGTTCCCGTCGACTTGATTGTCGCGAAGGCTCCCGATCCCTCCGCTCCCACACGATCCAATGCGTCAAGGTCGGCGCTGGTCCCGAATAGATTCGAGTGCATCGGGATCGACCAGTACGCCCAGCGTTGCCTGCCGTGCCTCAGCCTTGTTGCATTCATGTGGCACCGGGTCCAGGCGCCCGGACGCGCTCCCGAACGACGCTCCGAACCCTGAGGCCAGAGTCAGGAGTCGGCAACGCACCGTCAACGATCGTCTCACTGTCCAGCGCGGTTGATCGGAGCGCACGCGGACCGCGTCGATGGCGGGGTGCGGCGGGTGATGCGGCAGCCTGGAGCTCGGGCCCATGTCCTTTGGCGGCGTTGTCAGGGGCACGTCGATCCATCTGGCGACGCCGGACGGCTGGCCGCTGTCGCAGGATCGAAAAGTCTTCTTTCAAGGGCTTCCGGAATCGGCATATTGACATTGGGCGTTGGCTCACCCAACCACCGTGCCCGCTGAGGCGTTTACTACGGATGAAGGGGCGAACGGAGGCGGCCATGGGCACGGACGACGATGCTGTCGACTTCGTGGAGTTCGTCTCCGCCCGCCGGTAGGCCCTCTACCGTCTCGCCTATCTGTTGACGGCCTCGGCACCCACTGCCGAGGATCTGTAGCAGACCTCGCTCGAGAAGAGCTATGCCCGATGGGAGAAGGTCAGCCGGATGGATGCTCCCGAGGCCTACGTGCGCAAGGTCATGGTGAACACGCTGATCTCCTACCGCCGCCGCCTGGCCTGGCGACGCGAGGTGCTGCGTGCGGAGGTCCCGGCGTCCGTGGTCGAGTCGGCCGAGCACGCCGTACTGGCGCACGCCCAGCTGTGGCCGCTGGTGTGCGCGCTTCCCGAGCGACAGCGCGCCGTCATCGTGCTGCGCTACTACGAAGAGCTCACCGAAAGGGAGGCCGCAGAGATCTTGAGCTGCGCCGTCGGGACGGTCAAGTCACAGACGGCAGACGCGATGCGGGCGTTGCGTCGCGGGGTCGCAGCGATGCGCGATCAGGAAGTGGTGGTCGAGCATGAGCCTCGATGAGCAGCTGCGGGACGCCTTCCGGAAGGAGGTCGAGTCGCGGGACGCACAGCAGCTCGATGTCTTCTCCGTCATGAGCCGCGGGCTCACGAGGCGCCGCCACGCCCGGATCCGGCGGACGACGGGGGCCGTCTTGTCTCTCGTCGTCGTCGCAGCTGGCGTCGCTGTTCTGTCGCTCGACGGCACCACGCAACGAGACGACGACAGCGCTCCTGCCACGGTCTCCGACCTTCTGTCGGGCCGCCGCCCCGAGTGCCGCACTGCAGGGATGGCACGACGATCGTGGGTGCGGGCGCGCCGATCGCGTCGGAATGCATGACGATGACGAGTCATGCGGGCACGACGATCGGGTGGGACGGTGAGGCCGTGTACCGCGTCGCTGATGGTCGGCTCGACCGCCTCAGTTCGCGCGCGCAGAGCCTTTGGGCCCCAGCGCTGAGTCAGGACGGGCGGTTCGCGGCCTGGGTGACAGCGAGTCCAAAGCCTGCGCTGCTTGTGTACGACGTGCGCACCTCGCGCCAGCTGGCCGACGTGCCGATGCCGACCTCGGGCGGTTGGACAGCCGGAATAGACGCACTCGGCCGGGTCTACTTCCTGGCTCACCAGTCCGACGCTCGGATCTGGATGTACGACATCGCGACCCGGCGTCTCACCCGGGTGCGAGGGGCTCCGGCCCACGGATACCCCGGCATCCGATTCGTGACCTCCGACGGTTTCGGCCTCGACCGCGGGCGGTTCAACGACGACCGGGTCACCGGCCGCTCCGTGCTCGGCTCCGTCGACGCCGATGGCCGCTTCACCAGTCGCGGAGAAATCCCGGTCGGCTGGTCGTCCTGGTCACCGGACTTCTCCCAGTTGGTGCAGGAGACGTCGGAGGGCTTCTGGGTGCAGTCGGCCGACGACCTCGAGCACCACGTCACGCTGAACCTGCCCGAGACGGGGCTGCCCACGGCGAATCCGACCTGGGAGACGGCGGAGACGCTGCTCGTGACCTTCCACCCTGGCGCCACCTGGGAATCGATGCTCGATGAGCGCACCCAGGGCGGCTTCCCCACCGAGGACACCTACGTTCTGCGTTGCTCCACCTCGACTGGTGACTGCGAGGTTGCCCTCGAGCCCGGCTACGGCGGCGACATGAGCGCCCCGATGTATCGCTGAGGCGGTGATGATCCGTCGTTTGGGCCACGCCCGCGCGACAGTGACCATTGAAAAGGTCTGCTTCAAGCGGCAGTTGTGCCCTGCGAGCGCGGACACACCTCGAAGGGGTCGACCGCCTCAGGCGGCGGCCGACCAAGCCCGGATCGCCGGGCCCGATGCGACGCGCGTGGGCCGCGTCGAAGGCGGCGATGTGACGCGCCCCCTCACCGGGATCGCGACCTGGCCATCGTCTGGGTAACGGCGTTGACTTGAGATGGCGCATCGACGACTCGCTCCGCAGCGGCATGCTCGAGCGTGCAGGTGTTGACTTTGCTCACCGACCCTCATGGAGCAGGAGGCGCTGGGTGGATGGGTCTGGTCAGCCGACGTGGACGTGGGGCCGCCGCGCACGGTCGGGCTCGGCGCGTCGCAACACCTCGCGCGTCACCGGCGCGACGTCGCCGAGCCCGAAGAACAGGAAGCGGGCGAGATGGACGATGGGGTTGCCTTCGGTCCACTCGAAGTAGATGTGCGGCCGTGCGGCGGTACGGTCCCTGATGTCCAGGACGAGTGCTGCGAGCGCGTTGGGGACCGTGGTCGCCTCGACAGTGAGCACCCGGAACTCGTCGTGCAGGACCTGTCCGTGCACCTCGATCCGGCTCTCGAAGTCGGAGTAGTCCTTGATCGTGACCTCGACGAAGACGATGTCGCCGGCGTCGGGCAGGTCGTGGTCGTCGATGATCTGGGCGATCTTGTCGCGGTACTCCGCGACGTCCCGGCCGTCGGGCTCGTTCGCGATCAGGCGGATCGTGCGGCGCGCGCAGTCGCGGAGGAAGGCGTCGGCGCGGGCGTCGTAGACGATCTCGGTCGTGCGCAGCTCGAACGCACGGACCATGCGTGACAGCAGGGATACCACGACGATGGCGGCGATGAAGCAGGCACCGATCTTGACGCCGTCTGGGCGCTCGACGACGTTGTCGACGGTCGTGTAGGTGAGAACCAGTGCGATCGCGGCGTACGCGAGTGTCAGCTTGCGTTGTCGGGCCTTGCGGGCGGCCAGGGTGACTGCGACCGCGGCCGAGCTCATCAGCACCAGCACACCCGTCGCGTACGCACCGCCCTGAGCCTCGACGTCGGCATCGAAGATCCAGGTGATCAGGAACGCCGCGGAGGTCAGCACGATCACGAGCGGCCGGACGGCACCGGCCCACTCCGGTGACATGCCGTAGCGGGGTAGGTAGCGGGGGATCAGGTTGAGCATCCCGGCCATCGCGGACGCGCCGGCGAACCACAGGATCAGGATGGTCGAGACGTCGTAGGCCGTTCCGAACCCTTCGCCGAGGTAGTGGTGCGCCAGGTAGGCCAGCGCCCGCCCGTTCGCAGCACCGCCTTCCTCGAACTGCTCGGCTGGGATCAGCAGCGTCGTCACCAGGCTGGAGGTGACGAGGTAGCCGCTCATGATGAGCGCGGCGAAGGTCAGCATCTTCTTCGTGTTCCGGATCCGGCCGGCCGGCGACACCGGGTCGTCGCCCGGCTCTCCCTCGACGTGGCTCATTACGGCAACGCCGGTCTCGAAGCCGGACATGCCGAGCGCCAGCTTGGGGAAGAGGGTGAGCGAGACGGCGATCATCAACACGACGTTGCCGTGCTCGGCGGTCAGCGCAGAGCCCCAGTCGGTGACGAGGTGCCCGTGCTCGAAGACCTCCACGGCTGCGACGCCGATCACGATCGCGTTCAGGACCAGGAACGCGACCACGAGTGCGACGGCCACTCCGATGGCCTCAGTGAAGCCCTTGAGGAACACCGCGCCGAGCAGCGCAACCAGGGCCAGGGTGATCCACAACTCCTCGCCGTGGAGCACCGACGGCACGTGCGGGTTCTCCACGATGTGCACGCTCGCGTCGGCTGCCGACAAGGTGATGGTGATGATGAAGTCGGTGAGCGCGAAGCCGAGCAGCCCCAGCACGAACAGCTTGCCTCGCCAAAGCGGCAGCAGACGCTCCAGCATCGCGATCGAGCCCTGCCCGTGCGGACTTTCGGCCGCGACCCGCCGGTAGACCGGTAGCGCGCCGAGGAGCGTCAGCAGGACCAGGATGATGGTGGCAAGCGGGCTCAACAGCCCGGCCGCCAGGAACGCGATGCCGGGCTGGTAGCCGAGGGTGGAGAAGTAGTCGACCCCGGTCAGACACATGACCTTCCACCACGGATGCGGCTTCTCGCCGGTGTGCTGGGCGGCGTGGGGACCGGCATACCGAGCCGTGTCATCAGAACGCTGGAACAGCCACCCACGAAACCCGCTGGCGGTCGCCGGCCTGAGATCGAGATCGGTGCGCATCCGGCCATGAAAGCCCCGCATGACGGCCCAGCCGGCGCGCCTAACGACTCCCTAACGTGGCGCTCGTCATGAGCGGTTCCGCGGCGCGACACAATGACCGTCGGCGGTCCGACGTGGAGGAGGTCTGATGCCGCGAGTCAGGCTCAGCGCACGACGTCGCATCTGGGGGTACGGCGCGGCCGTGTTCGCGCCACTGCTGACCGCGCCCGTGCTGGTCTCGCTCCGCGACACCCTCAACCTCGCCGGCGACGTGTCCGTCTACCTGGTCCTGGTGGTCGTGGCGGCGCTCGTCGGTGGTCTGGGTCCGGCTCTCGTGGCAGCTGGGATCGGCGCCCTCCTGCTCAACTTCTTCTTCACCCCGCCGTACCACACGATGATGATCAGCCGACCCGACAACATCGCCGCACTGGTCGCGTTCGTGCTGGTGGCGGCGATGGTGAGCTGGGTCGTCGAGGTCGCCGAGCGACGAGCGGCCGACGCGGCCGCCGCGGCTGAGCTGGAGGCGGCGGATCGACTGCGGACGGCCCTGTTGGCTGCCGTCGGCCACGACCTCCGAACGCCCCTCGCGACCGCCAAGGCTGCGGTGTCCGGACTGCGCGCCGGCGACGTCGATCTCGTCGAGAGCGATCGCCAGGAGCTGCTGGAGACTGCGGACGGGGCGCTCGACCGCTTGACCGGACTGGTCGACAACCTGCTCGACATGAGCCGGCTGCAGGTAGGCGCGATGCCGGTCCACCTGCGTCCGGTCCCGGTCGAGGACGTGATCAGTCGCGCGCTCGATGACCTCGGCGTCCAACCTCGCATGGTGCTGCTGGACGTCGCTGACGATCTCCCGCCAGTGATCGCGGACCCCGGGCTGCTCGAACGCGTCGTAGTGAACCTAGTTGCCAACGCGCAGCGGTACTCGCCGGCCGGGTCACCACCGGTGGTCGGCGCCGCGCGGGACGGTGACCGGGTCTTCCTCAGCGTGATCGACCGCGGGCCGGGCATACCGGCGGAGGCGCACGGTCAGGTGTTCCAGCCGTTCCAACGTCTCGGCGACACCGACTTCGGCACCGGGATCGGCCTCGGGCTGGCACTTGCCCGAGGACTGGTCGAGGCCATGGGCGGAACACTGACTCCGCGGGAGACGCCAAGCGGCGGGCTGACGATGCTTGTGTCCCTTGCGGCGGAGGTGGAGCCGTGAGCAGGGTGCTGGTCGTCGACGATGAACCCCAGATCCTGCGGGCGCTGCGGATCAACCTTCGGGCGCGTGGTTATGAGGTGACCACGGCAGCTGATGGACGGGAGGCGCTCGCCGCTGCAGCCGCGCTGCAGCCCGACGTCGTCGTCCTCGACCTCGGCCTGCCGGACATCGACGGAGTAGATGTGATCATCGGGCTGCGCAGCTGGACCAACGTGCCGATCCTGGTCCTGTCCGGTCGCAGCGGGAGCTCGGACAAGGTCGAGGCGCTCGACGCAGGCGCCGACGACTACGTCACCAAACCATTCGGGATGGACGAGCTGCTTGCCCGGCTCCGGGCGATGATGCGCCGCACCATCACGGACGAAGCCGAGCCGATCGTCGCCTTCGGGAGCGTCGCGGTCGACCTCACCGCCACCCGGGCCACGGTCGCGGGAGAAGAGGTCCGGCTGACGCCCACCGAATGGCACCTGCTGGAGGTGCTCGTGCGCAACCCCGGGAAGCTGCTCAGCCAACGCCAGTTGCTGCTCGAGGTGTGGGGGCCCGGCTACGAGACCGCCCACGGCAACCTGCGCCTCTACATGGCCCAGCTACGCAGGAAACTGGAACCAGACCCGGCCCGCCCGCTGTACTTCCGCAACGAACCCGGCATGGGCTATCGCTTCGAGCCTTCCCCACCGAACGAACCGAAGCAGGTCATTCCCTGACGCTCTCATCGAGCGTCAACAGCGAACTCACGGAGGCGATCAAGAATCCACGAGGCCGTGCCTAAGAGGTCGGCCCTAGACCAGCTGGACTGAGGTCCCGCAGATCAGATTGCAGTGGTTCTAGCCCCGCGGTCAAGCGCGCAGTGCACACGGCGATCGACGTTGGCCTGCGTCGGCCAGAATGCATTTCTCACCCTGGGGGCGTTCCATTGCGCTCGGCACACTGCAGCAGTCGAGGTCGATCCGGCACCCATTGACCGCGTCGATGGCGGCTAAGACGCACATCCTCTAGCGCGGATCGCGGCAAGCCCGTGAAGGCGCTCGCGCTGGTCAGTACCAGCGGTGCGCGACATCCACGACGACCGTGTGCCCGCCGCCCGGGTTGTTCAGGACGAACGCGCGCATCGGTAGCCTGGCTCGCACCCCGAGCCCGATCGTGGTCTGTCCCTCGAAGGTCCCCGCCCATGCGACCTGGCGGAACGTCCGGTAGCCGGCGACATCGACGAGTTCCCGCCGGTTGTCGGGCTTGTACGTGAGCCTGCCGTTGTCGTCGTACGCCGGGGCCTTGACGATGATGCGCAGCTTGGCGCCACCTCGGAGCGGAACGTTGGCGCCGGACCCGTCCTTGGTGACCCTCTTGACGTACTTGACCTGGTACCCGGGCTTGCCCTGGCCCTTGCCGTTGATGTCGACCACCAGCCGGTCGAAGCATTGGTGCCTGCCGGACTGGATGTTCGTGATCTGCTTGCTGGTGTAGGGCGCTCGCGCTTTCACGAGCGACCCCCACTGCGCCTCACAGACCGATGCCGACGCTGTCGGCGCCGATGTGACCGCCGCCAGCGGCGCGATGCTCACCGCGAGGGCGAGCGCGAGCGGGCGCACGATGCGCCTACTTCGCTGGGAAGTGTTCATGGCGTCCTCCTTCTGGACACCTGTTGCACGCGGATCACGCAGAACTGGTTGACGTCCCCTGCCCTTGTTCCGCACATCGGCAGGTCCGGGCGTTCGACCGCGGCGTGCGCGGCGCTATGACGCGAACCCCCATCGTCCGGATCGCGGCAGGTGAGTGTGTTCGGGATGGGACGTGCCCGCCGCGCTCGCACCCACGGGCGAAAGCGTGTCTCACCCGAACGAAAGACTCGACGAGCACGCACTGGGCGGTACCCCGCCACGGCGAAGAAGAGACGCACATATCGCGGCAGTTCCGGATGGCCGCAGCGCGTTGGGCTGCGGCAGATTCGTCCGTTCGGTCGGTGAGTTGCTGGTGTGGTCGCAGATGCCGGCCCGGGGGAGTGTGCGTCCGTCACCGGATAACGGTCTCCAGGATCATCCGCGCCAGCCACCTTTCGTAGCGCTGCGGGGACCAGCCGTAGTCGCCCATGAGCATGTCGGCGACCTGGGGGCTGTAGAGGACGTAGAGGGTCGCGGCGGCCTCCTCGCGGCTCACGCGCAGGCCGTCGGGACCGGCGACGATCCTCGCCGAGGCGATCATTTCCTTCCGGCGGGCCGCTTTCACCGTCTCCAATATTGCGGCTACCTCGGGATCGGAGGCCGCAGCCTCTTCCGCGACCCGCACGATCGGCGCTACACGTTCGGTGATCGACCGGCTCAAGGCGGCGTCGAGCTCGGCTCGACGACGGCCGTCGGGTTCGGCGGCGACCGCCTGGGCCTCGGCCCGCTCCGTGATCGGCAGGGAGTCGTCGTCGCCGGTGATCGCGCTCTCGATCAGCTGCCGCAGAAGTTCGCGCTTGTTCCCGAATACCGCGTACACCGTCTGGACCGCGACGCCGGCTCGCTCGGCGATCGCCTGGATCGTCGTGGCGGCATACCCGGTGGCGACGAAGAGCTCGCCGGCCGCGTCGATGATCGACCGGCGGGTCTCCCGGGCCTGGGCATCGCGTTTGGCGGACGAGTACGACCTCTTGACAGACACCTCGATAGAGTAGCACTCTAATGAATCGAGTATGACTCTATGGAAAAGGGGAAGGTCATGGCATATGCAGTGCTGATGGAGTTCGACGTAGATCTCGACACCCACATCAGGATCGCTGAGGCCGTCGGCGATGCCCCGGTGAAGGGACTCATCCTCCACGCCGGCGGCCCGAGCGAACGCGGCGTGAACAGCCTCGACGTGTGGGAGAGCAAAGAGGACTCCGAGCGCTTCTTCACCGAGCGCATGCTGCCGGCGCTGCAGCGGGCGGGGATCCAGGGCGGGCCGCCGCTGAGTTACCAGGGGTTCGAGCTGCCGTACCTGTTGCGGGGTGACTCAACGCCTGATGCGACTGAGCGGGGTATCGACCAGTAGGTGGTCGATCACCCGCACGCCGTCTGGGGTCTGCTGCACGCAGGCGATGCTAGATGTCCGCCGGCGGCGACACTCTGACATCGGCATGATTGCCCGGTCTGCGGCTTGTCCCAGATGGCCGCCGGCCAGCGGGACCAGCGGACGCCATCCGCGGCATCAACGTGCGTCTTCGAGCGGGCGCAGAGCCGCAAGTCCGTGCACTTGGCAATCAGCAAGCCCATGCAGAATGCTCACGTGACCACCTCGATCGAGACGATCGCCTTCCCGGAGTCATGGATCGAGCTGCGTCGCCTCCGTGACCGGCTGTCCCACCGCAAACTCGTGTCGAGCTTGAGCCGAGAGCTACGTCGTGAGGAGTCGCCAGAGCATGACCTGTGGGTCCCGAGGAGGAACTCCTCGATCGCGGCTAGGACATCCTCTGAGCGCCCTTCGGCACGATCGCGCTGTCCGCGGCTGATGCGGACGGTCAGGCGGTGTAGCCCGCGACCAAGCACGCTCGGCTCATCAACATCGCGGACCTGATCTGTACCGACCGGTCGTGCCGCGTGACCGCCTGCAACGTCCGTGTCTTCTGCGACGTCGTACACCTGAACGCGACCCCTGACTGCCAGGTTCGCCTCGTCGTTCGACTGGGGGCTCCGCGACAGCGGCAGCAAGCTCGTTGCGGCGCCGTGTGGGGAACCGACCGGTCATCCCTGACTGCGCGGATCGCAAGGCCCACGGCTCAGGCCTACCATCGGACTCTGGGCTTGGGGGGAGTGGAGATGGCCGGCACGGTGGTGATTCCCGCACCTGCGCACCCGGTGCGCGCCCTCGTGCGCTGGGCCGCAGAGCACTGCCCCGAGGGCGGCAAGGTCATGGACGTGGGCGCGGGCGAACACGCGTCGGGAGACCTCGGTCCGCTGCGACGCCGCCACGCGATGCTCGTCGGCACCGACCCGGATCCGGCCATCGAGCGCAACACCTCTCTCGCCGAGCGTCACCGGCTCCCCGTCGAGGAGTTGGGACCAGAGCACGCCGGCCGGTACGACGTCGTGCTCACGATCTTCGTGCTCGAGCATGTTGAGGATCCGCTGGCGTTCGCCAGCTCGTGTGCGCGGCTGATCCGGCCGGGGGGATCCTGGTTCGCGCTGACGCTCAACGTCCGCCACTACTTCGGCGCGACGGCCTGGGCAACCAACCGCCTGGGCATCCAGCCCGCCGTCCTGCAACTGTTCAAGGGAGCTGCGGCCGAGCACGACCATCGCTTCCCCACCCGCTACCGCTTCAACTCCAGGCGCACGGTCGAGCGGGTGTGCACAACGGTGGGCTTCGAGACGGTCGAGTACCGCGTCTACGACGCGCCGGACCGGTACGCGTGGTACCTTCCGCGACCGGTGAACCGGCTGCCCGCGATGTACTCCTCGGTGGCCTACCGCGTCGGCTGGCCCAGCCTGATGGGCCATCTCAGCTTCCGGGCGCAGCGGCCGTGAGGCGGATCGTCCTCCGCGCGTCCGCCCTGGGTTCGATGGCTCGTGCTCGCGTCCGCGAAGGCCCCACGGCGACGCTAGCCTCGTTCGGCTTGATCTCCTCCCCGACCAGGAGGCGACATGTCAAAAAGGTCGCCCGAAAACACGCCGCATGGACAGACCTGATCTGGGCCCACCTCCGCGGTGAGCCGCGCGCGTCTTTGTGGGCGGAAGACACGCATTGGAAGCCGGGTGCCGTCGAAAGTTCCGAAGACCGGTGGGGCTCGCTCCGCGGCGCCAGGTGGCCGCGATGAAGACCGAGCTGGTCGCCGCCCAGCTGATCGGGACTGCGGTGCTGGGCTACGTCGTGCCGGTGGGAGCCGATCGCCTCGGCCTTGATCGACGAGGTGGTCGACCTGGCCGCGCCTTCCATCAGGGGGACGCTGCGGGCCTGACAGCCAGCGCCGCGACCGCATCTGCCAGGTCCGCAACTGCCCGGCTGCGATCCCGGGTGCTGACGTCGAGTGGCAGGTCCAGCTGGAAGCCCATGAACGCCGCGTCGATGAGGCGCGCGGCGCGGCGGGCGAGTGGCCGGCGTACTCCCGAGCGGACCAGGTGTTCGACCAGTGCCGCGGTCCAGTGCTCGTTGGCCTCGCGGACCACCGAGGCATACGGTTCCTGGCCGAACAGGCCCAGCGCCGCGGCCTCGACGTAGAGCCGGGTGCACCGGTCGACGTGCGGGACCAGCATCGCCGCCCAGAGATCACGAACCGCACCGCGCAGGTCCTTCGAGGGAACCATGTGGTGGACGTACTCCGTGGACCGAGCATCCGCGGCCCGGAGCACGGCCGCGACCAGCTCGTCTTTGGACCCGAAGTGGTAGAGCAGCATCCGGTCACTGGTGCCGAGATCGGCGGCGAGCGGTCGCAGGCTGAGACCGATCAGCCCGTGCTCGAGCACGTAGTCCGTGACCGCCTCGGTCCATTCGGCCCGGCGGTTCGTCCTGGCCGCCATCCATCCTCCTCGCCAGTGTCTTGGTTTCAACTGTAGCGGTTGCTACAGTAGAGAGATGTAGCAACCGCTACATAGTCGCAGAGGGAGTTGTCATGTACGCAGCCTTCGGGTTGCTCTTCATCGCGATCCTCACGGAGGTGGCAGCGACGTCGGCGCTGCCGCGGGCGCAGGGATTCCGTGACCCGCTGTGGACGGCCCTCGTGCTCGGCGGCTACGCCGTCTCGATCTGGCTGCTCGCCCTGGTGGTCCGGACCCTGCCGGTCTCCACGACGTACGCCGTGTGGTCGGGGGCCGGCACCGCGGCGATCGCGCTGGTGGGTGCGCTCTGGCTGGGCGAGCGACTGGACTGGATCAGCGTGTCGGCGCTGACGTTCATCGTGGTGGGCGTCGTCGTGCTCAACGTGCACACCGTGGCGCACTAGATCGACGGGGGCGTCGCTGCAGGCGTGACGTCGAACGGGCCATCGAAGATGATCACGAACAGGCAGTGCCCGCCCCGTGCGGGCGCGTGGTGCATCACCTCGCCGGCCGGGAAGTGGCAGTAGGAGCCGGGTCCCAGGCTCTGGCCGTTGGCGTCCAGCTCTCCCTCGAGCACGACGATCGTGTGCGCCGCCGTGTGCGTGTGGGCCTGCGCCTGCAGACCGTTCGGGTAACGGATCAGGTAGTGCTCGGCGCCTGAATGTGGATCGCGGTGCAGGAGCCGGAGGCCGATCGGGCGGTCGTAGATGACCGGCTGGGACTCCTCGAGCGGCATCGAGAAGAGTGCGGGGTGTGCGACGAAGCCCGGCATCTCAGAGCTCGATGAGCGCTCGGTGCTCGCGGGCCGCACCGAACAGCTGCCCGAGCGCGTGGGCACGCTTGAACACCAGGTGGGCGTCGTGCTCCCAGGTGATCGCGATGCCGCCGTGGAGCTGGATGGTCTCGCCGGCGATGATGGCGAGCGCGTCGGAGCAGTAGGACTTGGCGATGTGGGTGAGCTCGGCGGCGTTGCCGGCGCCGGTCGACACGGCGTACGACGCCGACCAGGACGCCGAGCGCGACATCTCGAGCAGCACCAGCATGTCGGCCATCCGGTGCTTGAGCCCCTGGAACGACCCGATCGGGCGGCCGAACTGCACGCGCTCCTTGCTGTAGGCCGCGGTCATGTCGAGCGCCCGCGCGGCGAGGCCGATCTGCAAGGCGGTCGCGCCGACGGCGCCGACCAGTTCGGCGCGGGCCACGGCGGCCGAGGCGTCCTCCGCGACGACCGTCGTGGCGGCTCCGGCCAGGTCGACGCGCGCGAGGCGGATCGTCTGGTCCATCGACTCGAGCCAGGTGCGGGCGAGGGTGTCGACCTCGACCTCGACCAGGGCGCCGTCGACCACGGCCAGCAGGATCGTGGCGTGGTCGCCGTGCAGCACCAGCTCAGGGTCCAGGGCAACGGTCGCGACCTCACCCATCGCGATCCGCGGCAGCAGCCGGGCGCAGGCCTCGGTGTTGGCGGAGGCCAGCAGCGTCTCGGCGGCCACGATCGACGGGAGCAGGGGGCAGGGGGCCAGCGACCGCCCCACCTCCTCGAGCACGATCAGCGACTCGAAGAGCGAGAAGCCGGCGCCGGCGTAGTCCTCGGGGATGGGGAGCGCAGCCGCGCCGATCTGCTCGCAGAGGAGCTGCCAGAGCTCCTCGTCGTAGCCGAGCTCGGTGCCGACCGCCGCGCGGACCGCGCCGCTGTCGGCACGCTTGGCGAGCAGGGACCGCACGGTCGCGGCCAGCTCGGCCTGCTCCTCGGAGAACGCGAACTCCATCAGTGCAGGCCTTCCAGGACCCGAGCCCGGTGGTACGCCGGCGTCCCCCACGCCGTCACCAGCGCGCGGACCTTGGTCAACCAGATGCTCAAATCGAACTCCTGGGTGTAGCCGATCGCCCCGTGCACCTGGAGCCCGGTGCGGGAGGCGAGGTAGGCGGCGTCGGCACAAGCCACCTTGGCGGCCGACGCGCTGATCGCACCGACGGCGGCACCGTCGACCAGCGGACGGGCGAAGTCGAGGGCGATCCGTACGTCGGCGAGCGCGTGCTTGATCGCCTGGTAGGACCCGATCTCACGGCCGAACTGCCGGCGCTGCTTCACGTAGGTCACCGAGTCGGCCAGGATCCGCTCGCCGGCTCCGAGCAGCTGCGCCGAGGTGGCGAGCACCGCCAGGTCGAACGCAGCGTCGAGGTTGCCGGTGGGGGAGGGCGTGCCGGGGGAGACGTCGAACAGCCGGCGGGTCCGGTCGACGGAACGTCTCATCGCTCCGGCCTCCGCGGGTGCGAGAGCGCCGTCGACGACGACGTACACCTGATCGGCGGCGTCGGCGTCCAGCGCGTAGGGCACGTGCGGAGGTACGGCGACGGTGCCGATCCCCTCGAGCTCGTGGCCGAGCAGCGTCGGCAGGTACGCCGCGGACTCGACCCAGGGGCCGGGCACCGCGTGCCGGCCAAGCGCCTCGAACGCGACGCACACCTCCACCGGGCCTGCCTCGGTGGCGAGCATAGTCAGGCCCTGCTCGGCGAGTCGCGCCCACAGCTTCAGGCCGGGTTCGCTATCGCCGTCGGCCCAGGCCCGGGCCACGGCCGGCGTGTCCGCGGACGCGAGCAGCGACTCGAGAGACGTGGCGAAGTCGCGCTGGTCGGCGGTGTGCTCGAACCTCATCGGCCGGCCCCCTTGGGCTCGCGAGGCAGCCCGAGGATCCGCTCGGCGATGATGTTGCGCTGGATCTGGTTGGTGCCGGCGTAGATCGGGCCGGACAGCGAGAACGTGTAGCCGTCGAGCCAGGTGGAGTCGACCTCGGCCTCCGGCCCGAGCAGGTCGAGCGCGGTCTCGTGCAGAGCGATGTCCAGCTCGGACCACCAGACCTTGTTGACCGACCCGGCCGCACCCATCTCCCCGCCGTCCGCGAGCCGGGTCACCGTGCCCCAGGTGTAGAGCCGGTAGGCCTGCGCCTTGATCCACGCGTCCACGACCGCATCAGCGGTGACCCGTCCCGACGTTTGTGACGGGTCAACCGTTGTGTAGAGCTCCACGAGGCGGTCGGCGGCGGCGCAGAAGCGGCCGGGGGAGCGGAGCGAGAGGCCGCGCTCGTTGCCGGCCGTGCTCATTGCGACCCGCCAGCCGTCGCCGGGCGCTCCCAGCACGTCGGCGTCCGGCACGAAGACGTCCTCGAAGAAGACCTCGGCGAAGCCGGGCTCTCCGTCCAGCTGCGCGATCGGGCGGACCGTGACCCCGTCGGCGTCGAGCCGGAACAGGAAGTAGGTCAGCCCGTTGTGCCGGGCTGCCTCGGGGTCCGAGCGGAACAGCCCGAATCCCCAGTGCGCGAAGGCGGCCCGCGAGCACCACGTCTTCTGCCCGTTGAGGACCCAGCCGCCGCGCTCGTCGTCGCGCCGCGCGGTGGACTTCAAGGAGGCGAGGTCGGAGCCGGCCTCGGGCTCGGACCAGCACTGCGCCCAGACCTTCTCGCCGGTGGCCATGGTGGGCAGGAAGCGGTCCTGCTGCTCCTGCGTGCCGTGGTCGAAGATGATCGGGGCGAGCAGGAAGATGCCGTTCTGGGAGACCCGGCCGGGCGCGCCGGCCCGGTAGTACTCCTCCTCGAAGATCACCCACTCCACCAGCGACGCCTCGCGGCCGTGGTAGGCCTTCGGCCACGACACGACCGACCACTTCGCGGCCGCCAGGCGTGCCTCCCACTCCTGGTGGAGCGCCCAGCCCTCGGGGGTGTCCATGGAGGGCAGCGATTCGGCGGGCACGTTCGCGGCCAGCCATTCCCGGGCCTCGGCCTGGAAGGCCAGCTCGGACTCGGACAGTTCCAGGTCCACTACTTCCTCAGCTCCATCTTCAGTACCTTGCCCGAGAGGTTCCTCGGGAGGGCATCGGTCAGCTCGACCTCGCGCGGCACCTTGAAGTTGGCGAGCCGCTCCTTGGCGAACGCGACCACGCCGTCCGGAGTCACCTCGGCATCGGATGCCACGACGTAGGCCTTTCCGACCTCGCCCATCCGCTCGTCCGGTACGCCGACCACGGCGACGTCGGCGACGCCGTCCATCCGCATCAGGGCCTGCTCCACCTCGGCGGGGTACACGTTGAAACCGCCCGAGATGTACATGTCCTTGAGCCGGTCGGTGATCGCCAGGTTGCCCCTGCCGTCGAGCGTCCCGACGTCGCCGGTGTGCAGCCAGCCGTCCGCATCGATCGCCTCGGCGGTCGCCTCGGGGTCGTCGAGATAACCGAGCATCACGTAGTCGCCGCGCACCAGCAGCTCTCCGTTCTCCGCGATCCGGGTCTTCATGCCGGGGACCGCCCGGCCGCAGGTGGTCGCGACCGTCTCCGCGGAGTCACCGTCGCGACACATGGTGACCACGACCGCCTCGGTCATGCCGAAGGCGGTGACCACCTGGTCGATGGCGAGCTCCTCGCGCATCCGCTCGATCAGCACCACCGGCACCACGGCAGCACCGGTCACCGCCAGGCGCAGCGAGGAGAGGTCGTGGTCGGCACGGTGGGGAGCGGCGAGCAGGGCCTGGTAGATGGCAGGGGCGCCGGGCAGCACGGTGATCTGCTCCGCCTGGATCAGCCCCATGGTCTGGTCGAGGTCGAAGGTCGCGACGGGGTAGAGCGTGGCGCCGGTGAGGAGGCCGACCACGATGCCGATCTTGTAGCCGAAGGAGTGGAAGAACGGGTTGACCACGAGGTAGCGGTCGTCGGTCCGGACCCCGCCCAGCTCGGCCCAGGCCCGCGCGACCCCGATGGTCTGGCGGTGGGCCGACATGGCGCCCTTGGGCTGACCCGTGGTGCCCGACGTGAACAGGATGTCGGCCACGTCGTCCGCGGTGACGGCGTCGGCGACGGAGTCGATGTCCCCCGGCTGGCTGATCACGAGGTGCAGGTCGGCGATGTCGATGACCTCCCGCACGCTCAGCAGGTCGCTGGCCGCGCGCAGGTCCGCGATCTGGGTCCGCCCGAGGAAGCCGTCGGCGGCCACCACGATGACCGCGCCCGTGCGATCCACGATCTCGGCCACCTCGTGGCCCGTGTAGCGGGAGTTGGCGGGCACCAGCTCGCCGCCGGCGTACGACACGGCGAGTCCGGCGACGACCCATTCGATGCTGTTGGGCGCCCAGACGACGACCCGGCCGCCGGGCTCCAGTCCGCGAGCCGCATAGGCACTCGCCACCTCGCGCACCCGCTCGAGCAGCTGCGCGTAGGAGAGCCGGACCCGGCCCTCGACGTACGCCGGATGGTCGCCGAACCGCTCCGCCGCTTCTCGGAGCAGCCTCGGGATCGTGTCGGTCACCCGTCCTCCTTCGCCCAACCAAGCAATTGCTTGGTAGGGTAGCACCTGTGGACCTGAGCTACTCGGACGACGACGAGGCATTCCGGATGGAGATCCGCGACTGGCTCGCTGCGCACCTGACTGGCGACTGGGCCGACCTCAGGGGCCTGGGCGGTCCGGGTCGCGACCACGAGAAGGTCGAGGAACGGCTCGCCTGGAACCGCCACCTGGCCGCACACGGCTGGACCTGTGTCGGCTGGCCCGAGGAGTACGGCGGCCGCGGCCTGAGCCTGTGGCAGCAGGTGATCTTCCACGAGGAGTACGCCCGGGCCGAGGCCCCGTCGCGGGTCAACCACCTGGGGGAGGAGCTGCTCGGCCCGACCCTGCTCGCCTTCGGCACGCCCGAGCAGAAGGCCCGCTTCCTGCCGAAGATCGTGGCGGTCGAGGAGCTGTGGGCCCAGGGCTACTCGGAGCCCGACGCCGGCTCCGACCTCGCCAACGTGCAGACCCGGGCCCGCCTCGAGGGTGGGGAGTGGGTGATCGACGGACAGAAGGTGTGGACGTCGAACGCGCACTTCTCGCAGTGGGCGTTCGTGATCGCGCGCACCGAGCCCGGCTCGAGCCGACACCACGGCCTCTCGTTCCTGCTGGTGCCGCTGGACCAGGACGGCGTCGAGATCCGTCCGATCGAGCAGCTGACCGGGGGCTCGGAGTTCAACGAGGTCTTCTTCACCGGTGCCCGCACCGACGCCGACCTCGTGGTCGGCGAGCCCGGCAACGGCTGGGCGGTCGCGATGGGCCTGCTCGGCTTCGAGCGCGGTGTCTCCACGATCGCGCACACCGTCGACTACGCCCGCGAGCTGGCCGGCGTCGTGGCCCTGGCCAAGGACAACGGCGCCATCGACGACCCCCTGCTGCGCGACCGGCTGGTCCGGCTCAAGGCGGAGCTCGAGGTGATCCGGGTGCAGGCGCTGCGCGGCCTCTCCGCGGTCGGCGCCGGCGACGACTCGGCGGCGGGCGGGGGAGCCGGTTCGATCTTCAAGCTGGTCTGGGCCAACTGGCACCAGCGACTGGGCGAGGTGGCCATGGATGTCGCCGGGCCCGCCGGTCTGCTGGTGCGCCGGTCCGGGACGGCGTACGACCTCGACGAGTGGCAGCGCCTCTTCCTCTTCTCCCGCTCCGACACCATCTACGGCGGCAGCGACGAGATCCAGAAGAACATCCTGGCCGAGCGTGTGCTCGGCCTTCCCCGAGAGGCTCGCCCATGACGGCAACGCGACCCGAGCAGCCCGCACCCGCCTACGTGCCGGGTCACGGCCTGCTCACCGACAAAGTGGTCGTCGTGACGGCGGCGGCGGGTGCCGGCATCGGCGCGGCCGTGGTCCGGCGAGTCCTCGAGGAGGGCGCGAAGGCAGTCGTCTTCGGCGACACCCACGAGCGGCGGCTGTCCGAGGCCGAGCACGCGCTGGGAGCGGAGTTCGGTCCCGAGCGCGTGCGCCAGCTGGTCTGCGACGTCACCGACGAGGCGCAGGTGGGCGCCCTGCTCGACGCGGCCGAGGAGCTGGGCGGCGTCGACATCATGATCAACAACGCCGGCCTCGGCGGCACCGCGAGCGTGCTCGAGATGACCGACGAGCAGTGGTCGAAGGTCCTCGACATCACCCTGACCGGCACGTTCCGGTGCGTCCGGGCCGCCGGCCAGCGGTTCGTGGCGGCCGGAAGGAAGGGCGTGATCGTCAACAACGCGTCGGTGATCGGGTGGCGCGCGCAGGAGGGGCAGGCCCACTACGCCGCCGCGAAGGCTGGGGTGATGGCATTGACCAGGTGTGCCGCGCTCGACCTGGCGCCGCACGGCATCCGGGTCAACGCGGTCAGCCCCAGCCTGGCCATGCACCCCTTCCTGGCGAAGGTGACGTCCGACGAGCTGCTGCACGAGCTCAAGCAGCGCGAGGCGTTCGGCCGGGCCGCGGAGCCCTGGGAGGTGGCCAACGTGATGGTCTTCCTGGCCAGCGACTACGCGACGTACCTGACCGGCGAGGTCGTCTCGGTGAGCAGCCAACATGCCTGAGCTCGCGACCCCCACCCGCCGCGCCGAGCTGCTCCGGATCGCGGCGCAGCTCTTCGCGAGCAAGGGCTTCAAGAACACGACCGTCCGCGACATCGCCGACGCCGCCGGCATCCTGTCCGGCAGCCTCTACCACCACTTCGACTCCAAGGAGTCGATGATCGACGAGATCCTCTCCACGTTCCAGGAGGAGCTGTTCGGCAAGTACGACGCCATTCTGGCCAGCGACGACGACGCCCGCAGCAAGCTCGAGCAGGCCGTCCGGGTCTCTTTCGAGGCGATCGACCGCCACCCGCACGAGGTCGCGATCTTCCAGAACGAGGCCGACTACCTCGGCGGCTTCGACCGGTTCGCCTACCTGGCGGAGCGCAACGCGCAGTCGCGCAAAGTTTGGATGACCCTGCTTCGCGACGGCAAGGAGTCGGGCGCCCTGCGCGGCGACCTCGACGTGGAGC